>DAOUPA010000036.1 GCA_030626405.1 Planctomicrobium sp.
GGGATGAGTCTCAATAATCTGAAGCACTCGGAAACAGTTCTGAAACAACTTCCATGTTTTTCAGTTCTGATCAACCAGCACTTCTCGGCACACTCACAGTGAAAAGTGGGTAGTTGGTAGTGGCTAGGAAGAAGGTTTTAAGTGTCGATGCGGCAAGTTTTCTGCCCATTCTTTGTTCTCCACGATCCACTCAATTCTGTGAGACGCAGTGCCTCTGGTGATGATCTCATCTCGGCAAATCGGAAAGCTCTTTCGGGACGGTTACTCGCCTCGCTCATGTTTTCAGCTTGGAATGCTTTGATTCGGTGTCGCCGACAGGGTAAGCTTTTGTGTGGGTCTTGAATTGTTTTTCTCAAGTTGGCACAAGCTGGGTGAAGTAGATGAAGACACCACCACCGATTCTCGAAGTGTATCGCATTGGTCCGACGACAATCGTTGGGTTTGGAGGCCGGGATGTCCTTGATACGGTCAATATCGCTGTTTGTCGGGAAGAAATTCTGAACTTGATTGAGAAAGTCAAATGCGAAGTCCTGGCCTTTGATTTGACTGGGGTGAAATTGCTGCCAAGCGGACTACTGGGACTCTTAACGTCGATTACCAGACAAGACGTCGCTGTCCATCTTTACAATCCTTCAGAAGATATTCGCGATGTACTGGAAACGACCAAACTGAATACCTTGATGGAAATTCACGAAGTCGAAATTCCAGAGGCCACAGGCGATGTTGTCTCTGAGAGCGATTAGTTCAGACGCCGATTTTTACCACCGTCGTTGCTGCGCAATCTGAATGTTCTGCGCGCAGAGAGAGCCAATCAATACAGCGTTGTAAATCATTCCCTGAGTCACGCAATATGCACAGAGAACTCCCGCAAGGACTGCACCCGTCTGTGCGGCATATCGAATTCCATTGTACGGGCTGAAGTAAGTGCAGATTTCTCGAAAAACATTCCCTCCATCAAGAGGAAGAATCGGGAGCAGGTTCAACAGGCTCCACGTGAGGTTGACGATGATTGAAAACCAGAGAGCGTTATCAAGAAGTTCGAAAGCAGACTCCGAAAATGCTCCCTGCAATGGTGTTAAAAAAAACGAACCAATCAGAGAAACGACAAACAAGCACAGCCCTGCACCCGGTCCAGCCAGGGACATTGCAATTGATTTGGTGCGTGTATAACGAGAGTCAGGCTCAAACATTGCCAGTCCACCAAAATGGTAGAGGAGCACTTTGACGGGATAACCAAATGCCTTTGCCAACAAAGCATGCCCAAATTCATGAACCAGAATCGAGATGAAAACAACCAACATCCAAACGATGAATAGCCCAACGCTATTCTGGATTAGATCGAATCCCAGAAAGGCCGCCAACAGCCAAAACCAGATCGAGACTCGCACCGGAATCCCGAAAAGAGAAAATCGCAGGTCGTATTCAGTAGGTTCAGTCGAAAACATTTCTCTCTTGCAATTTCGAATTCAGATCAATTCACTCTCATGTTTCAGTAAAGGTTCGTTCTGATCTGCGAAATATTTGCCTTCTCGGGATGGCTGTTGTTGAAAATTAGAGTTGCTCTATAAGTGAACCGGAATCCAGCGTTGTTGCTGTCCCGGTTCCGGCTTCTGGTTCGCCTGCCAGGGGATTTCTTGATTTTCGCTGGCGTATTTCATCACTCTCGCTTTGAAGTCATCAGTGATTTTTCTCAAGAGATCGCGTTCATTTGAAGCGGTTGCTTTGATTTCAGGCAAGTTTGATACGACGCCAGAGAGAAGGCCATCTTGGTCTGGACCACTGATGAGCACGTGGCAATCATAGACCGGAACGGATTGCTGGCCGGGTTGGATCGGTAAGTCTTTCACTGGATCACCTTCAATGAGAAGCGCACAAACATCTTTCTGAGAACAAACTACTGCCTTGTCAGGCCTTGAAATTGGCGTTGCGAGTCCGGAATACCGCACCGTTGTCGCTCACTTCTGTTTCCTCAACTCAAAAAGTTCGAGTTGAAGCAACACTACTCTCTCAACTTTGATCCGAGAAGCGTCTGTTACCCTTTCTTCACTGAATCAGTCAAATGATTGTCTTGAATCAACATGGACAGACTTCTTTCCCTCAGGGCCGATGTTCCCTAGAATTCAAACTGGTGTCCAATTGTAGTGTAGTATTGAGAACTAGCGATGAATTTTGATGATCGACTCAAACGTGCCATCGAGCGCGGCGAGAAAAGCAAAACCGAACGGAGTCGCGCTGCCGAGGAAGAACACCTCTCGAAAGAAGAGTTGAAGACGATTCACTCCAGCACTCGGCTGGAGTTATCAGAGCATATTGAAGACTGCCTGCAGAAGCTCGCAGACCACTTTCCCGGTTTCGAGTATCAAACCGTTGTCAGTGAAGATGGCTGGGGTGGGAAACTGACTCGGGACGACCTGCATCTAGTGCCTGGTAAACCTGCCAAGTCGCGATATTCACGGTTGGAGGTCACGATATCACCATTCACCCCCATCGCGATTCTGGAACTTGTCACCAAAGGAACGGTTCGGAACCGCGAAGTCGTGAACCGAAAGAATTATCAAAAGGTCGACGATCTGGATGTCGACTCATTCAAAGAGATGATCGACATGAGAGTTGTGGAATTTGCAGAACAGTATTCAGGAACCGAGTAAAAATGTAGGGTGGGTGAAGCCTGATCAAAGGTGAGTTACGCACGCGAACTCGGCGACGATTCAGCTTGCACGGTATTCTCTCCCTGACTGGCGGAACCCACCAACTCCAGAACTCTCGTAATTCACCGCACCCAACAATCCGTGTTTCAGGTATCAAGATCAATGAGTAAAGAAGCTGACTTGAAGAGAGTTCTCGACCTTGGACTGGTGGCGATTATTCGCGCCCCATCTGGAGATCGATTGTTAGAGGTTGCCGAAGCATTGTGTGCCGGAGGGATTGATGTCATTGAAGTGACGTTCACAGTTCCTGGTATTCTTGATGTCATCAAGCTGCTGCGCGAGAAAATCGGTGACCGCGTTCTTCTCGGGGCAGGGACTGTTCTCGATCCGGAATCGGCGCGTGCCGCGATTCTGGCTGGAGCGGAGTATATCGTCACTCCGACAGTGAATACCGAGGTGATTCAACTCTGCCAGCGTTACGGCAAGGTCGTGATGTCCGGTGCTTTCACACCAACGGAAATTCTGACTGCCTGGGAGGCAGGTGCGGATATCGTCAAGGTTTTCCCGGCAGACATCGGCGGTCCATCGTACCTCAAAGCCGTGCATGGTCCGCTCCCTCAAATTCGATTGCTGCCCACTGGCGGTGTCGATTTAGAAACACTCCCCAGCTTTGTTAAAGCCGGTGCCTGTGCTGTGGGACTGGGAAGCGCTCTCGTTGAGAAAGACGCCTTGGAAAAAGGCGATATGAAACGCGTTCAGGAACTCGCCGAAGCGTACGTCGCCAAGATGAAAGAAGCACGCGGTCAGTGAGAGTGGGAAGAGGGGCGAGCGGCAAGGGAGTGTCGTTTGTGAGCAGCGAAGCTTTGCCTGTCACCAGTTGATGGCGACCGCGGCGATATTCTCTAATGCGTAAGAAAACGCACCGTACGCCCCGGCGTCGAAGAGGACAAATTTGACAAGGCTGGGAGCTTCATGCTCTCTTAGGAACTCGGCAACGGTCATCAGGGAATTCTGAGCGGCGAGATCCATGGGGTAGCCGTAGACACCTGTGCTGATGGCCGGGAATGCGAGCGAATCGCAGTGGTGTTCAAACGCCAGAGTGAGGCTGTTTTGAAACGCTGATCGGAGTAAATCTGATTCGCCTCGAAGTCCACCGTTCCAGACTGGGCCAACTGTGTGGATCACATATTTGCATGAAAGATTCCCGGCTGAACTGATGACCGCCTGTCCGGTTTCGCAGCCATCTGGGTAGCGACGGTCCGTTTCTTCCATAATGGAAGCGCCACCAGCGGAGTGAATCGCCCCGTCGACTCCGCCTCCTCCAGCCAACTGTGAATTGGCAGCGTTGACGATGGCATCGACATTCTGCTGAGTGATGTCCCCTTGAGTGAGTTGAAGCGAGCAATCGTTGATTTGAATTCTCATATTGATGGGACATCTTTTCTTTAAGATTGTGTTAACGCAATTGGCAATGCGTTCTGCCGCAACCTGTAGCTCGGTTCAAGTAAAAGTCATTGTTCTTGTTTCTATTCCTGGAAGGTGAGATCGTTCAACGATAGGTGATCGGCAATCAATCCGGGACGCTCACGCATGATATTTTACTGATCTTGAAAGAGACGCATCACCCAACGATAGGTCAATTGTCGGTCTTCGCTCAGTTCTTATGGCATCGTTGGTGTGGACCTGCGTATACTCTGTCTCTCTTGGATGCGAAGTCGAAATTGGTCACTACAGGCGAAAATATGTCGATACTTGATGAGATTTCTGTTGACGATCAGAAATTTCTTCCAACCAACGTTGCACAATTGCAACGCTGGTTGCCGTGGTTGCGAATGTTCCGCGGATTTCGAGTTGCCATCGATTATCAGAAGATGCTCGTTTCACTTCTGGCGGTGTTTGTGTGGATGTGGGCAAGTCACGCTTTGACAGTCACATTCTTTGATGTGTCGAAGAACGATATCTCGTTAAAGGTTTTGGCATCAACTCAAGATCGCCTCGGTTCAGAGTCTTGGCAAAGTCAGTTTTTGCCGAGATCCAAGATGACTCGTTTTGACTCCAGAGATCCAGTGAGCAGATTTCTCTTCGAGTCGAACTCCATGACCTGGCCGTTCGAACGAGTGATGAAAGCTTCTTTGGGACTTGTTAAGACGAGTGGTGCCCGCTGGTGGTATTCGTTGTGTCAGCTTTTCCTAGGGCTGGCGATTGCATCATTGTTTGGCGGAGCGATTTCCCGAATGGTAGCTCGCGAACTTGCTGGCAAGGGTCGGTCCATGATTCGCGATTCGGAATACGCTCTGAAACAATTCCCAGCAGCTTTTTTTGCTCCGTTGATCGCGCTGTTCGGGTTGACGATGTTTGGGATCTTGAATTGGGGAGCTGGATTCCTGGGCCGCATTCCTGTTTTGGGAGAACTGGTGATCGGGCTGATCTGGGGCGTCTTGCTGTTGATCGGCGGCGTGATGGCTTTCATTCTGGTTGGTTTGATTCTGGGTTGGCCGTTGATGGTCAGTTCGAGCGCGGTTGAAAAGAATGATGCTTTCGACGGACTGAGCCGGTCGTTTTGTTACCTCCTCAATCGCCCATGGTATGCGGTTTTTCTCGTTGTGATTGCAGTTGCGTACGGAAGCGTGTTGTTGATGTTTGTTGATTGGATGACACGACTGAGTGTTGCCATGAGTCTCTCGACGGTCGGAACTGGACTGGGTCGGGAGGTGACTTTCTTTGAACTCCCCACCATCCTGCACATGCGCGGATTGAGTGATCAAGTGTTGGGGAATGATTTTGCCGCAATGTTGATGCGGTTCTGGATGGGGATTGCCGCGCTCGTGCCGATCGCGTTTGCGTTTAGCTTCTTCTGGACGAGTACGACGATTGGTTATCTACTGTTGCGAAGACGAGAAGACGGAACCCCACTGAACGAACTGGACCTCAGTGATTCACCGGAAGGCCAGAAGCCCAATCTCCCTGTCGTGGGAATTCCAGCAGCAGAGAAACGCGAAGCAGAGATTTCGGCTGCTAAGGATGAATAGATCAGTGGGAGGCGTTTTTGTTTTGCACAGACAGAAAAGTCTGTGCCACTTTGCTAAAGAAGCCCGGCTTTTCTAAAAAGCCGGGCTTCTCTTCTGAATAGACAGCTTGCCGCAAATTCCTATGCGTCGGCATCCGGAACGACATAGCCTTCGCGGTAGTTGCGAGTCAGCAGTTTGTTGGCGGCTTCGTTGCCTGGGAAGGTTTCTGTCTTCGGGTCCATTTCCAGGAATGGTCCGACGGAGAGTTTCGGATCGCTGACGTCGACGCCATTGGCATCGAGGTGTTTCGCCATGCGGTCCCAGGAATCTCTCCAGAGCGAGTTTCTGGTTTTGTTGACGTGGTCATCAACTTGCTCTTTGGTCATGGTGCCTCCCAATTGGTGGCTGATTGCTCCGGTATGACAAAGAGCACTCGAAAGGTGACCATCGAGGATTTCGGCGTTGAGGTCTTCTCGATTTCCTGATTTCACTGCATCCAGGAAGTTGGTGAAGTGATCGCCACCACCGGTCCAGGATTTCACTTCGTTTCCATCGTTATCAAATGCAGTGCATTTGCTGTAAGACGGAACAACGACATAGCCATTTTCGCACTGGACGATGACGCCGATTCGCGATCCACGGTAATCGTCCATCCCGGTCTTCCAGTCGAGATCTTTCTTCGGAAGTCCGCGAGTTTCGAAGATGAGCGGCGCTTTCTCGAATTCGTGGTAGACGATCTGAGTATTCGGCGTATCCCCAGCATCTTCGTAGCCAACTCGACCACCGATGCTCATCACGCGAGAAGACAACTGCTGCTCGCCCAAGAACCAACGGGAGATGTCCATCTGGTGGATACCCTGGTTCCCCATGTCGCCATTTCCGGTGTTGAAATCCCAGTGCCAATCGTAATGCAGGCGAGGACGATACAAATCGACTTTCTGAGCCGGACCGCACCACATGTCGTAGTCGACAGTTGCTGGGATCTTCAATGGTTGATCGAGTTTGCCGATACTCTTGCGAGGTTTGTAGCAGGTCCCGATGACGTACTGAATGTCTCCGAGGTTTCCTTCATGAACCCATTTCACGGCGGCTGCCAGACTTGGGCTGGAACGAGACTGAGTTCCGCATTGGCAAATCATGTCTAACTGACGTGCCCATTTGACGATCTGCCGACCTTCCCAAACATTGTGCGAAACTGGTTTTTCAACATAAACATGCTTACCTGCTTGCAACGCCCAAATCGCAACGAGTGAATGCCAGTGATTGGGAGTTGCGGTACTGATGACATCGACGCTGGGATCTTCAAGTGCTTTCCGGAAATCCTTGAGAAGTTTAGGAGCACGTCCCTGCTTCTGTTCGACTCCTTTGATTTTTTTCCCAGCCTGCGCTTCATCGACATCGCAGATGTAGAGAACTTCTGAGTCTGCAGAACCTGAGAATGCACTCAGGTGGCTACTTCCACGTCCACCGGCACCAATGACGGCAACACCGATTTTTTCGTTAGGACTGGAACTTCGAGGTTTTTCCTGCGCCTGCAAGTGGGTAGTTGCAGCCACAGCCCCAGCTGCCGCAGCAGATTTCAGGAAATATCGACGAGTTAACGACATATGTTTGCTCCTTATGCATAGACAATATTGATCAACAGTTTTTTAATTCGAGGTCAGTTAGTGTACTCCTCTGACCAGTTGTGATGCAAATCAGGACAACATTTTGACTTTGTCAAAATTGTGACGTAGGCTCCATGAGGCGGGTTTTATCGGGCCCTCAGAAAAGATACATACCGACTAGAAGGACACTCACGATGTCGCGATCTGAATCCGAATCACAAGTTATCAGTGTTTCGACTATACTGATTCTGAGTGGAGTTATTATCGGGTTAACGGTTCAACGTTTCGTCGGTGAAGAGACTGCCCCCTATCTGCTTGCGGCAGGTCTGTCCGGATTCCTGGCATTTCTCGCCCTTGACCTTGTCTCTTCACGTCGAAGTCAAGCAGCATTGAAGGTCGAACAGGAGCAGATGGAAGACCGACTCGATAAACACACGCACTCGCTGACCAGTATCGGATTTACGCTGGAGCCGATTTCTTCAGGCGAAATGGATGCGACAGATCCCGAATCTGAGTTGGAACCAAAAGCAGAGCCAGCAACTTCAACTGAGAACGATCACGTTGTTGTCTCGGCATGATTCCCTGAATCATCGATTCCGAGTGCAGCCATCCGGCGATAGAGTTTTGCTCTAGGGATTTGTAAAGCCTTGGCGACGGTACTTTTCTTTCCGTTTGCTGCTCTAAGTGCTTCCAGGATTCTCTCTCGTTCGACTCGTTCCAGATACGAATCCAAAGCTTCACTGGTTGGGACCATGCGGACCGACTGTGCATCGCGTCCTGCTTTGAACTGCACCGGGAGGTGTTCGAATTCGATTGTCAAATCCTCGCACTTCGACCGTGCCTGCATGATCACTTTGGCAAGCTCGTCGACATTGCCGGGCCAGTTGTAGGTCAAAAGTTCACTGGCAACTTCCGTAGAGAATCCTTCAAACTGCTTCGCTTGCTGGCGATTTGTTTCCTCCATGAATTGAGTAGCCAACAGAAGAAGATCTTCGCCCCTCGTTCGCAAAGGTGGAATCGAAATGACCAGAGGCGTGAATTCAATTGCCAATTCACGAGAAAACAGTTCTTCATCAACGCTGCTTAGCTCTGTGGATGTTGAAGACATCCAGCGGAACGGCGAACTCTGGCTGAGATGCTCGAGGAGTTCCGCCTGTAGGTCTCGCGGCAGAGAATCAACATTCTTCAGGTAAATCGTTCCAGAGGTTGTTTCTGAAATGTCTTCGGCAAAGAGTCTGCGCAGCGTGCGAGAGAGTTCAAAATGTGATAAACGATGACAGTCGAGCGGAATGAATCTCCGTTCTCGGATTTCTGAACCATAGTGAATGATCCGAGCGACGTGTTCTTTTCCAGTACCTCGTTCGCCAAACAGGTGGACAGCAATTGAGTTCCTGGAAGCGACCGTTGCCTGGATGACAACTCGCCTCATTTCCAGAGATTTTGCGATGAGAGAAGTGATCGCGTACTTCCGATGCAACTCAGTGAGCAGGCTGGCAAGTTCGAAGCGCCGAACAGCACTTTCTGGGACAAGCTCGATTCCGGAGCCCGAAAGGGGAGCGATCAAACCGAGGATACGAAACTCGTTGTTTTCATCAGCTTGAGGGAGTGGGAAGAAGTGAATTTCGACAGGTGTTGAACTCCCATCGTGATGATTCATGACAATGGGAACGACGGCAGGCTCGCCGTTCAATACTCTGGCAGGCGGGCAAAGTGCGCCGGTGACGCTTTCAATCAGTTCGGGATTTCCTTCCGTAACAAGTGAACACGATTTGCCAATCACATTTCCGGCTTCCCAGCCTGTGATCTCCTCGCAACCATAATTGAAGACGAGCACAACTTTTCGGTAATCCAGCACGAAGAATGGAGTCGTACTGCTCGTCAACCATGTGGCAAGACCTTTCCTCGCTCGTTGAGCCACTTAGACACTCCTCAAAACGGCATTCACTGATTTGATGTTTCCCGGAACTTCGACTGACCGCATGATAGAGCATTTTGCCTCAAAGATTCGCACGGTGGCGACGAATCAAGCAAAGGTTTCCTTTCGATTCAGAGAAATCGTGGAATCCAACCACGTTCAGATCGCCGCTAAACTGTTGAGTTGTTAGAATTCCCCGCTTTTCCCAAGGTGATTTGAAGACATCAGCGGGTCACTCTCATCTTAAAGTGACGCGATTTATTAACCTAAATGTGCCGTGATCTCGTCGCGGCAGACCTAAATATCGATTCAAACGAAGGAAAGCAGTATGCGACGGTATCTGATCGCCGGAAACTGGAAGATGAACACCACCCGAGAATCGGGGACGGCCTTGGCAGCAGCGCTTGCATCCGGCAGCGGTAGTGCGACCGATGCAGTTGATGTCTTGATTTGCCCACCTTTCCCGTATCTGATTCCCATTGTTGATGCGGTTCAGGGAAGTCAGGTCAAAGTGGGTGCTCAAGACTGCTATTTCGAGGATTCAGGAGCATTTACAGCAGAAGTTTCGCTCGAAATGCTGGCAGACGTCGGGGCCACTTCCGTGATTCTGGGACACAGCGAACGCCGGCATGTATTCCATGAAACGAACCAGAGCATCAACCGTAAAGTCTTGAAGACATTAGAGAAAGGTCTACAAGCTGTCCTCTGTGTTGGCGAACTTTTGTCAGAACGTCAGTCTGGGGAAACCGAATCTGTCCTTGATGGGCAGATGGAAGGCGGTCTCGAAGGCGTTTCCGCCGATAATATGGCGAATGTTGTAATCGCGTACGAACCTGTCTGGGCGATTGGCACCGGTGAAACGGCTTCTCCAGAGCAAGCAGAATCGGCCCATGATCATCTTCGCAAATGGCTGGAAACCCACTACACTGCGGAAGTTGCGGAGGCAACACGCATCCTTTACGGAGGAAGTGTGAAGCCTAGCAATGCCGAAGAGTTGTTAGCTCAACCCAATGTTGACGGAGCACTGGTCGGAGGCGCAAGTTTGACACCTGAAAACTTCCTTCCCATTATCGAAGCAGGCGCCAAACTTTCAAAATAGAAAATTTGGCGACGGGAGTATGTTGTCAACATGGCAAAATCCCATTGCAGCAAAGTATGGGAATCGATATTCATTCCCTGTGAACATAACGTTTTGTTGACAAACTACATTCAAGCAGACTGATCGATCGCGGACGCGATCAATTCCGAAACAGGGATTGTTTCAGAATTTTTGAAAGGACGACAGCGTGGCGACTCTGGCATTTATTCTCCAAATTTTACTCCTCATCTCTGGTCTCCTTCTGATGATGATCATTCTTCTTCAGAGAGGACGGGGTGGCGGTCTGGCCGGTGCGTTTGGCGGGGCTGGAGGTCAAAGTGCTTTCGGAACCAAGGCTGGTGATGTCTTCACCTGGATTACTGTTTCGGTTGCCGTTATCTGGGTGCTGTTGGCTGGGATTGGTGGTTGTGCAATGCGGAAAGCGGCAACCAGTTTCGGAGACACCTTGCCGACAGGTGAAGCAACCATGTCAAGTGGCGAAGATGCAGACGAAACCGCTGATGACTCTGAAGCGACAACTCCGGCTGATGATTCAAAGGTGGCACCACTTGGAGGACCCGGACTGATCGAAGAGAAGACAAAGACCGAAGAAGCTCCTGTAACTCCGGCTGAGCCTGAATCTACTGAGGAACCGGAAGCCAAAAAATCAGAGACCGAAAAAGCGGACATTGAAGAGCCGATGGCCGAGGAATCAGAGACAGAGAAACCGGCCGCTGAAAAACCAGAGACCAAGAAAACAGAAACTGAAAAACCAGCTGAAGAGAGCTAATCTCCGAGAGACTCACTTCGCAAAGATCCCACTCAATAGCGTTAGGAATTCCCGTGTTGTTAAGTATGACGGGCCACGGGGACGCCAGTGGCCAGAACGAACGTGTCTCCGTGACCGTCGAAGTCAAGAGCGTTAATAATCGTCACTTGAAGGTCTCTGTGCGTTGTCCAGACGCGTTCTTGGCGCTTGAGTCGAACGTTGAAAAGCTAGTCAGAAAAAACGTTGCTCGTGGAACGCTGACGGTCTCGCTCCGCGTTCGACAGCTTGACCAGCGACGCGTTCCCAAAATTGACTTGGGCTCCATTCGTCAATACTGGACTCAACTGACAGATGCTGCGTCTGAACTGGGAATCGATCCACCTTCGGAAATTACCCCGTTACTGACTCTGCCAGGAATCATTGAAGACAGCTTCAGCAAGTCAGTTGAAGAGGGCGATTGGCCTTTCTTCGAAGAAGTGATCGTGGCAGCGCTGAAAAACTTTCAGGCATTCCGAATCGAGGAAGGTCGCTCGATGGGTGAGGAACTCACTTCACTGGCATCCGTTGTCGAGACCAACGTCGCTGACGTGACCGCGCGGGCGCCACAGGTGATCGCTGATTATCGAGACCGACTCAAAACTCGTGTCAACGATCTCTTGAATTCGACGAGTGTTCAAGTCGGTGACGATGACTTAATCCGAGAGACGAGTATTTTTGCAGACCGTTGCGACATTACTGAAGAAATCATTCGCCTGCGGTCTCATTTACAGCAGTATCGCACGTTGCTCGATGGATCAGATTCCGCCGGTCGAAAATTGGAATTCCTCGGTCAGGAGATGTTCCGGGAAATTAATACCATCGGCTCGAAAGCCAACGACGTCGAAATCGCACATCGTGTTGTCGATATGAAATCAGCCATCGAAAAGATGCGCGAGATTATTCAGAATATCGAATAAACTGACTTCGAGTCCAAAAGAGAATGAGTGAGGGACTGATGCCACTTCCAGACATTCAAGTGAAACGCATCGATCATGTGACGTTGGTTGTCAAAAACCTGGAAACGTCTCACAAGTTTTACGTCGACATCCTCGGCATGGACGAAGTGCAACGACCGGGGTTTCAGTTCGCAGGCTCTTGGTTTCAGGCAGGAACGACGCAAATTCACCTGATTCTTGAACACGATGAGTCAGGTCCAGCGAAGTCGTTTGTTCCAGAGGAATGCTCCATCAGCCGAACGCATCACTTCGCGTTTGAAGTCGATAACGCCATGCAAGCTGCGGAGAAGATGCAGGAGCTAGGGATTGAAGTTGTCGCTGGTCCGAAACAACGCCCGGATGGACCAACACAAATGTATATTTTCGACCCAGACCGCAATCTGGTGGAATTGTACAGTTACTCCTGATTATTCTATTCACACGCTCCAAACCTTTTGAATGGTTTGCGAATAGAAGACTTCTGGAAGTTTGTCAGGTGCGGAAAGTTGTCTTTACTATTCCTCAGCACAAGGGCGAGACTATACTGAATCGCCCCTCAACGGTGATTACCTAAAGGCTAAGCAACCTAATTCAGATCAATTTGTTTGAAGAACCGAGATTCAACATGAAGGACCTTCCCAAAAAAGTAGTCATTGGGTCAATGGTGGTTGCCGGACTTGTCGCGTTGGCGGCGATCACCGACATGGTAATGGGCATTCCATTTTCCGGATCGGAACACACCTTTATGATGGATATCTTGTTCCTCATCTGCTCTGCCATCGTTGGGTATTTGAGTTGGGACGCATTTAAGGACTTGGCTTAATCGCGCTCGTGCGAGAAGGGTATCCCCGCTCCTCGTGTAATCACAATCACTCCGGCTCTGCCATACTGATGATCTGGACCCGAATTCTCTTTGTTCTCGCATGCTTGCTCGTTCCCATTCTCTGGGGGGTGGTCGTGCATAGATCATTCGAATTTATCGAACGCGGCCTGAAACGTGATCAGCGCCCTAACGACAGCAATTTTCCGGACTATCAGATCTGAAGCTAGAGCCTTTTCAGGCCTTAAGTTTGGGGTTGTGAGTCTGGGATATCGTTCCGTTGTTGCTTCCGTTCACTTCCTCGTCCCCAAAATTAAGGGTTGAAGCAACACTAGAGCAAGTTGCTCTTTCCAGTGCCCGCGGAAAATGATTTCCATCAGTATAAGCGCTGACTTCCACGAGGCAGAACGCGAACACCAATACGAAAAGTGCTATAGATTTAAAACAGTTCTCGATAGAGCGTTTGCATCTCCCGGCAGCATTACCCACAATTCTGCTTTCTTCTGATTGATTGAAAGCTGAAAAATCGTGGAATGGATGCTCGCCAGTCTCGTTGCCTTTGCAGTCGGCGCGGTTTCGGCAGTCTTTGGTGTGGGTGGTGGTTTTATTCTCGTTCCGGTCCTGAGTTCATTACTCGGCATTGAGATGAACTACGCAGTCGGTTCCGTGGCGTGCTACGTTCTTGGCCCTGCAACAACCGCACTTCTGTATCGGGAAGTGAAAGTCATTGATTGGCGGTTGCCGCTGATTCTCGCTGGCGGATTGTTCGTCGGCGTTCTTCTTGGTGGGTCAACACTGAACGCTTTCTCAAACGCCACTGGTGAATTCATCAATGTGGACGTTCTTGTTCTCGGTGCCTACCTGGCGGTTCTGACAACGCTGGGGCTCTTCTCGTTGTGGGAGAGTGAACGAGCCGCGAAATTTCGACCCGTCTCCCGTGGCTGGCTCAATGGGATGATGATCCCACCTGTGGTGACGTTGCGAGAATGGAACGATCGAAAAATCTCGGTGACCATGTTTGTCTGGTTTGGAGTGTGCGTTGGATTTTTGTCTGGACTCTTGGGGTTCAGTGGGGGGCTGTTAATTGTCCCTGGCTTGCTCTATTTGTTTGGTGTGCCTGCTCAACAAACCGTCGCCAGTTCCATGGTGGTTGTCTGGATTGTCTCCTTTCAGTCCACAGTGGTTCATGGCTGGTCAGGCAACGTCGATCTCCAACTGGTCGCTGCGCTTCTCGCTGGTGGAACAATCGGTGCCCGAATTGGATCAAGCATCGGACGCCGTTTGAAGTCGCAACAGCTTCGCCGGAATTTCGGCCTTCTCGCACTCTGTACGGCACTCTTCGTTGCGGTGCGCCTCTTCCTGATCTTTACAAAATGATGAGCGAATCGTTGGAGACCTGTCCTGAAATAAGTTTCTTGATATGAGCCGATGGCGCTAGCCACGGGCCTCGCGGGGCAGCGTCTTCTCGCAAAATGCCCGACACTTGCGCGTTCGGCTCACGGCGTGTGGTTCCAAGGCAGGTGCCATTGGGCAATCGTCCTGCGGCTGATGTAGACCGAATCAATTTGGGAAATTGTTGCGGATCTATACCTAACTCACGTCGACTTCTGTTTCGCGCAGAAATTTCGCAGCATCTTCGGGAGGGACGGCGTTGATGTAGAAGCCGCTACCCCACTCGAAACCGGCAACACGGCTGAGCCGGGGGAAGACTTCGATGTGCCAGCGAAAGTGTGGAGCCTTTTCGACAGAGAAGGGAGCCGTGTGGAGCACGTAGTTGTATGCAGGGTCGTCGAGTCCCTGCTCCATCTTCGAGAGAACTGTTTTCATCATGCTCCCAAGATCCTCGATGACAGGTTGCGTGACGTCTTCGTAGTGGCTCGACTGTTCTTTGGGGACGATCCACGTTTCAAACGGAAAGCGGCTGGCGAAAGGGCAAAATACAACAAAGTGTTCAGATTCAAAAACAATCCGATCTTGAGTTGCCAGCTCTTGTTGGATCATGTCACAAAAAATTGATCTTCCACGGTATTTGAAAAAATTAGCGGCCCCATCCAATTCTTCCTGAATTGTGACAGGCACAATCGGGCTCACGATCAACTGCGAGTGAGAATGGTCGAGAGATGCTCCGGCTCGAGCGCCTTTATTTTTAAAAATCAAACCATGTACGAGTCGAGAGTCACGCTTGAGGTCAACGAGACGGTCGTGATAGACCCAGAAGACTTCGCGAATGTTTTCCACACTCAGCCGCGACATGTTGGCTTCACGATGAGGGCATTCGATGACCACTTCATGAGCACCGATTCCAGTCATCGTGTCGTAGATCCCAACCCCCCGTTTTTCGAGTTGTCCTTCGACGGTGAGTGCCGGGAACTTGTTCGGGACGACCCGCACTCGCCAACCAGGTTGGTCCGGTTGCCCGGAGTCTCGGTACGACATAATCTCCGGTGTTGTCGCGTTTTCGTGTCCTTCCAGGAATGGATCGAAAGTGTCACTAGGTAACTCATCACTATGATTGACGTTCTGAGGTCTGGTTAATCGTTCGGGGGCAATGATCACCCAGCGACCGACAATGGGGTCTTTCCGAAGCTCTTGCTTTTGACCTTCCGAAGACATGCTTGAGATTCCTTGAACTGGGTCATTGTAGGGCAGGCTCCCGCCTGCCTTCCTCGAATTGATTGAGCAAAGGTTACAATATCAGCAACCTTCTCCAAGCTTACCTTTCCTGGTGAGGTTGAGATACTGCGCTGACTACAAAAAATACGGGACGAGTTCTTTACGAAATCGTCCCGTATTCAAATCGATGAAACTAGACGTCACTTTGACGTCAGCTTATTACTTTGCTGCCGGTGGCAATTTGCCATCTTTCATGAAGTCACCAAAAGCTTTGCCATCTTTGGTTTTCGCCTTGGCTGCTTCTTCTAGGCCTTTAGCAATATCTTTGGCGTCTTTGACATTCTTCTTGCCAAGTGCCTTTGCCAAAGCTTTTCCGTAGTCGCTACGGACTTTGACATCCTTGGTCGTCTTACCGTCCACTTCCTTGGTGCCGTGGCAAATGAGACACTTTTTCTCTTTTGCTTCAGCAATGTCATACATGACGGTAAATGCCTTCACGTATTTCGGACGTGCATCAGCCTGCTTTGGTGCAGAGGCAAACGTACCAACGACTGCAACTGCAGCCAGCATGAGCAATAATTTCTTCATTCAAATTCCTCCAAAAGTCAAAGTTGCGAATCGACGGCGTGATCTTCGAAAACCTAAACCAAGGTCTACGAATCGATAATCAAAAGTGGTGCAGTTCCTAACACAGCACCGTCACTACGGTAATGATTAGAATTGTCTAATGAGTCAGTGTCAACACTCTAGGCGTTCTCTTCAATTTCGAGTGGAAATTGAGTGATTTGTGCCGATGTGATACTCATAAACAATCTAACTCATGCACCTTTGAACACTGGTGCGAATAGCGTGCCGCAGAGAGGAAGAATTCATGGACATTGGGAGAGCAGGCTCCTCTTCGGATCAATCCACAGGCTTGCTTGAACGTGTAAAGCGCAAGTTCCCTCCTCGTTGTGTCAGTTTCGTTCCCCGCCTAGAATTCAGTAAACTCTCGTCTGAGCGGTGTTCTGGCACCCTTGCAGGCGATTTGAATTAACGAAAATGCACGAGGAGGTCCATGTGTCTTCTGGCTACGAAGCGGAATTGAAAACAGCTATTCAGGCGGTCACTCTGGCTTCTGTGATTTGTCGATCCGTTCAAAAAACGATCGCCGATGATGCGATGGAAAAGAAAGACCGCTCGCCCGTCACGGTTGCCGATTTTGCAAGTCAGGCAGTGATCTGCAAACAACTCCGGGATGTTTTCTCCGAAGATTCCATCGTTGCCGAAGAAGATGCACGCGAGTTACGGCTGGATGAGAACAGTCCTTTCTGCGAACGCATTCGCGAAGAAATTCAGGCGACAGGTCTCACGGCGACCGAAGAAGAGGTCCTCAACTGGATTGATTTCGGAAACCACGATGGCACCGCGAGCAGGTTCTGGACGCTCGATCCTATTGATGGCACGAAAGGTTTTTTGAGAAAAGAGCAGTTCGCGATTTCGTTGGCGCTCATTGTCGAAGGTAAAATTCAAGTTGCCGCGTTGGCGTGTCCCAACCTTGAGGCTGGCGAGAATTGGCCTGCCGCTCAAGGAGTGATCCTCTCAGCCATTCGCGGAGAAGGTGCTCAGGTTGTCCCACTCGACCTTAAAGATGCCACGCCACAAACACTCCGAGTTGCCGCAACCAACACAGCGGCAGGTGCCCGCATGTGTGAATCAGTTGAGTCAGGACATAGTTCGCATGGTTGGTCGGCGAACGTTCGTGATCAGCTCGGCACCATTGCCGACCCTGTTCGCATCGATTCGCAAGCGAAGTATGCCGTCGTCGCTCGTGGTGATGCGGACGTTTATTTGCGATTGCCAACCCGCGCAGGATACCAGGAGAAAATTTGGGATCACGCTGGAGGTGTGCTTGTCGTAGAGGAAGCTGGGGGAACTGTGACCGACATCGACGGCAAACCGCTCGATTTCTCCAAAGGATCGACCTTGAAAGACAACCGAGGAGTTGTTGTCACCAACGGCTTGCTGCATGATAATGTTCTGGCAGCAGTTTCCGCGGCGGAGCAATAAAGAATCGAGTGAACCACAGAAGCCGATTGTGAGTCCTTCCGGCAGTGGCGTTTTAAATTCAGCGACCTAATACTTTCGTCAACAGTTGGTAAGCCCAGTTTCATGGAACCGTTCGGCATCGCATTAACTCTCGGGGTCGTTGTTGCCGCTATCGTGGCAATGATGGTCTCGCGCGCTGGTCCCGATTTGATTCTGCTGGCAGGCCTGACGATTCTCATTATTGCCGGTGTCGTGCCCGCTGATGACGCGGTCCATGGATTTTCGAACCCTGGTTTATTGAGCGTCGCGTTCTTGTTTATTGTCGCGGAAGGAATTGCACAAACCGGCGCCATTTCCGTCATGATTCAGAAGATGCTCGGCCTGCCGACTTCACGCATCACTGCACTGCTGCGAATCATGCTGCCAACAGCAACCATGAGCGCCTTTCTGAACAACACTCCTGTCGTCGCTGTGATGTTGCCGATCCTCGACGATTGGTCGAAAAAGTGTCGCTTGTCAGTCTCTCAGTTGATGCTCCCACTGAGCTACGCCACGATTCTAGGTGGCCTCTGCACGGTGATCGGCACGAGTACGACTGTCGTCGTAAATGGGTTATTAGCAAAAGAGGAAATGCGTCCTCTCAGTCTGTTTGAGCCGGGGTTTGTCGGGCTTCCCTGCTGTATTGCAGGTCTGATTTACATTTTGGCGACCAGCAAGCTGTTGCTGCCGAATCGAAAACCTGCGTCGATGCAATTCGACGATCCGCGTGAATACACCATCGAAATGCTCGTTGATCCGACGAGTCCTCTGATCGGAAAAACCATTGAAGAAGCAGGCTTGCGCCATCTTCAAGGAATGTTCTTGATGGAGGTTGATCGCGGCGGAAACATCCTTCCGGCTGTTTCACCAAATGAACGACTCGTTGCGAATGATCGACTTGTCTTTGTCGGAATTGTTGAATCAGTTGTCGATCTGCAAAAGCTGCCAGGACTGACCCCTGCCACTGACCAGGTCTTCAAACTCGATAGTCCTCGCTCCGAAAGATGTTTGATTGAGGCTGTGGTTTCAAACACATGCCCCATCATCAACACCGCAATTCGGGAAGCTCGCTTTCGAACTCGTTACAACGCCGTTGTGATTGCAGTGTCGCGTAACGGGCAGCGATTGCGTGGCAAAATCGGAGACATCGTTCTGATCGCTGGCGACACACTGCTGCTCGAAGCTCACACATCGTTCGCCGATATCCAAAGAAATTCGAGAGACTTCTACCTGGTCAGTCGCGTTGAAAACTCGACTCCTTTGCGTCGCGAAAAAGCCTGGATTGCACAACTGGTTCTGGTCGGATTGGTTTTACTCAATACAGTCTTTCGCTGGGAGATTCTGCCGTCAGCGCTGCTGGCATCAATGGTTCTCATTCTGACTGGATGCGTAAAAGCACACGAAGCTCGCGCCAGTATCGACTGGTCGATCCTCATTACGATTGCTGCTGGCATTGGAATCGGCGAAGCGATGAGCGACCGACACAGCGGAGCCGGTTCGTTTGTCGCGGAATACCTGACGAGCTTTGCAGGCGGTCAACCGATGGCGTCATTAGCGATCATTTATGGGATCACGATGATCTTCACGAATCTGATTACCGCGAAAGCCGCCGCCACGCTTGTCTTTCCTATCGCAATTTCAACGGCAAACAGCCTGGGAGTCGATGCGATGCCGTTTGTCGTCGCCGTCATGATTGCTGCCGCCGCCTGTTTCGCGACTCCGGTCGGCTATCAAACCAACCTGATGGTTCAGGGACCAGGCGGCTATCGCTATGTCGACTACATCCGCTTTGGAGGGCCACTCACGCTGTTGCTTTGGCTCGTCGCCGTTCTGGTCATCCCGCTTCGCTGGGGTTTTTGAAATTGAATAGAAGCCCGGCTTCTAAGGAATGCTTAGTTATTGAATTTGCCCCACACTTGAAGTGTGAGGCAAAAGAGATTATACGCTCCCGACGATGGGTGTCAGGTTCTGCCTCTCGGGACAAGACCGTGAGGAATACGACAACCTTTCCCGCAGGCACGATAAAACGCCGCAAACTTTATTTTTTGTGAACTTGTAAGGTACGACGATCATGGGGCAGCAATACATTATGTCCATCGAAGGTCTGACTCGGATCTACGATGAAGACGCAGTTCTGGAAGACATTTGGCTTTCCTTCTTCCCTGGTGCAAAAATCGGCGTCCTGGGAGACAATGGGTCCGGGAAAAGTACGCTCTTGCGTATCATGGCAGGGGACGACAAAGACTACATGGGCGAAGTCCGACCTGCCAAGAACATCAAAATCGGATACTTCCGCCAAGAGCCTCACCTCGACCCGGACAAAACGGTTGAAGAATGCGTCGCCGAGGGTGTTGCTGAGTCGCAGGCAATCCTTGACAGGTACAACGAAGTTAACGAAAAGTTCGCTGAAGAAATGACCGACGAGGAGATGAACGCCCTCCTCGAAGAACAGGGAACGCTGCAAGACCAAATCGACGCCGCCAACCTCTGGGAACTTGACCGCATGGTCGAAATGGCCGCCGATGCTCTGCGCCTTCCACCAGCGGACGCAAAGATCGAACTCCTCTCCGGTGGTGAAAAACGACGTGTCGCCTTGTGCCAACTGTTGCTGCAAAGTCCGGACATGCTGTTACTGGATGAACCGACAAATCACCTCGATGCCGACTCGGTCGCCTGGCTCGAACGATATCTGCATGACTTCCAAGGGACAGTCGTCGCGATTACTCACGACCGGTACTTCCTCGAAAACGTGGCTGGCTGGATTCTTGAACTCGACCGCGGGCACGGTTATCCGTACGAAGGAAACTACACTGCCTGGCTCGAACAAAAACAGGCACGACTAGCCGTCGAACAAAAGAAAGAAGACCGTCGCCAACGAGTTCTCAAACGCGAACTGGAATGGGTGAAGCTCTCTCCTAAAGCTCGGGCAACAAAGAACAAAGCCCGACTGCAACGATATAACGAACTTGCTTCACAAGATTTTGATGAACGTGACGACGCCGCTCAAATTCAGATTCCAGTGAGCAAACCACTGGGAGATCGAGTTGTGAAAGCGGAAGGACTCTCGAAGGCGTTCGGGGATCGACTGCTGTTCGAAAACCTCACTTTCGATCTTCCTCCTGGAGGCATCGTCGGAGTGATCGGACCGAACGGGGCCGGGAAAACGACACTTTTTAAAATGATCACTGGCGAGGAAGAACCAACCTCAGGCAAGTTGACGGTCGGAGAAACGGTCGATCTTTCGTATGTCGATCAGTCGCGAGATTCACTTAATGCAGAGAAGACAGTTTACGAAGAAATTTCTGGCGGTCTGGATCAAATTATCGTTGGCAATACCAAAATCCACGCCCGCGCCTATTGCGGTCGATTCAACTTCAAAGGGACCGAGCAGCAAAAATTTGTAGGTGATCTCTCTGGTGGGGAACGGAATCGGGTTCACCTGGCAAAGCTTCTACGAACCGGTGGAAACCTGCTTTTGCTCGACGAACCGACAAACGACCTCGACGTTGATACACTGAGAGCATTGGAAGAAGGACTGATGAACTTCGGCGGTTGTGCTGTTGTGACCTCTCACGATCGCTGGTTCCTGGACCGAATCGCAACGCACATTCTTGCGTTCGAAGGAGATTCTCAGGTGTACTGGTTCGAGGGCAATTACAAAATGTACGAAATCCAGCGCCGCGAACGCCTGGGCGAAGACGCCGACCGTCCGCACCGAATCAAATACCGACCGATCCATTGACGAATGAAACTACCAGGCGTGGCTGAGGCGCAAATGTGCATTGATGAAAATTGGCACATTGTTTTTGAAGGACGAGTGGGATTTATCAACCATCTCCACAGCCCCAGGAATTGAGCCAAACTGTCACTTCTGGGGCTGTCACGATTCAGTTTTATTCCTCCCGCCCTCTGTGATCATTCTCGAAATTTGTAACTCAGTCCAACTGCGCCACAGCCACCCCAGTGACTCATTTTGGTAATTGAATCTTCTGATACATCCGAAAAGTTTCATCCCTACCGCGAGGGGTATAGTGTGCTGCCGCGACTGAGGCAGATTTCGCACCGGGAGATCTTTCAGGTCGACGCGAATCTTCACCAGCGGTCTCTGCGCGAGAAGCAACTGGCGGCATTATCGCAAGACGTACATGTCGAGTACAACTTGAATGACTCACTGCGAAGTGCCGCGAGAATGTTCTTGCTCAATCATCATCCAGTCGAGCTGGAGCCAGTCGCCGCGCTGAGTGGCATCGCCGCACAGATGCAAGAGGACGTGATTATCCATGCTCTCGACGGCGAGAAAGATTGGATGGCGTACGGGCATGTTTCCTTCCCAAGTGGCTGGCGACCGGAGGAGAACATCGGTCGACCGTTAAAGCAAATTCACGTTCCAGTACCAGGGATGGATTTAGCGAAGAGTCAAAAGCTCGTCGAGACGATGATCCACCATGGCCCGTTCGAGCGATTCGTCTGGAGCGTTGTCTTCGATGACCGATTCAATTTCCATCCTCAGCAACCGCGGTCGCCATTCGATCTGGCTGATCCGGTGGTCTTTGTGAAACTTGAACGACAGGTCACCATCGGTTTTCCAGAACAGCACGGAGCACTCTTTTTGTTGAGCCAATCTCTCATCGGTCCAAGTCAAATTGACCGCCCTGCTCTGGCAAAAGCAATCAACGAAATGAGCAACGAAGAACTCCAGTACAAAGATCTTCATCAATGCAAAACCGATCTTCTCAAATGGCTTCGGCAATGAAGAAGCATTGAATTGAATTCTGAAGAAGTCTTGCTCTACTTCTTGATCTGCGTGACCGCTCGTCCAGAGTCGTCGACAATTCGAAACTGAAAAGCCCAGCGTTGCGCCCAGTCTTGTTCTTGTTCGTTCTGGCAAACTTTCATCAGGAAGGTGTTCTTTCCTTTCTTGATTTCGCCGCGCACGATGTACTGATCGAATTGCATTCCACGGTGGTATTCCTCGCGAGCAAAAACGAGTTTTCCGTTCACCCATAACTTCCAGGCATTCGCCGTTGCCAAACGAAACTCGACTTCCTGATTCTCCGCGCTGGTGAATTCTGTGTACGCGTAAGAGATTGCCCCTTTGTGTGGTGCTGTGAGTTCAGCGAGATCGAAGGCGCCGTCTTTTCTTTCGGAGGCAAGCTTTTCCCACTTCACAGGTTCAGTTTTTGCTTCGTACTCAGCATCAAAGTCGAGTTCTTTTTCTGGCGGATAAGCAACGTCGAACCCTTTCATGTCGGTATTGTCAAAAGGACCAATCACGCGCCATTCAGTCAGTAGTCCGAAGTGGTGCACCAGATCGACAGGTTGATCGAGTTTCTCTAAAGCCTTGGCAACTTCGTCAACCTGATCCTTATCAACCGCGCCAGTCAAAGCCTTCTTCCAGAGTGCCAATTTCGCTTCATCACTCGCGCCATCTTTTGCCTGCTCAATGATTCTGGCAACTGCTTCACGTCGCAAGGGACCGCTTGGGTCGTCGAGCATCTGAGGGATGAGACGCTCACTTGCCGTTGAATCGCATTTGACCAGCCAGTCAAAAGCAACTCTGCGAGAGCGACCATGGTGAGTTCGGTCGAGTGCGAAGGCTTCGAGATCTTTCGCCGAGACTGACCCATCTTTGATCGCGCTGTCCACAACCGATTCAAACGCCACTTGCAGCCAGTTGAATGCGAGGGGATTTGCATCGTCCATAGCATTGAGGATTGGGATTGCAGCACCCACGCCAGCTTTCTGTAGTTGCTTGACCGCGACTGCTGCGGCATCATGCCCTGCCCCGCGCTTGCCGACAGACTTTATCTTCTCGATTAACTCACTGGTTTCTGCTGCGTGAACCGAAGTTGAAAGCAATACTCCCAGTACCAAAGCGAATCTCAAACGACTCATCGCACTCATAGGTTTTCATTCCTCAACAGATAGAAAGAAATTCTTTCTCGAACAGGCTCGTACGCTCGAAGTGTACGGCAAAACGTTTCCATTTCACACTGAAGAGCCGATTCGCTGCTCATTCAGTCGAAGAAATTCTTCTCGCCAGTGGTAATGTTCCAGCAACGAGTCTGTGTCCCGTCCCAGTTGTATGTATGCCGCATACAACGCTTCGATTGTCGCTAGACCTGCTCCTGGGTCTTCGAAGAGTTTCGACACTCGCGGATAGGCAGTCACCCATGGTCCCAGGCTTCTCACAGGGATTTCTGAATACTCCGGTCGCATTTTCTCCGTCAGTTTCCAGGTTCCATCCAGAATGAGAAGTCCTTTGGCGGCATCTTCCGGAGCCAATTCTGGCCCACCGATTCCAAGCCGAACGTAACCATTGAGCGGTTCTGGTCCACGTTTCGGGAATTTCCAAAAGGCAAAGCCATCACGCCCCCGAAGTGGCTCGACCGAACATTTCTTTCGCTTCTCCTTCGGGTGAACAACAATCACCGTCGGCGGAAACTCTTCTCCGTCCGTCACCGTTTTAGCCTTCGCTCTGAATGTCTGCGATCAATTGCTTTTGTTTCGCGATCTCCGATTCAAGACGCGGAGCCTCATTCGGGTCATCCGGCTGTGCCTTTGCTGCGACCAGCAATTGTTGAAAATTTTTGATCTTCTTCTTGGCGACGTCGATCTGCTTTTTCTGTTTCTTGTTCAGACCCATTGCAGTTCCATGATAGAGTGAAGAAAGTGTCAAAGTGACATCATAACCGTTCCTCCCTGGTGGACGCGAGCCAACAGAACGCGACCTGGATGTCACACGCAGGGAAGCGGCGTTATTGGATTCGCTTGGTCAAGGGGTTAGGGATCGAGGGGCAAGGTAATACGGCAAATCAACCGCCATGAGGCTGGTGTGACAAGCTTTCTCGAACGCGGTATAGTTTGGCGAGCATGGCTCCAGCGACCGAAGAATTTCTGAAACTCTTTGACTCTTCATTTAATAATGGAGAATTGCTCTCTCTCGTTTTGAGTGCTCCGACGAAGCAGACTCGGAATTCGAATGTGCCGCGCAAGCAAACTGCCCGACCAGTCGTACTGAAAGCCGATCCGCACTTGCAGTGGGAGTTGCAATTCGAGAAACAACAAACGCATTTGAATTTACCCTTGAGTGAATCACTGGAGAGGTTCAAAGTCCTGTTCGGAGAACAATATCGCGAGGCGTATCTGTTTACCTCGGAGCATGAATACGCTCTTCGAGTCACAAAGAAAGGGGCGAAGCTGACCAAGAAGGCGAGCCAGCAAAAAAGAGAGACTTCGCCGAAGCCACACAATCGCACGAAGAATTACCTGATTCCAGAAGGAACTCCTTGTCGGTTTCTAGTAGCACTCGGCATCATGAACGCCACTGGTCAGGTGCGGCAGTCGCGCCAAAAGAAATTCCGGCAGATCAATCGCTATCTCGAAATCGTCAACGACATCTACCCGAAGCTCCCGGATGAAGGACCGCTGCGCGTTGTCGACTTTGGTTGCGGTCTAAGCTACTTGACGTTTGCGGTGCATCATCTGCTGAGCGAAATCCATCAACGCGAAGTCATCCTGCTGGGTATTGATCAAAAGGAAGATGTAATCCAGCGCTGCGAGACGTTAGCCAGCGATCTTGATCTCGATGGCCTCGCATTCTCGACGGGACGAATTGAAGATGCCCAGCAATCAGAGAAGGTTCACCTCGCCTTATCGCTTCATGCTTGTGATACCGCAACCGACGCCGCTTTGAAATACGCAGTCACCGCCAATGCTGAAGTCATCCTCGCTGTCCCGTGCTGTCAGCATGAAGTCTTCCCGCAAATCGCCAGCGAGGATCTCAATCTGATCCTCAAGCATGGCATCCTCAAGGAACGAATCGCCGCACTCGCGACCGATGCTCTCCGCGCCGCCGCTCTCGAAGCAGTCGGGTATAAGACTCAGATCATGGAGTTTATTGATCTGGAGCATACACCGAAAAACTTGCTGATTCGAGCTGTCAGACGGCAGGCAAACGAGGCCGAAACATCGAGCGAGGATTACGAGGCTCTCAAACGATTTTTGAATGTCGACACGCTTGCGACAGATCAAATGTTCACGCCGATTTGAATCGTGACAAGAATATACGGTATTTCTCGTGTTGATAAAAAGTGTGATGATGCGTTTTATTCATCCGGGAGTACTTGAACCATTGAAGTGAGACAATCGATGAAACCAATGTCCTTGTTTTTGTTCGTCATCTTGAGCAGTCGCCTTCTGTTTGCCCATGATGGACCACACACACATAGCCACGACGATGAACACTCTCATACGATTCCGGTTGCGACAAATTTCAATAACGAAGTGAAAATCACGA
>DAOUPA010000594.1 GCA_030626405.1 Planctomicrobium sp.
CAAACGTTGTCGTCGAGTCTCAACGCGCTACGAAAAGAAAGCCGCGAACTTCGCCGGTTTCATCTGGCTCGCCGCCCTCATCGTAGATATGATTTGAATGTCCACGCTGCCTAGTCTATGAAGAACTTCGCTAGCTGGCATTGGCGAAGCCATCGAAGCGAAGCTTTGGGCAGTCGATTCAGCAGACGATGTTAGTGCATGAGGCGTATGTGCATTCGATTGACGTTGCTGAATCTCCGCAATGGAACAGTCAAGGCCATTTCTTCGGAGCGGCGGTTGAGGTAATTCGGCAGAAGCTTTGCGGTCTCTCGATCTCTCTGAAGTATCGCCACAAACATCATAATAGAATTACATGGTCATGGATTTCGGTGGTGTTCCAAGACTATTTTTGATCCCAACTCAAAAACAGTGGGCTGGAGTTCATCACAGAATCCTCATTTCACGATTGCAACAACGGGGGCAGTCCAATATTCCGTGTCGCGCCGTTGCCCCCAAGCTGACCAACGCCTGCTTGTCGGTTTACAATTTGGTTGATCAAGCATGGGAGATCTGTGGTTTGGCACTTTTGTGATCACAGTCGGCCAGAAACCGGTGAATTTGTAAAAGGAGGTTCCAGTGATTGAGGTCACGTCGCAGAAGATCGATTCGGGCAATCAGGATACTCGATTCTTCATCGTTACTATTCTCACCGCAATGTCCGTAGCGGGATTATTGATCTATCGAGTAATGACCAGTGTTTTACTCTGTGATGAACTGCTGTTTGTTTACTCGATTGATCTCGGTTTTGGGGAGGCATGTTTCAGCAAGGGTCGTTGCATCCGCCATTGATGCGGTTGATTATTGGGAGTTTTGCCGACTCAAGCTCCCCGGATTGGATATTGCGGTCTCCAAGTGTTTGCATGTCGTTCGCAACTGTTTTCGTTTGGAGCCGAATTCTTCTGCGTATGATTACGGACCGGACCGCGCGATGTCTAGTATTGCCAGCGATGGCATTCAATCCTGTGTGGATGAGTCAAGGTTAGCAATGCCTGCCGTATGCTGCTCTGACCTTCTTCGCATCTCTGCACTGCCTGGCCTTCTTGAGATTGTGCGAGCAGCAAACCTCATCGCGAATGATTCTGTTCATTCTCTCTGGGATCCCCCTACCATGGACTCACTTCTTTGGTGTGAATGTATTGATTGCCGATCAGTTTGTTTGGCTCATGCTCTGGTGGACCGGCCAGGCTTCGCTGAAACGAATTTTCTTCATCAATCTCAGCCTTGCAGCTGTCACGCTGCCAGTCGTACCCATCGCAGTATTTTACAAATGGACTGACAGACCGTTTCCGCTTTTTGAAGTGAATGGACACTTCGGACACTTCGCGTATTTTTTCAGGACATCATCTCAATTTTTCATGAAGGTCAGCACACCAGGACTGGAATCAGTTTTTCCGTTCTTCCTGTTTGTGTTTGTGTTTGTGTATGTGGGTGTGCTTTTCTACTTGGTTCAAGTCGTTCGGGATCACTCTACCAAAGGCTACGAACAAAAAACGGTTGCAAGCTATGTTGAGCTGATTACTACCGGATTTTTGCTTGCAGGGTTTACGGCGACGCAAGTACATTTCTTTCTTGGAAAAACGCCCATATTCTCACGTTACATGCTTGCGGGGTCTTGGGTACATCTGCCACTTTCTGTGATGTTGCTGCTCAATTTTTCACACAAGAAACTCAGCAGAGTACTCTGTACATTGGTGTTTTTAAGTTCAGGCTTCGCTTTAACGGACTTTCTTCAGAGGCAGTCTCACGATAGGATCATTGCCGCTTATATCAAAGATCACTGGCAGGCCGACGATGCATTTTTGGTGCAGTCAATGGACCATTGGCATGGTCCCAATCATTTTGACCAACTCTGGTTTCAAAGTTACGTTGATGCCAATCTGCCGACAACGACCGGCATCTTCAAACTTCGCTTCGAATTGCATAGAGATGGTCTCCCCGCTCCCATCACGGTCCCCTCAGCACAGCGCGTGTGGATTTACTCGCATCTGTTCACGGAAAACTGGTTGCGCAACCAATCGATTTCTGGTTGGAACCTTACAGAAATCCACGATTTTGGTGTTACTTCAGAATTCCATAATTTAGGTGGTACTTATCCGCTGGCATTGCTGGAGCGAGTGTCTAATTCCACACCCGACGTTTCGTCGGTGTTAAGTCAACCGGTCAGTGTTAAGAATGTTGATTGATTCCGTGGGCTTCACTGATGGTCTGGTTATGCTGATTGCTGTAGCATGTTGACACAAGACCGCGTTGTATCGTGGCTTTCTCCCGGCATAATTCAAGACGGCGTTCTGTGTTTTTGTGGCACTTTATTGCTCCCTTCTCTAGGTATCCAGAATGGGAGGGGACCAATCTGGAAAGAAGGAACATTTTGTATGCCCAACTTTGCCATCGTCACCGGATCTGCCGGATTGATAGGAGCCGAAGCAGCCCGCTTTCTCTACGATGAGGGGTTCCACCTTGTTGGCATCGATAACGATATGCGTCGCAATTTTTTCGGTGATGATACCTCGACGCTCTGGAGTCGTCGTCAACTGCACGGTCAGCGCACACTAAGTGTGTTGTGTGGCAAGGACTTGCAGCAGGAAGTTGTCGTTCCAGCCGCAACTTTTACGTTTCATGACGAGGCTTTGTTTGCCGGGATGTTGTTTCAGTAACGACAATGTGAACCGTCTGAGCCAAGCCAGATTCTCTGCCAGGCGACGATTCCGGGTGCGGGAATCATCCTCTCGGTACGTCACATCGAGAGACCAGTGGCAACTGTTTTCGATTTGCCAGTGACTGCGAATTGCTTTCGAAAACTGCTTCACGCCCATCTTCAAACTGCTGATGAAATACCGTACATCGATCGATTCGTCGTCTCCCTTTTCGCTGCGAGAGAGAGCCAGACCGATCGTGTTCAGGTTCTTGAAACGGACCTCACTCTTAAGTTCTTTCGGCAACGGAAATTGAATGTATGTGCGCGTGTCGTGTCGACCATGTTTGATTCCTTCGGTTGTGTGTTCACGAGATTGAATGCGAGCGAAGTTGTCGTTGAGGTGCTCGTTGACATACTCGATGATCGCACTGTGAAGCTTACTGTGGTTTCCTTTCAGTGACAGAACGTAGTCGCCACCGTTTTCAATAATTTGCTCGGCGATGGCCGTTTGTGTTCCCATGGCATCGATGGTAATGATCGCTCCGTTGATGTCCACAAGCCTTAAAACCTCGGGGATTGCAGTGATTTCATTGGACTTTTCTTCTGTCGAAACTTGAGCAAGCGTCAGACCGACGTCAGTCAACCAGACACTCACCAGGTGTAACGCTCCGAGCCCTTTTTTCTTGTCGTGGCTGCGGCGAATTCTACTACCGCGTCCGCAACTTCATCCTCCCTGACCGGTCGGCGTGCAGACTTGCTTTCCATCAATGGCGAGAATTGGTCGCTGTGAACTGTCGTCGTTCACATTTTGTTGACGCAACACCTTGAGCCACTCAACAAAACAGAGTTGAAATGCCTGCGGGTCAATCGCCATGAGAACGCGCCGAAAGACATCTCTGGAAGGCAATCCGTGTGGAAGTGACAACATGTTCAAGAGGAGTTCTTGTTTTGCTTCAGCCCACTGACGAATACTGGTCGGGCCATCTGCTCCTGCCAACACAGCCAGCAAAGAAATCACAAGAACGCTTGGCAGTGGGCGTCGCAAATTGACCGATGACCGTGAGTCTTCGAGAGTTTCAAAATGAGCCACAACCTCCGCGAGATCAATCCGTTTTGACATTGTGAGTCCTCCTTGAAAATGAAACATTCAAAGAGAACTCTTTAACGATCAATTAC
>DAOUPA010000390.1 GCA_030626405.1 Planctomicrobium sp.
CCCGGAGTTGATGACTTCCATCGCATTGAAACCAATCGGCCAGCCGTGCAGGTTTTCTCCGACAATCGCAAGATGGTTTTTCGGTCCAAAGGGAGTCGTGCCACCGTGAACATCGCGAGCGTGATTGAGAATGATGACAGGTGGTTTCGCGGTTCGATTGAGTTCCTCGAAAATATCCGGCCAATTGTCGAGCTTGTGATTCGGAGATGGCTCAGTTGCTGACAGTGGGAAAATATTGAAATGACCAACCGAAGTTGTGTATTCGTTTCCAACCACTGGTGTGAAATACTGGGAGACGTTCATTTCTTTGGCGAATGAGCGATGGTCGATTTGAACGTTGTGGTCGGTCGCGATGGGAAGTTCGATTCCCTCTGCCGCGAGCGTAATCATCCGTTCCTGCACAGACGAATCGCCATGCCCGGAGTTCGTCAACGTGTGCACATGAGTATCGCAGGCAATGAAGCCGGTGGTGTCGACTTGGCGCTCGATTTCGAGATTGAGTGTGACTTTGTTACCGGCTTTGACTGTCAATTCTCGTTTAGTGAGCGAATATTCAAATCCTCGGCCAGCAAAAATCGTGTACTTGCCTGCAGGAAGACCAAACGTCGCCTGACCAGTGCTGGTGTAAACAGTGCCGGTTCGGACAGCAAGGTGATCGTTTGACTCGGCCCCAACCATTTGAAGCTCACCATGTTCATTGATGATTGTGATTCTGGAAGGGATCGGGTTGTGCTGTTTTGTTTCAGTCACATTGACCGACAAGGTTGCCTCATTGAGGACCTTGTCCAGTGGTCGGTCAATGAGTTCAACTCGACCGACCAGAATGTCATCACTACCACGAGGTTTCCGTTCGGTATTTTGCACTGTCAGCGTGTTCTCGCCATCCCGAAGGAATTTGGAGTCGACCTCCCAGTAAGCTGTCAGCGGGTTTTCATCTCGGTGCAAAACCGCCACCTTTTCGCCATTCACCTCGACTTGCCAACGCTGTTTCACATTGTGTTGTGATAGACGTAACGTGCCTGGTTTGCTGGCTTCCTTCCAATTGAAAGTGTGCTTGAAGATTGCAGGCTGCGAGCCTTCTGGGAAGGTGTCCCATTCACGCTTCTCTCCGCTACGGAGAAGTTGCAAGTCTTCGCTCCACGAATGTTGGGCACTTGCAACTACGCAGAAAAGAGTCGCAGCAAAAAAAGAAACATAAATATTTTGAACAAAAATCATTGAACGTGAACTCGCAGAGTGATTGGGCGTAGGCTGTAAACCTGTGTAACATCACAAGTCGTCAGCCATCATTCCATATCAGTCATTTGAAAACAATACTTACGAAGTTGAGTAACAATGCCCAAAGTCGCACTCATCACAGGTGGAGCCAGAGGAATTGGTCTTGGTGTCGCCAAAATGTTGGCTGAACACGGCTGGTCACTAATGCTCAACGGCGTACGATCAATAGACGCAGTCGCAGATGTTCTTAAAGAATTCGATAAGGCAGGCTGTGAAGTCGCTTATTGCACCGCGAATGTTGGCAATTCAGATGATCGAGTAAGGCTCGTCGAGGCAACGAAACAGCAATTCGGTCGACTCGATGCCTTGATTAACAATGCTGGTATCACATCTCCAGGGCGAAAAGATATCCTTGAGGCAGACGAAGTCGCATTCGACAAAGTGATTGACATCAATCTCAAAGGCCCATTTTTTCTGACGAAACTCGCCGCACCATTGATTATTGAATCCAGAGAAGGTGCCGAAGTTCGAGGGAGTGTCGTGTTTGTTTCGTCAATTTCGGCGGAGTTTGTTTCTGTCAATCGTGGTGACTATTGCCTTACGAAATCAGCTCTTGGAATGGCAACAAAGCTGTGGGCAACACGCCTTGCCGAATTTCGAATCGATGTCTACGAAGTCCGTCCGGGAGTGATCCGTAGTGATATGACATCTGCTGTAACGGAGAAGTATGACGAACTCTTCGCCAACGGTCTCACGCTGGAGCGTCGCTGGGGAGAAGTTGAAGACGTGGCGAAAGCTGTGAAATCTCTCGTGGAAGGAGAGATTCCCTACGCCACGGGACAAGTGCTCAAAATCGATGGCGGAATGACGATTCGGTCTCTTTAAGACACCTGTGCAAGAAGTCTTCGGAGATTGTTTTTTTAAGTCAGGTGTGAAGCCTCGGAACCGACTCATTCACCAGATCATGCAGCCAAAGGGACTATTGACGTGCTGACGCATTCTCGGTGTATTGAGCTGCGTCCAGGACTCCGCCTGGTTCGTGGGCGTCGCGGAAGAAGCTTCGCATTTCGAGCATTGGCGGTCCGAGAAGCAAGATGAGTACCGGAGGAGCCAAGCACAAGACAACTGGGAAAAGCATCTTGATAGTTGTCTTGTTTGCTTTTTCTTCGGCTCTTTGTTTTGCCTGCTCCCGCATTCCGTCTGAGAATTCGGTCACTGCCTGAGCTACGTGCGTCCCAGTTCGTTCGGATTGGCTGACCAAGCTGGCCAGAGAACTGACATCCTCTGTCTCCATTCGATTTGCGAATTCCTTGAGTGCTTTCGTCATCGTGTCGGCATCGGAGTGGCGTCGAACGACCTCTAATTCAACAGCAATATCAGGATGAAAAAATTCAATTTCGCGAGAGACACGATAAAGAGAATCGCGGAGCGGGAGACCACCGGTGAGGCACATTCTGACAATGTCCATTGCGTCAGGAAGTCCCTTTTGGACTCTCGCTAATCTTGCCTTTGCCTGAAAACTTACGATCATTCTTGGCAGGATATAAGCAACTGCCACTGCAGCGATTGTAATGTAAACAAGCGTCAAAGGAAGTTCAGTATTTGGTGGAGCGGCAACTGCCAGCGAACCACCGATCAAAATAAACAGGATCACAATTAAATTGCGGGCTGCCAGATATTCAACAATGCTGTTTGAACTATAAAATCCTGCCCGTTTTAAGTCTCGGTCGAGGCTTTCGAATTCGCCAGAAAGTCCTGGGATTGCTCCGGCAAGTGAGAGGCGAAACTTACCCACCTTTTTCGATGACATCCGTGGTCCAACATCTGCGATGTTGCGGACTCGTTGGCGGGCACGAAGAATCGTCATCCCCGAAATTAAAACAACCAACGAAGAGGCCATGAACCCAACGATTGTGGCAATATCGACGAAATTCATAATTTCTGTTCCTTCGGACGACCTTCAAAACTTAAAATTGAAACCAATTCCAAAACTCGAAAGTCAAGCATCGTTACGCATGAGCATGAACACCCACAATAATCCGACCATTTCCAAAATAACACCGATTAACAACAGTGCTCGACCGGCGGTATCGTTCAACAATATTTCAATGTGTTCCGGATTGATCATCATGATGAACAAAAATGCTGCCGGAGCGAGCGCTGCGATAATCGCAGTCGACATTCTTCCCGCTCCCGTCGTTGCCTGAATCTGCCCCTGGATAGAGAGGCGATCTCTGACGACTTTCGCCATTCGCTCGAGTGTCTCGGAAAGGTGACCACCACTTTGTCGTTGAACCATTAATGTTGTTGCCAGAATCCGAACTTCAACCAATGGCAAGCGGCGAGCAAAAACTTTAATGGCGCGGTCAAACGACGAACCGACACTTAAGCTTTGGTCCAGTCGGTTGAGTTCATCTGAAATGATTCCGTTTGTTTCTTCAGCTGCAATTGAAATAGCTTGTTCAACGCTTCGGCCTGCTCGCGTTGATCTGGCTAGCATATCAATCATGCCCGGCAACTGTCTTCGAATTTCCTTGAAACGGCGATTACGTTTTGAAGCAAACACGAAGAGTGGCAAGATCAATCCTAGAATGCCACCGCCAATAGCATACAACGGCTGATTGGTATAAACAGCGATCGAACCACCAAACGCGAGTGCAGACGCAAACAAGATCATCGCTGCTGCTGCTGGTCCGATTTCCAATCCTGACTCGATAATTAATCGATCGAATCCAGTGTCGATTCGACCAAAGAAAGTTCGGTTGTCGGGGCGATCATAAACGTTTTGTGCACGTCTTAATGAACGTTTTGTAGACGTCTGTTGACCGCCAAAAATGATATCCTTCAGCAGCAGACCAACAGCCGTGGCGACCATTGATAGCGAACCAAACGCGACAATTGTGATTTCTGCTGAACCCACAACTTTTCCTCACTTGTGAATTAAATCTTGTGCCTTTTTAGGCGTTGAGTGAATAAATGTCGTTCACTGTTCTCGCACTCACCCAAGGCTCACTGCCCAGATATGATTGAAAGAGATGATCGTTATGAAGTGACAGGAACGCGGCGCTTGTCGAACATTTCGTCAGGGAGTCGGACCCCGGCTGCACGAAGTTTTGACAAGCACATCGGACGATAGCCGGTGAAGTAAAATTCACCTTGAGCCACACCTAGTTCATCGACCCCTGTTTGTTCAAACCCAAAGATATCTTCCAAATGGAATCCACCTTCGCGGATTCCCACAATCTCTGAAACTTGCATCACGCGACGAATGCCTCCCTTGAGGCGAGCGAGATGCACGACAAGTGAAATTCCGGATTTGATGTATTGTCGTACCACTGGAATTGGAAGATCGTAGCCACTCATTGCGACCATGAGTTCTAAGCGACTCAAGGCATCAAGTGAATCATTTGCATGGATCGTTGTCAAAGATCCTTCGTGACCAGTGTTCATGGCCTGCAACATGTCGAGGGCTTCTGCTCCACGAACTTCGCCAATGATAATTCGGTCCGGGCGCATTCGCAGGCTGTTACGCACAAGCGAACGTTGTGTGATTTCACCGGTTCCTTCGTTGTTCGCTGGACGAGTTTCCATACGGACGACATGGCGATTCTGAAGCTGAAGTTCCGCGGAGTCTTCAATGGTGATGACACGTTCATCGGAAGGAATGAACCGCGTGAAAGCATTGAGAAGTGTTGTTTTTCCCGCACCTGTTCCACCAGAGACAAGAAAACTGACACGCGAATCGATCGCTGATGAGAGGAAGTCGATGATATCCTGATGAATTGTATTGTTGATGACGAGATCATCAATTTGCATCGGGTTACGACCAAATCGACGAATTGACAGAGTCGGACCATCCAAAGCCATCGGAGGAATGACAGCGTTTATACGTGACCCATCAGGGAGACGAGCATCGACCATCGGGCTTAATTCATCGATACGGCGACCGACTCGTGAAACAATTCTCTGGATGATTCTGATGAGGTGCTTGTCATCAGCGAAGATAACACTCGATTCTTCCAGTCGCCCCCGGCGTTCAATGAATACCTCATGTGCATTATTCACAAGGATGTCACTGATGGAATCGTCCCGCATCAGTGCTTCAAGCGGACCCAAGCCAAAGACTTCGTCGAACAGTTCGTCCAGCAAGCGATCACGATCGGTGGCGTCGAGTTCGATTTTTTCTTCAACTAAAAGTTCTTTAGAGATCTGTCGAACTTCTTCCGTCAACTCATCATGGGAAACGTGCGCGAGCATCGACAAGTCGAGTTCATCAACCAATCGCTCATGAATTCGAATCTTGAGTTGCTGAAAAGCAAGTTCCTGTTCGTCCATTTGAGGGCTGTCCCCTCCGGTGGGATCAAGCATCATGGTACGAGACTGCATCAGAGACATTTGCAAAATCCTTTGCGCAGTAGATGGAAAACTGTTCTCAACACGAACTGAGTTCTTCGTCAACTATGAGTTCTGAACGAGAGAGTAAAACTGGAATCAATTCGTGAAAGACGAATGACGACATCACTTACCTACGGAAGGTAGTCCATTGAAACGGACTCACGATCACCACGGCGAACAGGTGCTCGTCCTGCAATTGGTGTCTGAACTCGCTTGCCACTTCTCAGTACGGCAGACGTGTCCTGTTGTGCTTTATCGAATTCAAGGACTTCGCGGCTTCCAGCTTTGTAGACCGCCATCTGCTTCTTTTCCGGGTGTGCAGACAAACCTAGAAGATCGTCCATCGTCACTCGTTCAGATGCATCCTCAAGGACCAAATTCATCGAACCGAATTCTGCTGCATTGTTTTTGGATGCTGAAGAGCTCGAGGACGAGCTTGCCGAGGATGTAAAGTTGACTTGGTTATTAAGATTCACAGGTGAAAATTCAAAGTTATCGAAATCGTCAGCATTTCTGAGAGTCAGTGAAATTTCGCCGCGTCCCTCGACAACTTTGAGCATTTTTGCCTGAGCTGGAGTCACAGACAGAGTCACAGTCGCCTCGTTCTTCAATTCAACTCTCTGTCCAGCCATGATGTTCGTATTCAGGGCAAGAACTTCGACTTGTTCCAATAGAGTCATTGTGACTTCTGGACGTTCGCCTTCTGGGTTCGAACGGAATAGAACATCAACAATTGATCCTGGTTCAGCAAAACCGGTAATGGCGCCAACCCCTCCAATAGGAACTGTCACCGCACGGAAACCAGGTTGTAACCTTTCGGCAACACCGGGGCCGAAACCATCTGCGTACAAATTTTCTGGTAGAAACAGGCTTCCTTTGACCATGTCTTGGTTGATCATTTGACCAAAGAGCAAATTGGTGTTCCCCATGAACGGCTGACCTGCAAATTCGGATTTTGCAAACTGTTCCGGTGTGAAGGAGTGGATC
>DAOUPA010000396.1 GCA_030626405.1 Planctomicrobium sp.
CCTAAAACGGATTTACCAATCATAAAAAACAGGCAGGGATCGATGACACGCGATAATTGGACCATGTAACGATCCCAAAAATTGATTTGTTTTGAAGATGGCATTGATTGCCTCAAAAGAAATCTGTTGCCTAGTGAAGCAAAGAGACCGATTGAGTCCAGGTAGCGAATCTTAATCTCCTGCATGTCTTCAGGGCAGACAGTCCTCATCATTCGTTTTGTATACCGGCGGTAGTGTCCGATTGACTTGTCAAATGGTGTATAGAGAACTGGATGAGCCGGAGCGAGTACAATGAGGAATCCACCGGGCTCTATGTGATGGCTCGCACGAACCAATTCCTCACGATCATCTTCGATGTGCTCGATGACGTCCATGTAAAGAATTGAATCGAACTTCTGACTTTCCTCTAATGTCGAAAGCGTCCCGGGGAGAGGTATGCAATTCTTTGGAAGCGATCCACTTTCAATTGAATTTGTGAGTTGCTGCAGTAAATCTGCATCAGGTTCCATGCACGCCCAATTTTTTGCATGTCCATCATTCAGGTGGCGTGTCATCCCTCCGATTCCAGCTCCGACTTCCAGAACGAGCGGGCCAAGGAATGGTTGCACTGCCTGGTTCACATAACGTTTCCAATTATGGGCATTGGCAAAAAGTTCAAGCTCTTGGCCAGGGTAATGTTGGACTTCAGTCATGCGTGTCCGAATCCCAATTTTCAACTTTTCCCACGAAGAGATGGAAATCTCGACTTGGGAGAAATACCGACCCGTTTCTGGCGGAAAGTACAACAAAGATAAAGATCAGCATCAACAGTAACGACTGGATTCCCACAATAATCATCGCACTGGCTGCGTATGTTGCCCAACCGGGAATTGCCATGTTTGTGAAAAATCGAATTCCCGCAACGACCAATGCTCCAACTCCTGCTGAGAAAAGCAGCATTGAAGAAAACAGGAACATTCGCACCCCAATAATCTCTCCGAAGACGCTGATGGCACTTAATCCATGCACGACAAGTCCAACGAAATTCATCTTCGAATGATCATCTGAACGAGATCGTCTGTTGATGGAAATTTGCGTTCGAGGAAGTTTCGACTTGAAGACTGCTGCGGCGTAGTGGTTCCATAATTCAGGATACAGGCAGAGTGTTGCAAGGCGTGAATATGGCAAGACACTGAAGTTTCCTACGCGTACACGATGTCCTGTCAAGAGGTAATGCACATAGCGATAGATCGTATAAAAAATTCGAAAAACAAGATTCTCTGAACGCTTAAGTCGCGCGGCGAATACGATCGGCTGTCTCTGATCTTCAACTGCTGCGGAAAGTAAGCGTGGGATGTCGGTTGGATTATCTTGACCATCCCCATCCATGATGATGACGTAATCCCCTTTCCAATTAGATTCAGCGTATGCCAATCCAACACAAATGGCTCGTTGATGTCCCAAGTTGCGTTTCAGCGAGAGTGTTCGCACTCGCTGTATCGACTTTATTGGAAAACTTAAAGGAGGTCGCTTATCGTGAGACCCGTCGTTTAGGACCAGAATTTCGGCATTCCAGTTTTGATCAGTGACAACCTTATCGAGCTCTTGAATCAGAGATTGGCAAGCGATCCAGTCGTTGTAAACCGGCATCACAATTAAGATTCGAGGTACGTCCACTTCCAACGGCTCGAGGGTGGGAGTTTTTTGACCGTCACTTAGAATTGGTTCGCCTCAATCTCGAAGTCCATCAGGTCATATTTTCGTAATTTTTTGTAGAGCGCCTCTCGGCTGACTCCCAGCGCTCTTGCCGCCAGAGTTCGATTGTTCTCTGACTCAACCAAAGCCTCAACAATTTTTCGAATCTCTCCACTCACACGACCGATGCCCAATGAATTCATCTCTGGAAATTGACGACCAATCCAAGAGTCAGTCACATTGGCACGTGAATCAACCACCTCTTCCATGTCATCAAAAAGGACTTGTTCTGAAAATTCCGAACGAGCGGAAACAGTCGATAAATCCTGGAATGTTTGAGGTAGATCTTCCATCGTAATCGTCGGATCAGAGCAAAACGCCATGATTTGCTCGACTGTGTTTCTCAATTCCCGGACATTTCCAGGCCAAACATAGGCTTGGAACGCATCCCAAACGGCAGCATCCACCATCGGCACCGGCATTTTATGTCGGAGAGCAGACTGTTTCATAAAGTGTTGAGCGAGCATCTGAATTTCTTCGCGGCGCTCAGTTAAAGATGGCATCTTGAGATTGAGTACGTTGAGGCGGTAGTACAAATCCTTGCGAAATCGTCCGGCGGTAACTTCGTCCAATAGGTTTCGGTTGGTACCAACAATCACTCGAGCTTTCAGCGGGGTGTCGTCAGTACTTCCAACAGGTGAGTAAACTCTTTCATCGGTGAGTCGGAGCAGTCGCGATTGAACTTCAAGTGAGACGGCATCGATTTCGTCAATGAACAAGGTTCCGCCGCTAGCGGCGTTGCATCTGCCTTTTCGATCATGATCAGCGCCCGTGAATGCGCCACGTCGATGACCAAATAACTCGCCCTCAAAGAGAGATTCTGGAATCGAGGCACAGTCCAAGTGCACAAATGGCTCGGATCGCCGAGAAGACTGCTCATGAAGGTAGCGAGCGATTCGTGTCTTTCCCGTTCCCGTTTCTCCAGTCAGCAAGACCGCTTCATCAAAATCTGCAACTCGTTGCACCTTGGTCAGTATCTTTTTCATTGCGGATGAACCGACCAGAAACTCCGGAATTTCTGAAGCTGGACCGCCGCTCAAGACACTCATGTTTCCATCAGAACGAGATTGCGTCTTCACCCGAAACTCAATACGTGAACGCAATGTCAACGATTCAATCAAGAATTGAAGTTTGCCTTCTTCAAGAGGAAAACGAAGGCAATCTGCCGCACCAGTTCTCAGGAGATCGAGTGTTAATGCTGGTTTGATCTCAGGGCCACAAAGAACAATAAGCGGGATGGGAGACTGAGATTGCTTGAGATCAAGCAGTAATCTTTTAACAGCTCTACCATTCTCGTTGGAAACCAGATGAACAATCCCCAGATTGACATCCGACCGACGCCATTGATGAGTGGCCTCATCAAGATCGTACACAACTTCCAGTCGAGCATCGTCAACTTTTTGAAAGATGGAACGAATACAGTAGATACCCTCACTGTCCTCTGAGATCAGTACACTGACCAAAGACATAAAACTTCCCCCCGCAAATCGCGCCTAAAAGTCTTTCACAGCCAAAAGAACTCCAGGCAAAATGGCCTCAAAATGAGCACACCCACATAACCCTGAAAATGTGTACCCTGCACAAAATCCTTTGCACGCACGTTTATTTAAATAGATACAAGCCTCCATACTGACATTCAATGACTACTGTTGTCAACGAAAAATCAGGGCAATGTTGCTTTTAGTTTTAGAGATTGTGCATTCCTCCTCAAGTTGCCCAAGTGATCACTATCCGCCCCAAGGCCAGAGATACTTCGCTCTGACAAATTCAACGACCTTCAGAAAGGAGAGGTACAAATAAGCCTTTGCCAGTCAAACTGTAAATTCGCGACATTTGCGTTGTATCTAGATATTCGGCTGGGTAAACTGGGCTTACTATGACATTTTCAGGGCAGAGGACCATCATCTTTGACGCGAGTGGTGGCTGGCGGGTGTGTTCATGATGCGATCTTTTCAACGGGGCGATCCCCAAGTTCTGGGATCTATCGCGAGAGTCGGTGGTTTCAAACCTTCTCTTCGAGGTGTTGCTGCGGTGGAGTTGGCGCTTCTTCTTCCCTTACTTCTGCTGATTGTTCTCGGATGTATTGACTTTGGGCGATTTGCCCACGGGTACTTCGCAGTCACCAATGCGGCTCGCGCGGGCGCGGGCTATGGGATGATGCACCCCACCACGCCGGCCAGTCAGCCTCAGTGGGAAGCAGCAATGCGAGACGAAGTGTTGTCGGAGTTGTCACAGACTCTTCCGCTGTATGGGCTTGTCAATGACGACGTGACAACCACATTTGTTCGCACCGAAGAGGGAGGAGGGGCGAATCTAAAGTGGCGAGTCAGCGTCACCGTCACAATGCCATTTAACAGCTTCTCTTCATTTCCGTTGCTTCCGCAGAACGTGACACTTTCTCGCGAAACCGAAATGAGGGGTATCAGATGACCAGACGAATCAGCACATGGCAGCGATTCTCGACGACAGGGAAGCCAACTACCCGCCCCTTGCGGAAGGGAGTGACAACTGTCGAATTCGCGCTTGTCATTATGGTTTTTATCACCCTTGTTCTGGGGATGCTGGAACTTGGAATTGCTGTGTTTCAACTGAACACCGTCTCACAAGCAGCACGACAAGGTGCGAGGCAAGGAATCGTTCGTGGAAGGACAGCAGATGTACTTGGGATTTGGGACCCAGAGGTTTTAGGGAACCCGTATACCGTGGGGCTCTCTGAAAATTCTGCGATTCCAAATTTGCTACAAAATTACACGCCAGGCCTGTTTGCGGACCAAACGACCATCAACGTCAGTTGGCCGGATGGAAACAATGACATCGACAGCCACATTCGATATCGGGTTTCAACGGTTCATCAACCGTTTGTGACTTTGCTGTTTACATCCGACTGGACATTTGTCGGCGAGTCGACAATGCCAATCCATCACTAGAGGGAAGAGAGATGCTCAGGGTAAGAAAAGAATCGGCGGCAACGTGTCGGGGTGGCGCGGTGATGGTTTTGTTTGCCGTCATGTTGGTAGCGTTGATCGGTCTGCTGGGGCTGGTCATCGATGGTGGCTTCCTGATGGCGACCCACCGCCAGGCTCAGAATGCGGCTGACGCAGGTGCACTCTCAGCGTCTTTCTCATTGTTCAAAGGTGGGAGCGATGTATCTGCCGCAGCAGAAGCTGACGATTTCATCCAAATCCACAATGGACTTTCCGGAGTTCCTGATCTGGTGATCGGGACAACATACCATCACCCGCCTGTGAATGGTCCTTACGCAGGTAATTCGAAGTTTGTGGAGGTCATTGTCAATGCGCCGATGCAAACTTTGTTTATTCACATCCTGGGGCTGACTCAAGGGCGTACTGTCACAGCTCGAGCGGTCGCTGGTTGGGAATCACAGTCGTCTGGTGAAGGTATCATTGTCCTTGATCCAGATGCTGCTCCGGGGCTATCTGTTTCAGGGGGAGCTTCGCTACGCGTGAATGGTCGGGTCATCGTCAATTCAGAGGCAGGAGGAGTCGATGAATTTTTAAACGAGGTCACACCTGGTGACCAGCACAACGAAGGGAACGTGGCATTGAAGGTGCAAGTCAACGGGACCGGCCCGCCAATTCCAGGGTTGTATTCGCCCAGGGTTGATGTTGTTGGTGGAAGTGATGACCTTGGCGACATCTATCAGTTTGTCCCTCCGCCAACTGATCCAGACCTCAGTCTCGAAAATCCTTTTCACGCTAGATCTCTTCCAGAACCAGACCCGCTGATTGATCTGATCACCCCGACGACGTCAAGTGGCGTTGATGGGACTGATTACGTTGGAGGGAGTAACTACCGTGGTGTGGTGGCTGTTACGGCAAACGGCATTGGCGGCGACATTGCTGTCGGATTTACCGATGGGCAGAATTCGCAAATCACAGCAGATAATGTGACGAACTCCAATCTCCCAGGGCCATTTCTGGACTTGGATAGTAATGACATTTTTGCTGATGTTAGTCCGGCCGCATTTCAAGAGGGGGATATCATCATTTATCCAGGAGTCTATCGCGAGGTGAGTATTACGGGCGGACGAGTCTTCTTTGTACCCGGAATTTATGTCATCGCTCCTGACAGCCAGACTCCCGATGCGTTTGTCGTGGGAGGAAATGCACAGGATGACGCGCTCGTGATTGGTCGAGGAGTCATGCTTTACAACACCGGGAACTCATACAGCCCCGGTTCAGGTGCTCCAGACGTTAATGACGGAGAGCGTCGACCGCCAGGAAATAGTGGCTATGTCGATGGAACATCGTACGTCGGTGCATTCAAACTGAGTAAAGGTGTGATTTTCTCCCCGATCGACACAACTAAGTATAACTACTCTAGTTATTACATGGTGGGAGCGCCTACTGTATCGAGTGATTTCGATGGAATACTTTTTTACCAAAGACGACGAAATGCCCGCACGTTTACGATCGTGGGGAATTCTGCTGATGCAGTACTGACTGGCACGATTTACGCCAAATGGGCACTCTTCCAGCTTTCCGGCAACGGATCTTATGATGCTCAATTTATTATCGGAAGCATGGCTGCATCCGGAAACGGGACGATTACAATCCTTGCAGCAGGAGGCGGACGTGGACGAGCAAATCGGATTTACCTGGTTGAATAGTTCAGGATTCAGTAGTCTTTATTTGAAGTCGGCCGACCCTGTTTCAGTCAAAAAGACGCGTACAACACAACTGAGAAGGAAGAGTGATCAGTGAGATGGCTTGGAGCGATTCACATCATCCTGGGGACGATGGCAGCGATTTCAGGAATCCTC
>DAOUPA010000521.1 GCA_030626405.1 Planctomicrobium sp.
AAATGCTCGTGCATCACCAGCATGACTTTTGCCGCCAGTGCGATTCCTGCTGCGTAGATCAACGGTGTGTAGGTACTGCCGCGATATTTCAGAAACAGTACGACCACAATCACCAGCAGAGGAACCAACACCGCCAGTTTCAGTGCCGCAAGTATCCAATTGTGTCGTTCGTATTGGGCTTCGTATTCCTCCTGAACAGGAATACGCTGTTCGAACAGCAGCTCGTTGTTCTCCCGTTGCTTTCCACTCAATTCCGTGAGCTGTTCGTTTAACTGTGAAACCTGATCGTTCAGCGCCTGATACTGCTGCTGGTTCGAGAGGAAGAGTTGAATATTCTCCGCCATCGCCTCCTGCGCTTCCGGCGACAATTCAGAGTCCTTTTCGAGGCTGAGCCGCTGTAGGTCCAGCAACTGGTCCATTGTTCGCTGCGAGTTGTCGATGCTGTCCTTCAACAGTTTCTGACGACTCTGCTGCTCTTTGATGTCCCGGTTGGTCTCCGTGATCTGATTGTCCAGCGTCTCTGCTGCTTCAATGAGTTTCTCGTCCAGCATCCGCTCTTCGAGTTCGGAGTAATCAGGCCCTTCGAGAGTGCCAATGTCGTTGATGATGAAGCCCAGGAGCCAATAGAACAGCAGGCCAAATGCGATGCTGAAGGCAGAGACCATCAAGCGATGTTTCAGTGGGCCTTTGGCCGAATGACTGGTGTTCATGACCGTCTCATTCCTGCAAGACCGCCGGAAAACTCGCCGACGAGCGATCTTTGGTGATGGTAGACGAAACCGGTCAGACTGTGGTTCCCAGATCCCGTAATGATGTGTCCTCAAACAGAACACGCCAGTGACGTCCTGATCGACACGCTATCGCTTCACCGGACTTTCGTCAGTTAATGTTTACTGTTGACTCGATGATACCCTTTTCATGGGCCTCTTGACTAGGAATTGAGTTGTCGATGACGGCAGAGTTCGTCGTGACAATCTCTGAAATGATCGTCTTTGGGAAATGGGAAGACATTTGCGGCGTTCTGACTGTTGGCGGTATGATGGCGTTTCATGAACTGAACTTGGTTACCTCAGGTCGATTTCCCCGTGGCTCGGTTTTTTCGCTCTGTTTCCTGCCTGTCGGGTTTGTTTCCGAAAGCAAGCGGTGAACGTGAAGGGATTGCAGGGTGAAAATGAAGAACCGTATTAGATGTGAGTCCGCCATGCTTGGCACACGATTTCAGATTGCAGTCCTGTTTCTGACAGTCGCATCAGCTTCTCACTGTGTTGCTGTGGAATTGGAACAAGTGAGGGTGTCAGACAACGGAAGAGGTTTCGTGCTGTCGAAGTCCGGAAAGCCGTTCATCCCATGGGGATTCAACTACGATCATGAAGGCGATGGCCAACTGATCGAGGATTATTGGGACGAGAAATGGCCCACAGTCGAATCCGCATTCCAGGAGATGCAGGAGCTTGGGGCAAACGTCGTCCGCATCCATCTCCAGTTCGGGACATTCATGGAGAGCCCGACCAAGCCCCGGAAGTCTTCTCTGAAGCAGCTTGATCGACTGGTCAAGTTGGCGGAACAGACCGGGCTTTACCTCGATCTCACTGGCCTCGGGTGTTACCACAAGAAGGATGTCCCGGAATGGTACGACACGTTGAGCGAGCGAAACCGCTGGGCGGCACAGGCAGTCTTCTGGGAAGCAGTCGCCAAGACATGCTCGAAAAGCCCGGCGATCTTCTGTTACGACCTCATGAATGAACCGGTTGTTCCTGGTGGAGACAGGAAGCGGGACGATTGGCTCGGTCCGGGATTCGGTGGTAAGCACTTTGTGCAGTTTATTGCTCTGGAACGGCGGAATCGAAAACGCTCTGACGTTGCCCGTCAGTGGGTGAAACATCTTGTCGCCGCAATTCGGAAACATGACAAACAGCACCTGATTACGGTCGGGCTTGTTCCGTGGAGTTTGGACCGACCTGGTCTGACTTCTGGATTCGTCCCGGAGAAGATTGCCGATGACCTCGACTTCATCGCCATGCACATCTACCCGGAGAAGGGGAAAGTAGCCGAGGCGATAAAAACGCTCAAAGGATTTGCTGCAGTCGGCAAACCTGTCATCATCGAGGAAATCTTCCCTCTCAAATGTAATGCGAAGGAACTTGGGCAATTTATTGACCAGTCTCGAAAATATGCAACTGGTTGGATCGGCTTCTATTGGGGGCAGACACCGAAAGAATATCGACCACCGAAGACGATTCATGATGCGATCACGCTGAGTTGGTTGGAGTTGTTTCAGAAGAAGCGCAGTTCAGTTTTGGAGGGACAGGATGGACCCGTTTCGTTCCTCGCGAATGGAGTGACTGCTCATCGAGGGAATTCGGGTGAGTTTCCAGAAAACACAATCCCGGCATTTCAGAGCGGTATTAATGTTGGAGCAGATTGGATCGAACTTGACATCTTGCGCACGAAAGACGGAAAACTGGTCGTCATTCACGACCTGACAACAAAACGAGTTGGAGATCGGAATCTTGTTGTGACCGAGTCAACTTACGAAGAACTGTTGAAGGTCGATGTCGCCACCGACTTTCGACAACGAAGCGGCAAGGTGATGGCCGAGTGTCCATTTCAGAAGATCCCACTCCTGAAAGACGTTCTGCAACTGGTCATGAAGCAACGCCGGACCCGAGTCTCGATTCAGCCGAAAATGAATTGCGTGGCCGACGCTGTGGCCCTCGTTAAAGCGATGAAAGCCGGACGATGGGTGGGATTCAACGATGGAAACCTTCAGTACATGGCTGAGGTCAAGCGGCTCGCCCCCGATCTCCCGGTGTTTTGGGACAGAGGCAAAGAGACCAACATCGAAGAAGACATTCGCATCGCCAGAAAACATGGATTCGAGGCTCTTGTCCTACACCACGAAGGAGTGACAACCGAGAAAGTGAAGAAGATCAAAGCCGCAGGCATTGAGATGGGTGCGTGGACTGTCAATGACCGGGCCACGATGAAGCGGTTGCTCGAAGTGGGTGTTGAACGTCTTTACACAGACCATCCCCGCCTGCTACTGACATTGAAGTCCCGGGAGGCTCAATAGATCGTGAGTCCCTTCCAACTGGCACGCGCGTGAAAATTTCTGAAACCAAATGTCACCACGTTCTCAGCGAAGAAGCCGTTTCCACAAGCTGCGATCAACCGGTTTCTCCCAGAATCTCCCGAATGGAAGTCGAGAGGTTTCCCAAAGCTTGCTCTCCGTCACCAGCGAAACTGGAGCCGTGCATAATGGCGAGCGTCTTCGGTTTCAAATCGGCCAGATTTTTCAAAATGCCGTCCGTTTGAGGAGTGTAAGGAATGTAGTTTGCAAGCGGTCCATTTTGCATTTGCTGCATCGACACTCGCACACGCTCGCTGAGGTCGTCCTCAGTCAGCGATTCGACATTTCCACCTTGATGAAACAGGTCGGAGCAAAACAATGTTTGCTCGGTTTCTTCGAACAACAACCCGGCATCCCATCCGTGAGGGAACTGTGCCGTCGAGCAGTATCGGAACCGGTACTTCCCCGTACTCAGTAGTTCTCCATCTTGCATCGCTTTTGGCGGTCGGATTGCGAAGTCGTTAATGTTGATCATTGCAGAAACGAGACCGCACACCGGCTGCGCCTGGGGAGCATCCTCCAGCCAGAGGTTGAGCGCTCCACACTCATCTGACTCAAAGTGGCTAAATCCAACCCAACGAATTTTGGCTGGGTCAATCACTTGTGCAACAGCTTTTCGAAGCATCGGGAAACCGGATCGGTAGCCTGTCGTAAACAGCAGAGGCTGCTCGTCCCGAACTAAAAAGTAATTGAACTGGAGGTCGATCTCTGGTGCGTACATGCAAAAACGGAAGAGGTCTGGAGCGATCTCCGAGATCGTTGGAGTTTGAAACGAAAACATGCAAATGCCTCACTTTCGGATTTGAGTGTCATACCGAGTCTAGAGACCGTATACACCAAATTCGCTGCTGTCGAGAGCCACGTTTTCTGGCCGATATCTACAGGCGATCTCACCACAGAAGACTGGCAGATCCAAGATGGGAACGGGGATGTGATCCTTGACGTGAGGGACACACTCCAGGGCAACTGTAGTACTAGTTCTGAATTCTCATGCAAAAAACGGGGGAGGCTGAAATTTTCACCCTACAACACGGAGTACAGATCAGCAGTCCCGCTCAAAACGCTCCGACAACTCAACGCGGTCTTCAGCTGGATTAACCCGTACAAAGGGACCCCCACACAACGGCTGCTCTTTGACCGGCTTCATGATGTAAAAGTGTGAGACAAATGTTGCCAGTATAATTCACTGCCGTTGAAAATATCTCCGGTCTCTGCCGTGAGATGATGGACGCGGCTGCCGGTCTACGTATCCAGTGGACGACCTTTCAGAACTTCATCGCGATTCTGTATCGCGATGAAGTTCGCCACGGCACTCAAACAATCAACTCTCCGCGCATCCATCAAATCCCCCTCGATGCATCTGCGGGGATCTAAATTCTCGCAGATGACTCACGACGACCCCGGAAAACGGCGACATGTCGCTACCGCCATAAACGGAAATTCCGCAGCATCTTTTCTTAGCAGAGTAAGAACCGAGCCTCGTCAACGTTCCACGATAAGTATCA
>DAOUPA010000613.1 GCA_030626405.1 Planctomicrobium sp.
AATCCTGGGCGCGAGACATCGTCACGACCTTTGCTTGACAAAACGTTTCATCGTGGAACGTGACGCGAACAATGTCTGCGTGCTCCACCACGTGTGCGGCCGTCGCAATGTATCCGTCCGCGTGGAGTATGAATCCCGAACCGGATCCAGTCCTCTCGAGGGGATTTCCGACCTCGATGTATACGACGGACGCTACCACTTGCTGATAATTCTCCGACAGGTCGATGGGAGGGGGACTGCTTTGGGCGTGGAGCAGAGCGGAGTGCCATATCAAGTGAACCAGTAACGCGACTGTGATACGAGCAAACATCATGACTCTCCTCGTTGGGTAAACGGACATTTCCCAGATGGAATCTGTTCCGCCTGCACCGGCGGACATTTGAGTCGATGATACCCTGACTTCGCTTCGCTTGCCACAATTTCTCTTCCCGTTCGACGGTTGACTCACTCCTTACGGCCCAAAACGACCATTTGTCACCCATACTGTGCACCGTCTGCTCCTTTATCTGGTTAATTTCGGAGTTGTTCAGCAAAACACAACCTCATCCCAGAGCGGGGAGTGGTCGTTTCATCTTGAGCCGATTGATTCGACTGAGCCGCTGGATTACACAGAAGAGCGTACGGGGAATTTGTGACGGTGGCTTTGGTTAAATCAAAAACGGTGGTTTTCTCGCTGTGCTATTAAACGGTTGAGTTAACGGGAATGCTGTGGAACTGCTGCGGTTCTACGCCATTTCATTAATCACGTTCTTCCGTCGCGTAGTGGAATGAAAAACGACCTCCCCCCAATCTCTGTTGAGTAGACCTGATGAATACAACGGATCTGGTCAACTGAAACGGGGAGAGGCTCAGCCCGCACACGATCTATTGATAGAAAGATCATTGGCCCTTTCTCTACCAGCAGATCGCCTACGTTATCTTCTCCATACTCACCAACCAGGTCTGGATCGATTCGCCGGTGAGACTCATCTCACTGGCATGTTGTGTTGTGGGTCCGTTTTTCGTGTTTGTTTTCGTTGGCCACCAGACTACGTGGCTATGGACCGTGGTTGGTGATTCCCGCCGGTCATTGACCGCCGGCTAAATCGTTAGTTGTTGTCATCTGTCGCAGTTTCGATGAGTGCTTCGGCTTCTTTGCGGAGCAGTTCCAATGTCAGTTTGCGGTTCCAAGGTGGTGAATCAGCGAGTTCTTTTTCTGATGACGTATTGGCTTCCTTTAAATTCGTTTGCGCGCCTTCTGTATTTCCTAAACGCTGTTCAGTGATTGCCAGGAAGTACCGGATGTGACTGATTGAAGTGTTCGCAGAGCCAGCATCAGTAATCGCCATTTCTAGTGTCTCTTTCGCTTCTGTATTTTTCCCAGACCGCATCAGAATCGCCCCGAGGACATCGAGGGAACTCTGGTTGCCAGCGCCATTCCCAAACGCGCGTCGGGCTAGCTTGATAGCGGGGGCGTAGTCTTCGAGAGCAGCCGGCGCAAGAGCACACGTCAAGGTGGTGAAGTGAGTGTCGCGAGGGACGTCCGAATTGGCAAAAACGGCAAGCATTTTCTGACAAAGCTTTGAGTACCGGGTAGAATTGTCAGTTGTCAGGGAAAGCAAAGCAGCTTGATGCAAGGGGTAGTAACCTGCATCATCCGCAGCTGTGACTGCATCGAGGTCTTGCCGGGCTTGGTCTGAATCACCTAAGGCGAGGAAAAGAGCCGCCCGGGCAGCCAACGATTCTGAAGAATGTTTACTAAGTCCGACGGCGCGATTCGCCAGTTGTTTCATACCCACTCGGAAAGCCATGTCGGGACAGTCAGCGATGTCGCCAGGCGAGATCCACCAAAAGACAGAAGGATCGTACGACCTTAGATCAAGAGACGTATTCAAGTCGGCCAAGGCTTCGTCAAATCGACTCAATCCGAAGAAAGAAACGGCACGTCGTTTGTAGAGGGTCCACACTTCAGGGTGAATCGAAATCGCATCGTTGATGTGAGCGAGGGCTTCCTCATAGCGTTGTAATCCCAGATTGGCTTCGCAAAAAGCGACATCAACGAGATAGAAACTGGGAGCGTTTTCCGAAACGATCTGAGCGACGACTAGGGCATCCTTATACTTTCCTTTTTTGCTCAGTTTTCTTGACACGTCAGTCACAAAACTCGCTGTGTCAATGGTGTTGTTGGAATACGCAAACGCTTCATTCAGGTCTGTGATTGCCTTGTCATTCAGCTTCATCATGACAAATAAGTAACCACGGCTGACGTAAGCTTGGGGGGCACTACTGTCTGTCTTAAATTCAATTGCCTTGTCAAAATCGTTGAGTGATTCGGCATAGCGTTCTTGATGGCGTAGAACGACTCCCCGGAGTCGGTAGTAAGTGCTGCTGGTAGGATGTGTTTCAATCAGTCGGGACAACTTGGATATTGCTTTCTTCGGGCTCACTTTCGATTTCAGAATTTGGACGTATGCAGACTGAATGAGAAAATTGACCGGATCAATTTCTAACGCACGTTCATAGTCGGCCAGGGCTTTGTTGAAATTCCGGATCTGTTTATAGATTTCAGCTCGCCGAACATATTCCTGTGCTGTGCTGGGATTGCTGGAAACCGAATCAAGCAACAATGTATTTGCCACTTCCGTCTGACCAGTTGATCTCAGCAATTCTCCGAGCAATCGCTGAGATTTCGTCAATAGGTTCTGATAGAACACAACATGCGGGTATTCTTCAATCACTCGCTCGTAGAGAGTGATTGACTTGCGACACTCTACCGATGCTTCAACTGAACGATTTTGCGAACGCAAAAAATCTGCAAAGTCGTAATGAATGACTGCTAGATCAGGCTGATACAGAATGAATTCGACACCTTCTAACATGGTGATTGCCTGACGATATAGTTCCTCGGCATGTTGGAATTCGCTGCTTTTAAATAACGAAGCCAAGTGCCAGTAACCGAAAGATAATTCGGCCTTGTGCTCGGGGACGTTTGGATGATCGTGCACGAGTTTTTCGCGAATCTCGATGACTGTGCTCATCGATTGCAGTGCCTCATTTCGATGTCCGAGGGCCGCTTGCGAGTGATTCATCACGTCGTGAAATTTGGAGAGGTCACTCTGGAACCCCGAAATTGTGGGATGAGCTTCGACGAATTGCTCCCAAAGATCGATCCCTTTTTGAAAGACCTCCAGTGCGTGATTATGATCGGCAACAGGCTGAAGATCTTGTCCGATCAAAGCGCGTCCTCCATGCCAAAACCCAGCCAATGCCAAATAGGCCTCCGATTTTGCCGGCTGTTGTTGGAATGAACTCGACACGAGCGTGAAACCATTTTCCAGCGCCGAAATTCTGTCGTCATACCGAAACAGTGCATGGTAAATCTGGGCCAGCCTCAGGTGAGTGACCGCCAATTCTAACTGCACTTCGGGATCATCAGATTTACGAGAAGCGAATTGTTCATAGAATGTGATCGCACCTTCAATTAACTCCAACCGCAACGGCTGCAAACCCGGTTCGTTTAGCAGAGTGCTTTCGCTGACTAAGGTGAAATACCGATCAACGGCCTCGCGAGCCTGCCTGAAGTTTTCCTCGGCGAATTTGCGTTGCTCGTCGACCAGCACTAATCGTTCATCGGCCAGTTCCTTAGAGGTTACTGCAGCCAGTCTTGCATCCTCGGCCTCAAGCGTCTTCCAGATACTGACGCCTGTTCCGACGAGTAAAGAGACGA
>DAOUPA010000512.1 GCA_030626405.1 Planctomicrobium sp.
CGAATTTCAAAACGGTATCGTATCCCAGAGGATACTGCGGTTCAAACGAGTCCAACGAATCGAGAGAGTGAGCATGTTAAGTGCTGATGTGACGCGAATATCACAGTTCTGAAATTTGACATTTGCGATCAAATTGAACTATACTTATGAATGCTGATTCAGCATGACGATATATGTCATGAGTGAGTCTCTTCCCTACAATACAACCCACCCCGAATCGAACCTTCGATTTCCTTTCGAAGATTTCGTTTTGCAGGAGTTACGCCATGTTGACCCTACTTGGCAATCGCACGCCGATGTGCGACACGCTAGATCGTCGATCATTCCTTCGTATTGGAGGTCTGGCCCTCGGCGGAATGACTCTTCCTCAAGTGCTTCAAGCAGAGCAAGCCGCCGGAGTGAACGGGAACGGCAAGGGGATCATCATGATCTTTCTGCCGGGCGGTCCGTCTCATCAAGATATGTGGGACATCAAAATGGATGCTCCCTCTGAAGTTCGAGGCGAGTTCACTCCCATTCAGACGAAAGTACCTGGCGTCGAAATTTGTGAGATGTTCCCACGCTTGGCATCGATTTCCGACAAGCTGACCTTCATTCGCACAATGGTCGGAGCAAGCGGCTCGCACTATGCATTCCAGTGTCTGACCGGACGACACGACCGAAACCAACCTCCCGGCGGTTGGCCGGCGCTCGGTTCTGTACTTTCAAAAGTTTACGGCCCGAAAGATTTGGCAGTGCCGACCTATGTCGGTCTGTCTCCCAAGACACGCCATGCTCCTTGGGGCGATAACGGGCAACCTGGGTTTCTCGGAGTTTCACATGCTCCGTTTACTCCACACGGAGATGGTGCTGCGGACTTGGTCCTCAACGGAATTTCCAGCGACCGACTTTCAAGCCGTAAACAGGTTCTAAAATCATTCGACCGGTTCCGTAGCCAAGTCGACCAGTCCGGGATGATGGAAGGGCTCGATGCATTCAATCAGCAAGCGTTCGGAATTCTGACTTCCAGCAAACTTGTGGATGCGCTTGATCTCGAAAAAGAACCGAAGCAAATCCGTGATCGTTATGGATACGGAGAAGATAAACTTCAGTCCGATGGCAGCACGCGATTGCTCACAAACTTTCTCAAGGCTCGTCGGCTCATTGAAGCGGGAGTCCGTTGTGTTTCATTGTCGTTTAGTCGTTGGGACTGGCATAGTGGGAACTTTAACCGTGGTCGACAAGACATGCCAATGCTCGATCAAGCGGTGAGCGCTTTGATTGAAGATATGGAAAATCGCGGCATGCTCGACGACGTGACCGTTGTCGTCTGGGGTGAATTTGGGCGTACCCCGAAAATCAACGCCAACTCCGGTCGAGACCACTGGCCACGTGTCTCTTGCGCGATGCTTGCTGGTGGAGGTATGAAACACGGACAAGTCGTCGGCGAAACAAACCGTCTTGGTGAAGAGCCAATCAAACGCCCGGTTCACTTCCAGGAAGTTTTCGCGACTCTGTATAAGTCGCTGGGAATCAATGTTGACCACACGACAGTTCAGGATCTTCAAGGACGCCCGCGATTTCTTGTCGACCAAAACGTCTACCAACCGATGCCGGAATTGATCGGCTAACAATCATGCAGTTCGCCGCACTCTTTAAGTGTGTGGCGAAACGATGAGCATTTCACGGAATCGTATCAACCAAGTCATCGATGAGTCGCAGTAACACTTCGGTTGTCATCTGCATTTCGACTTGGTCTCTTCCTGGTCGTCCCTGAGTTGAGCGGAACCGTCGTAGCGTGAAAGTTCCGCTCCCGGATGAAGCGAGCATAATCTCGTAGAATTGCGTTCCGTTCGAGAGTTGTCCCGGCGGGGTTGATCTTATCAAGACTTGACCGGCGATCGGGTCGAATTCGAGTGGACCGATGTTCTCCAACAGGTAGGTGATACGTTGCCCCAAGTCTGTCGACCACTGCTTCAATGCATCAAACCCTGCACTCTGAAGTTGCGGCACAAACAGGGCGAGTTCTTTCAATTCAACGCTCATTGAATCGATTGCCGTCACATCGAGTGTGAGGACCATTCCGCTCGGGACCGTTGCCCGGACCGTCGTCGGAACGGCCTGAGAAATGGTCAGCCGATTCAATTCATGTTCGACAATATCTCTGAGCGACATTGATGAGAACCTCTGTTCAAGGAGAACTCGAAAACTGAGCCGACGCCGTTAGTTGCGGGCTATCTCCGCAAGTGGTGTTACAGATGAAAATGACGCAATACATTCTAGCAAAGGGAACTTCGCGAGGGAGCCCTCTTCACAAAAAGATGCTACGACGGAGCCGCTGAGACAAAAATAAGAAAAAATATTGAGAGCAAGTTAGCCAGACACTTAAAGTGTTTGGCAAAACAATGAAGTCGCTGAAATTCACGAAACAAGAGGCGTGCAGTCCAATGAAAAAACAAACCCGTAGCACGCATTCAACGACGAACTGGAATTGTGTCAGCTCTCGAAAACCTTCTCCATGCGGTAGTGGGGAATTCCGACGTTGGTGAATTCTCCGCTCGTGCGCCGATACCCCAAACTTTCATAGAACTGAACGGCGCTCGTTCTCGCGTTCATTGTGATTGTCTGATAATTGAGTCGTTGCAGTTCGGCTTCAACTTCGAAAATTAACTTTGCCCCGATTCCTTGTCGCTGCAAGTCGGAGGAGACACACATTTGTTTGAGGGAAGCAGTCGCTGCTTCGCCTGGAACAATCATCACGTACGCAAGAAGTTGCTCTGCTTCGATGATTCCGAAATGCAAAGCATCGCATTCGCCGCTTAAGTCTTCGTTAAACAGATCGAGACCAATTGGAATGCGAAGGACTTCGTTTCGTAGTTCACACGCCTGTGCGTACAGCTTCGAGTGGGTGTCGAATGATTGAAACCGCATGTGGCATGTAAAGTCAGAGAGTGTCGCGCTAGTCTTCGTCGGGAACCACGCGAACCGGCTCTTCGAGATGAATCGGTTCGCTGTAGTCCGCGGAAGTGAGTTTTATTTTCACCTTTGTGATGCACTTTTCAGTCGCAATGAGAACGATGTCGTAAGCCTTTTCGGTGTCGGAAGGCATTTCACTGAGCGAATCAAAGATGACTTGGTTACCAATCACTTCGTAGTCACTTGGTCCTGATGCTGTAGAGAAGACGAGTCCTTGTGGGATTTCAAATGCAGCTTGAACATTCTTCGCCGATGCGGTGCCGCTATTTTTGAGTTTCAATTTCAAAGAGACTTGGCCCCCGATGGCAACGACTTTGTTTTTCCCGTAAACATCAGCTTCAAGATCGGCGAAGCCTTTCACGCTCAACGGTGCTGCAACTTCAGCATGGTTACCCGCTTGGTCGTGAGCAATCAATTTGCTGACCAGTTCTCCTGCTTGATTTGGAATAAGCTGAGTTGTGAAATTACGTGTTTCACCTGGTTGAAGGAGAGGGATCACATGCTCAATGACTCTTCTTTTGGGATTCCACCCATTTACAAACGTTGCCAGATCAAGAGAAACTGGAATGTGTTCCTCGACCTTAACATTGGAGAGTGGAGTGCTCGAATCATTCGTGATTTGAGTCACGAATTGTCCTGCCCGTCCGACAAAACGTCGTTTCGGTCCGGTCCGTGACAAGCGAATTCTTGATTTGAGAACGCGGACATCGGCTTGATTCTCGGCATAGTTTTTTCCACTCATCCAGATCAAAACTTTGGGAGTGGAAATGCCAACGGTATCGGCAACGACAACGAGATTTACGGTTTTGGTCTCACCTGCAGGAATGGTTCCCAAGTCGGCTTCAATGTCATCTCCGTTCGGGTGCTTCAGCGATGGTGGTAAAAGAGCCCGGAGAACGACACCTTTCGCGTTACCGTCTCCGTTGTTTCGAACAGTGAACTTGTAAGGGATGTTTTGACCGAGCAGCGTTTCCGTTGGCCCGTCAATGTCAACACTCAGTTTGGGAGCCGTTACGCGAATCGTTGCGGAAATCGCGGATTCGAAGGAAACCGTTGCCACACTTCCAATTTCTCCCGCTTCCATGGGGACAACCTGAAGTTTAATGAGTCGTTCTTCATTTGGTTGAAGGGTTCCCAGTTCCCAGATCAGTTTGCCATCAACTGCAACTGCTTGGGGAATTGTTCCATTGAGTTTCGTCCCTCTGGGAATTCGATCTTCAACGACGACCTTTCGAGCCTCGCTGCCACCAACATTACGGATTCGAATTGAATAGACCAATGGGTCCCCAATTGACGCTTGCGGAGGTGCGATTTTTTCAATCTTCAGTTCAGGAGATTGAGGGCCAGAAGCAACGACCGGATCGATGGTCGTTGTTCCAGGCCCTTCAATAATTGCTTTCGCGGTTGCTGGGGTTTTTGTTTCTTCAATGGTGGGTACCGCAACGGCAGGTTCGGGAGGAAACTCCGGGAAACTACGAGACGGAGCCGGCGAAGTTGGTTCGACTGATGCGTTTGGAATCGTCGTGATCGCAGCAGGTGCCGGATTCGCTAATGTCGGAGCGGGGATATTTTCAGAACCAAACGGCAGCACTGATTCAGACTCTGCTTGAACTTCATTCGCAACAGGACTGACTCGCCCGCTCTCGGTCGGATTCTGTGGTGGGAAGGAATTCGGGGTTTCACGGTTGACGACTGGAGAAGGAGTCGGCAGTAACTCTGAGGATGCTGCCGAGAAGTCCGGTCTGGGTGGTTCCGCAATCGA
>DAOUPA010000761.1 GCA_030626405.1 Planctomicrobium sp.
CATCGATGAATTCATCACCCCACACGGCGTAATCGACTTGTGTCGATTCAACAATTTCTTCGTTCTCATGATCGACGAGCGCATGCGCGAATTCACCGTATTGTTCGTCGTTAAGAAATTCGGTCGGAGCATCCAGCACAGCAATCAATTGCTGCTTCGCATCTTTTCCTCGTAACCCAGCATTCACAGCAATTTGAATTGCTTGAATCGCCTCTGTGACGCAGTAATCTGGAACTCCAATTTTTTCAAGTTGTTTTCTGTTCATCGCTTTACCCTCGAATAAATATGATTGTCAATGGTGACACACCCGCCGGATCATTTGTTCGCCCTTACTCGAAGAATAGAACCACACATGCCTCAGTAAATCGAGAGCGATGAACCATCTTGCCATTGATGGGCAGGTTGAGCGAGCAGTTGAGGCATCCACCAGGTTTTTCTGCTTGCGGCTTTTCGCGTCCAGATGTGAAGGCTGCCGGATAATTTCGGCGCTTCGATATTGAATTCTTCCGGAAGTTGCCATGCCGAGAGAATTTCGTCCCAGGCCTGATTTCGCATTGCGCGTTTCATGTGGATCGGGTCGTAACCGTACCATTCCTTTTTGGGTGCGACGTTTGCTATACCCATCGTCTTTGCCGTTTCCAGAACTCTCTCGTCAACTTCAGTGATGTACTCACGCATGGTTGGCCAGGGAATTGTTGGGCCGGGAAAGAAAGTGTTTTTTACGAAGTAGTAGTGCCAGTGATTGATCAGGGAAAGGCTTTCAAGTGGCGGTCGAGCCAAAACAATTTTCGCGTTCAGATCCGTAAGATTTTGAAGACACTCCGCGACCGAATCGACAATCGGCCCTGGTTTCGATCCATAGAACAGGTCGCATCCCAGGTCTGTGACCAATGCGTAGGTCTGCTTCGCAGCAGGTCGTGCTTTGAGGTCTTCCCAAAGAGAGCAGTCTCGAATCGACGGCAAGCCCCGATGAATGACGTAACTCCACTTCAGGTAGGAACGTCCATGCCCATGTGCCGAGAGAAGTTCAACGGTGCCTGGGAGTGAGGCTCGAAACGACTGCACGAGTCGCGGGAGACCGAGCGTCAGATTGCTGGCTCCGAGAAGGATGATTCGATGGTCAGGCTCTGTTTGATGTGGCTGTGACATCTACTGTACCCAATTGCTTCGATCCAGTGTTCGATAATTGATGGCTTCGGTCAGGTGGTGGAAATCGATAAATTCTGAATCATCAAGGTCCGCAATGGTCCGACTGACTCTCAAAATTTTATCGTGAGCGCGGGCGGAAAGCCCCATCTCCTCCATCGCAGATTTTAACAATGATTCGGCTTCTTTGTTTAACTTGCAGTGCTTTCGAATGTCTCGTGGAGCCATGGTTCCGTTCACTAGAGAGCCTTCGCGGCCGAAACGCTCTCGCTGTCGTTCTCTGGCTTTGACAACATCCTTTCGCATGGTCTCGCTGTTTGTTCCTTGTGTCTCAGACGATAAATCCCGAAACGGAACCGGTGGGACTTCGATGTGAATATCGATCCGATCCAGCAACGGACCACTGATTTTGGAGAGGTAACGTTCGATCTGTATCGGTGAGCAATTGCAGCGACGCTTGGGGTCTCCACGAAATCCACAAGGGCAGGGGTTCATAGCCGAGACCAACATCAAGCTGGCTGGAAACGTCGCGCTGCCGACCGCACGAGCAATTGTCACGCGACTCTCTTCCAGCGGTTGCCGCAAGACTTCAAGAGTGTTTCGATTAAACTCTGGTAATTCATCGAGGAACAATATCCCATGATGGGCGAGACTAATTTCACCTGGAGTCGGAATACTTCCACCACCGACCAGCCCCGCCTGACTGATCGTATGATGCGGCGAACGAAACGGACGCTGCATCAACAAAGACTCGCCTTCTTCCATACGCCCGACAGCGCTGTAGATTCGCGTGGTTTCGAGGCTCTCTTCTGCAGAGAGAGGCGGCAGGATCGTTCCC
>DAOUPA010000760.1 GCA_030626405.1 Planctomicrobium sp.
TCAAAGTCGAGTCCAACAACTTGCGTCTCCATCTGAAAACAAACGCCGTGATCCTCCAACCATCGACTGAGTGGAAGAATCAGTGAGTCGTATTGGTTTAAGACTGTTCGTAAGATTCCTTCGAGACGGTTAAATCCTGGAAGCAGATGTACAAAGCGCCGCATGTAACGTCGGAACTCAGCGAGGCTGTGCCAGGATTGAAACGAAAACATGGTTGACCACATCAACCAGAAATTGCTTCGAAAGAATTCATTCGAAAAGTAATCTTCAATTTTAAGTGCACCCATCGAGTCTTCGCTTTTCAATGAGAGTCTGATGAGATCACACTTGTCGCGGTAACTCAATCCGAAGTGAGGTGCCTCCACTTTTCGACCATCCTCAACCAATCGACTCTTTGACGAAGTCACCACTTTTCTGTTGAAGTCGTGAATTTCTTCTGACACACTTTGTGTCGGATCGGTCAGTGTCGGAATGGAATCAAACAGGTCATAAGTGCAGACGAAGTGTTCCTCGAACATCCTTCCGCCTCGAATGACATATCCATCTTCCGGGGAACCACAACCATCAAGGCTTCCGCCTAGACGATCCGATTGTTCAAAGACCTGAATCCTTTCACCCGAAATCTTTCCATCCCGGATGAGAAACGCAGCTGCAGCGAGAGAGGCGATTCCTCCTCCGACAAAATAAAACTGCGCAGAATCAACTGGAGAGCCAATTTCAATCGACATACAACAAACCCCGGGGTAGAAATGGAAATCGATTATGTAATTTCAAGTTGGATTGTCCAGCATGCGAGTCGACCTTGGCTGAACCTGAAGTTGGTCTGACGCCGAGAGATTGGAAGAACTGTTTTGTCCAGCCCCCAGTGTGGTACCAGTGTTAGGGTTGCAGTTTGGAGAGATTGAAGGAGTAGTTGACGCGTCCACCTTGCGCCTGAATGAGAGCAAGATCGTTCGGTCCGGGAGCCTGCTGGAATCCGATAAGTACATCAGACCGAACCGGCGGTGCCGCTTCAACCTGACGAGTTGCAGACGCCAAACTCGACAATACGAGAAGGATCAAAGCGAGACCGATATGGAGAGGATGCTTCTTTATCATGTCATAAATCCATGTCGAAGTTGTGTTCGATCCAAACTGGAATCGAGGTGCCTGGAAATCGAAGACTGCTTTGCTCCTGAGCGTACCACGTTCATAGAACGCCTGCCGTCTCTGATTTCGGAAGCTTGTTGAACTCTTTGAAACTTTGAACGATGCGTTTCAAACGACTGATCGCTGCACACATGGCCTCCTAAAATATGCTTTGCGAGTGCCCCCGAAGCCGAATCGATCACTTGCAGACGAAAGTTTTAGACCTCATTTACAGGCGTTCACAGGGTAAGAAAACTCATCTTCCCAAGGATGAGAGATTTTGGGAACATCGCCAAACTCATTCGAGTCCGATTAGCATTTCTCAAATCACAAATTCCCATCATTACATTTCCAGCGAAACCCTGTCGCAACATCAATCTCCAACGCAACTTACGTAAATTAGACAGCGACAGTTTCCACTTGAATCTGTGTGCGTGACCGCCTGAGGTCTGTCATGTTTTCTAACAATCAATCTCGAAACTCCACCCAGTTCCACTGGTCACGAGATCAATTTGCAGTGACCTGCCTGATTTGGCGCGACTTTTGGGAATCGATCTGCCAACACGTTCAACGTTCTTTTTGCGGGCAATGAATCAGAAAGGAGGTATTGACGTCTTATAATTGCACAACGATTTATTTTTGGCCCCTGTCGACTCGGTGATCTGTTTCACCGATGTCTGTCACGGTTCTCAACATGGAGGTTATCATGAAGATACGCCAATTTCTCATGTTGTTCATTGCAAGCGTTGGAATGCTTGCGGTGCCGGGGAGTCTCCCGGCTCAGGATTCAGTTGGATTCTGGGGACGGCTCAATCCGTTTCGGCGGCACGTTAGTAGATCAAGTACCATTCCGGACACAGTTCAGCCGGGTCGTTCTGATGAACAGCTTGCCAA
>DAOUPA010000133.1 GCA_030626405.1 Planctomicrobium sp.
CGCCGAATAGCCCCGTGTCAGTAATAAGTTCGTCCCCGCGCACAAGTGCAGGAATGGAAACATTGGCTGTCACCGGTTTCACATCACCAGCCACAATTTGCAGCAACAAACGTGCGGCGCGCTGACCGGTCTCAAAGAAATCGACGTGCGGGTAAGTATGAAACGCAACGACGGCATCGCTGTGCTGCAATATTTGATCCGTCAGTATTCCATGCAGATCCAGCGAGACCACAATCGGAATCTCTTCGCCCAGAATCTTTCGTGTTTCGGCGAGCAGCCAACCTTCTGGGTCGAGCTCCTCTTCGCTCGCCATTGCGCCGTGCATTGAGAAGTAAACACCATCCACCGGCGGTGCCGCGCGGATGCTGTTGAGAAACTCACTCGCAATTTGCTCCCACGCATCTTTTGCGAGTGTTCCACCAGACGTAATGAAAAACGCACTGTACGCCGGCACAACTTTCACATCGCGCACCGCATCGAAAACTTTCAATGCACCTCCCACTTCATTGCGCACCGTCCGGTGGTAGTCAAGTAGCTTTCTCCCTTTGCGAACAGCAAAGTCGTCGTAGCCACTCAGATGCGGATTGAAAGTCGAAACTTCCTGTTTACATTCAGCGATTAAAATTCTGGGCATGATTTACTTGTTTTCAAAGAGACCGAGGGTCAACTGCCTGAGCGATGACGGCGACGCAGTCGCCTTGTTGAGTGAGACACGGTGCTCTCATTGTGACAAGGTAGCCGGTGCTTTGGGCAACGATCTGTTCAGGTTCGCGGTCAGGGCGTTCGAGGTGATGGATGGCTCCGATCGTTTCACCTTGTTGCACCATTGTACCGAGGTCGACAGCGATTTCGAATACTCCGGATTCAGGGGCGAGAATGTAATCTTCGCCATTGAGAGCCTGAGTCAGAATCGTTGGTGGCTTGCCGAGGCTTTCGCGAGTTTGTTCTTCTCCCTGAACCACACCGACATGGATAAGGACATTCCGTAGACCGCCTTGGGCGATGCGATGCACACTTGCTGGAATCGCTTCGCCGCCGCCCAGTTCTGTCGTCACAACCAGCTTGCCCTGGTTTTCCGCTTCGACAGGCAATAAACCAGTGCCTGCGATGTCGGCGTACAGGAATGCGAAGTCGGTATTCCACGCGAGCATCGCTGCCAGCATTTTCTTGCGTTGGTCGAGGTCTTCAACCAGGTGCATGTGCGCACATGGAACGAATTCCATGCTGCGACCGCCGGAGTGAATATCGATGACGACGTCACTCAGTGGAAACAGCACCGTTGTCAGATAATGTGCGATTTGGCTCGTGACGCTCCCTTCCTCTTCCCCAGGAAAGGCGCGATTCATGTTCATGCCATCCAATGGAGAGAGTCGTGTCGCGGCGCGAGCGGCAGGGAAATTCAGCGATGGAATCAGAATGACACGGCCGGTCACGATGTCCGGTGTCAGTTCTCGGGCAAGTTTCATCGCTGCGATTTGTCCCTGATATTCATCACCATGATTGCCACCAAGGATGAGAACCGTCGGTCCTTCACCATTTGCAATCGTCGTGATCGGAATCATCACATTGGCCCAGCCACCAAGATTATGCGAGTACGGAACCCGCAGGAAATCCTGCTGCTTACCAGATGCTTCAAAATCGATTGTGGTGATGACCATGGAGAAATTTCGTTCAAAAATAAATCAATTGTCTATATTGTCCCGAGGTGACTCTTCCTCCGGAACGTCAACGCTCTTGGTGCAATCGACCAGCAGCCAGCAGATTCCGGCACCGACGTAGAAGGCTCCGACGACCATAAACATGGGAGTGAAATTGGTGACCTTGTGGATGACGCCATCAGCGATTGTTGTTGTGGTATAGAAGTCAAGCAAACCACCGAAGATGAGCGGCATGACGATCCCGCCTACGTTCCCTGCTGTGTTAATGATACTGAAAACTGTCGCCGAAAAACGACCACCGATGTCGGTCGCGGTTCCCCAAACTGTCGGTTGTGTCCAGTCGGTAAAAAACTTCACGAAAAACAGGCCGACAGCGACACGCTCCGGTGATGGCTGACTGATCGCGAAAAACAATGCGATCGCAGCAAGAAACTTCGCCACGGAACCGACCGATGAACGTCCCCAGCGACTGCCGATTCTTGGGATGAGCCAGTCATTGAGAATCCCTCCGACGATACCTCCACAGGCCCCACCTAGCAAAGGCAGACTGACAAGCCACCCCAGATCTTTCATGTCAGCGACTCCCAGAGAGGCGAAGTAAATCCCCATAATGAGAGTGTAAACAACGTCCGCTCCGGCATTCATAAATTGCTGGATCACCATGACGCGGAGGCTGAAATTCTTCAGGGCAGCCTTCGTTGAAATCACGCCGCGGGACTCATCGACCGTCCGTTCGTCGCCGCGAATCAATTCGCGTTCAGCTCCGTTCGCGAGTGGGTCTTCTTCAGGGGAGTTTTTGAAGAAATATAGGAAGAGAAAGGCGAACACCACGCCTGGAATCGCCATGACAATCAAAGAGAGCTTCCAGGAAAAATGAAAATAGCCCATCAAAATCGTGCCCATTAAGATGGAAGAAAATGCCCCACCACTTCTCCCGAAGAAACTGGCGACCCAGCCCTGGATGCGTGTTCGACCAGCACGTGGAAACCAGGTACGTGTCACTTGCCCCAGTGCAGGATAACAACCTGTCTGGGCTGCTCCAAACAGCAGGCGGACACTTCCCAACCCGTAAATGTTTCCGGTCATGCCATGTAGTGGGAGAGCCAGCGACCAAAGCAGGATGATTGCGAACAAAAAGAAATGCGGGCCGAAGAGGTCCACGACAACACCACTGGGAATCGACCCAAATGCGTACGTGACATAAAACGCGGTGCCAAGTCCGTCCACTGCCGTGTGACTGAATCCGTACTCTTTTTGCAGTTCGAGGCCAATGATATTCCAAGCATACCGGTGCATGTAGAGGAAAAAGGATGTCGCTGATGCAAGCCAGAACACAATCAGACGTCGGCGCGATGGGACAGAAGGCGCTAAGTCATTCGGCATCACAATGCGTCCGCTTCAAGGAATTTCATTATTTGAGCCGACATGCTTTCGCATCGGCAACAGTATTCGAACAAGATCGAATTCGGAAGGAAAGTCAAAGCCTGTAACATTCCACTCAGGGAAGACCAACTACGGTAGCAACAACGAGTTGATCAACTTTGTCATCTCGTCAACCATGACCAGGCCGGACTCTTCGGTGAACGGGAATTGGTTACAGTATTTGGGTGACTGGTAGGCAGCGTATGATTTCTGTTGGACATCGTGAGCGTCGGGAAGGTAGCCGATGCGTCCGTTCGCGTAACAGGCGAGCATCAAGTGCGGGAGGGAAACGTCTTCGCGGACTTTCAGGGCAAGCGTAGTGAAGAATTCAGTGGAATTACTGACGATGCCAAAGTCGCCGATTTGCAGGGCTTGAATTTCCGATTCCACGGATTCTTCCCTGATGTTGAGATCATGGAGGATTTGATCCGTCCATTCCAGATTGAAACGACACATCGCCGCCACCGCTTTCCACTCGTCTCCACCATGTCTGCTGACCATTTCGTCAGGGCGGTTCGTCATCACGCGTCCAATTGTTTCTCTCCAGCCGCTGATGTCGTGGTCCCGCAGTCGCATTTCCGCTTCAACTCGATCGGCATCAATCTCTTTTTGTGTCCAACGGCGAGTTGGAATTTGCACTTGCTGTGATCCGGCTCTGATGAGGGATGGGTCAAGCGGTAGCCTGTTCTGCAATGCCTTCAATGCAGCCGCTGCAACTGCTTGCGCCGGTTCTGTACAGCGATCCTCAGTCGAATAGAAACGATGGAAGTTCACGTCGCCGCAGGCTCCTTGAAGATACATCGCCTGGCAACCAGGCAGAGCATGTTCGATTAGGTCACAGATCTCGCCTGGAACATCGCGACTGACTGACCTTGGGCGAAGTACCGTCGAAACGGTGGGGTGTGCTTGAAAACCGATAAGAACGGAGAGCGGAGTACCACCTTCTCTGTCAATCTGAAGTGCGGTCAAAGTCGGATCAACCGGTCCGTTTTCTCGCGTTCGGTTGAAAGTGAGATTACTGACCTGAGTTGTTGCGACTGCGAAACTGGCAGGTTCTCGCGATTGCCAGGCCTCGATGACAGCGGTCGCGGTTTGCCTTGCTGCCCACTCCTCATAGAACAAGTCAACTTCACCAACGCCGAGCAACCCGCCTGTGGAAGGGGCGTTGTGTGTGTGAGTGCAGCAAACAAGAATGTTCTCTGCCGGAATTCCGGTTGCGGTCGTCACTCGCTCTCGAACGTTCTTTGTGAACTCATCGCTGATGACCATCAAGTCGACAGAGACGATGGCGATGATGTCCGTTTCATTCTCAACCACCAGAGCGGTCGCGTGCAGTGGATCGTGCACGTTCTGCCAGGTGCGTTCGATGTAGTAGCCCCAGCCGGTCAGCTCGACTCCCCAATACGGAGTAAGAGACGTCCGACCGACGCCAGCTTGAGGTTTCATCATCAATTCCTCACACTTCTGTGTTGAGTCACGTTACCGAAGACTTTTGTAGGCTGGGTTAGCCTTTTGCGTAACCCAGCACCACGTTTGACGAAGGTCACCGAAATGCTGGGATGCGTCCCAGCCTACGCATCACTTACAACAGCACCAAATTCTAGTAAGAGTCTCCATGAAAATCACAGCGATCAAAACAATCCCGGTGCGAATTCCACTCAAGCCAGAATACTGCATGGTGTCGGCACTCGGTCGGCATGAGGTCTCGCAATACTTACTTGTTCGTGTAGAAACCGATGCTGGGATCGAAGGTGTTGGCGAAGCGACCGTCATTCCGAGATGGAGCGGTGAAACCGTTTGGAGCGCGCAGGCTATCGTCGATCAGGTCTTTGCCCCACTGCTGATCGGGCTGGACCCGTTCGACATCGAGGCACTCGACGCTGTACTGGATCAAGCGGCACAAGGAAACTGGTTTGCGAAGTCTGCAATTGAAATGGCCTGCTGGGACATTCAAGGGCGCGAACTTGGCAAACCAGTTTACGAACTCTTGGGTGGTCCGGTTCGTTCGCCAACGATCCGCTGTCGGTTTTCAATGGGAGCTTACGAACCAGAAAGAGCAGCACGCCGAGGCAGAGAACTTGTCGAACAAGGTTTTACCACCATCAAAGTGAAAGTCGGAACTTGCGTTGAGGAAGATATCGAACGCGTGCGTGTCGTTCGCGAGGCAATCGGGAAAGAGCCTGAAATGGTAATTGATGCGAACTGCGGTTACGACACGAAAACAGCAATTGAGATGGCACACGCGGTGGCAGATTGCCGCGTGGGACTCTTTGAACAACCGACGCCCCGTGACGACTACCATGGTTTGGCAGAAGTGCGGAGGTCAATTGAGCCGGAGGTGATGGCGGATGATATCTGCTTCGATGAAACACAAGCGAAAGAGTGCCTTCTCAATGATGCGTGCGATGTCATCAGCGTTTATCCAGGCAAGAATGGCGGTTTGCGGAAGTCGCTCAAGATCGTCGAACTCGCAGCAGAGCAGGGAGTCGCTTGCTCGATTGGTTCGAATCTGGAACTGGACATTGCCTCGGCAGCGATGTGTCATTTGGTCCTCGCGCATCAGAATATGAACATCGAAAAATTCTCAGGCGACATCATGGGACCGATTTACCATTCCGTACGGATCGTTACTGATCCACTTGTCATTAATGGCCCCAACATCACAATCAGCGACCGCCCAGGACTCGGCGTTGACGTCGACTGGTCGATTGTTGAGAAGCATGCGATGTAAATAAACTGTTGTCTCACCACTTCATTTAGCACCGGGTGAGTCATCCGGTGGATTACCGGAGGCTAAGTTTGCGCGTGGGCTGGGACTCGTCACGGCATGTTGTGTTAAACATGAAACGCAATCTTGTAAGAGCGAGAATCTTACTCAGATGAGAAGAACTTTCTCTTGATCCTCATAAACTGCTACACTAATTACAACTATAATTTCCCGTATCCCGAAGCGTCAGCAAGGATGAGCGAACGACGCCTCGCTGACACTTCGGATTACGGTGTGATGCGATGTTTTCGTTAGAGATCGCGAATTGTCATGGACTCAAAGTCAACGAACAATTTCAAAATGAACAACATGCACCAGTCTGCGATTCACTGTGTATTGCTCTTTTCTGGTTTCGTGCTGCTGGCCCACGCGGATGTATGTTGTGCGGATGATTTCTTTCGTGAACGTGTCGTGCCGGTGCTTCAACGACGCTGTCTGAGTTGCCACAACGATGTGCAAAGGAAAGGTGAATTTTCTTTGCAATCAGCGGAATCGGCATTTGATGATGGGTATCTGGAACCGGGCGACGCAGCGGCGAGTCACCTGGTTGATGTCATCACACCAACCAATGGCAAGGCAGAAATGCCGAAGAACTCAGATCCGCTCAAGACTGAGGAAATCTCAGCCATTCGAAAGTGGATCGATTCCGGCGCGAAGTGGCCGAGTGATTTCAAGTTGCAAGAGCCGGTGATTGCCGATTTCGACTGGTGGTCGTATCAGCCGATCAAGTCTCCTTCAGTCCCCAAGATAAATGATCCCTGGGTGCGGACGCCCATTGACTCCTTTGTTCTGAAGACGCTGAATCAAAAGGGATTGTCACACGCCGCAGAAGCCGACCGCCGAACACTCATTCGCCGCGTCACTTTTGACTTGACCGGTTTACCACCGACAATTGAAGAAGTCGACGCATTCCAAAACGACTCAGACCCCCACGCTTATGAAAAGCTGGTCGACCGGCTGCTGGAATCGAAACATTACGGGGAACGTTGGGCGCGGCACTGGCTTGACATCGTCAAGTATGCGGACACATGCGGTTACGACAAAGACAAACTTCGCCCGAACGCCTGGCCGTATCGGGATTACGTCATTCGTTCGTTCAACGAAGATAAACCATACGCACGGTTTGTTCAGGAGCAAATCGCCGGCGATGTTCTCTTTCCAGGTGAACCGGACGGCATTCTCGGACTCGGATTCATTGCCGCCGGGCCTTGGGATTTCATTGGGCATGTCGAAGTCCCTGAGTCGAAGATCGATGGCAAGGTGGCTAGAAACCTGGATCGTGACGACATGGTTTCCAACACGATCAATACGTTCTGCAGCATGACGATCCAATGTGCGCGGTGCCACAACCATAAGTTCGACCCACTCACGCAAGAGAACTACTACGGCTTACAGGCAATTTTCGCAGCCGTTGATCGAGCAGAACGTCCATACGATCTTGACCCGAAAGTTGAAAAACGGCGGCGGGAACTGGATTCACAACTAAAACAATTCAACGCCAAACTGAGTACCCTCGAAAAAACAATCGCCGACGCCGGTGGACCCCGCCTCCTGGAACTGAATCAACAGATCAAAGAGTTGAAGCCGAGGCTCAAGACCGAAAAAGAACCGCAGTTTGGCTATCACAGTGCGATTACCTCGGGTTCCACAACTGAGAAATGGGTGGTCGTGGATCTCGGAAGAATCGTCGGCGTTTCCAGTATCGTTCTGCGAGCTTGTCACGACGATTACGCTGGCATTGGCTCTGGGTTTGGATTTCCGATCCGCTTCAAAGTTGAGATTTCTACGGACGGTCAAGACTGGAAGATCGTGCGTGATCAGACGATGGAAGATGTTCCAAATCCCGGTCTCACTGCTGTTGAGCTGGACAACATCAATCTGAACGCTCGCCATGTCCGGGTCACAGCGACAAAGTTGTCCGAACGTTCTAGTGATTACATTTTCGCTCTCGCCGAACTGCAAGTGTTTGATACAAATCGCGATAATGTCGCTCACGGTGCAAAGGTTGCAGCGCTTGATTCAATCGAAGCGCCCGTCCGTTGGACCAAAAAGAATCTCACCGACGGACTGTGGGCGAAGGCTGGCGATCCGACCTTGGCACAGCAACTTGTGCAAGTCGTGAAGGAACGGGCTGAGATTCTCGCGAAAATTGAAACACCCGAGAGATTGAAGGAAAAAGATTCGATTCAAAAATCAATCACAAAGGCTCAGGGCGATTTGAAATCTCTCCCCCAAGGTCGCATGGTTTATGCAGCAGCAACACAGTTCAAAACTCAGGGCAACTTCAAACCAACGCAAGGGACATTGCGGCCGATTCAAGTTCTGCATCGCGGGAACGTACAGCAACCAGATCACCCGGCAACCGCAGGGATGTTACCACTGAGTCGTTCAGGCGACTGGAGAATTGAAGGCGAAACAACGGAGTCCCAGCGGCGAGCCGAGTTGGCGACGTGGTTGACTGACCGAGATCATCCACTCGTCTGGCGGTCTATCGTGAACCGCATCTGGCAGTATCATTTTGGGCAGGGTATCGTCGCAACACCGAACGATTTTGGTCGAATGGGAGCCAAGCCGACACATCCAGAACTCCTCGACTGGCTGGCGGTTCAATTTCGCGATGGTGATCAGTCGATGAAGCAACTTCACCGCTTGATTGTGACCAGTGGCGTTTATCGGCAGTCGTCTCAAGACAATGAAGCAAACTCTGGAATTGATGGCAGTAACCAATATTTATGGAGAATGAAGCGCAGGCGGTTGGAAGCAGAAGAAATTCGAGACTCGATTTTGACCGTCAGCGGAGCAATGAATTATCAGATGGGTGGGCCGGGATACTACCTCTTCGAGTTGGAGAGAGTCGAACATTCTCCGCACTATGAATATCACAAATTCGATCCCAGTGACGAGGCGTCTCACCGTCGCAGCATCTATCGATTCATCGTTCGCTCTCAACCTGACCCATGGATGACAACTCTTGATTGTGCGGATTCATCGCAAAGCACTCCGAAACGGAACGAAACATTGACGTCTCTTCAGGCGTTGTCGATGCTGAACAGTAAATTCAATCTCCTCATGGCAGAACGTTTCGCAACTCAACTAGAACTCGAGTCAGACAATTTAGAGGCACAAGTCGAAAAAGCAATGCTGCTCACGACTCAACGAAAGCCTACGGAATTGGAACGGAAACAATTTGTCGCGTACGCGCAAAAGCATGGACTGCCGAATCTTTGCAGGGTGATGTTCAACTTGAGTGAGTTTGTGTACCTCGACTGACGGACGATAGTGAACAGGTTTGAAACAATGCACCGACGAGAATTTCTTTCGCAGGCCGGAACCAACTTCAGCGCATTCGCTCTGGCGGCGATGTTGCACGATGAGTCCTTTGCCGAGAGTACAGGGGCGGTGCAAGTGCTGCATCATCCTCCGAAGGCAAAGCGAGTTGTGCAGTTGTTCATGGGAGGGGCTGCCAGCCATATTGATCTCTGGGATCATAAGCCGATGCTGGAGAAGCATCATGGTGCGAAATCAGACTTCGGCGAACAAGTCGAAACTTTTCAGAACGGTCTCGGTCCCTGGATGAAATCGCCGTTTAAGTTTTCTCCACATGGTCAGTCAGGGAAAATGATCAGTGAAGTGGTCGAACCATTGGGGGAATGCGTCGACGACATCGCGTTCATTCACAACATGAAAGGCAAGACGGGAGTTCATTCACAAGCAACATACTTGCAGGCGACTGGATTTCAGCGTCCCGGCTTCCCTGGAATGGGTTCGTGGGTCAGTTACGCGTTAGGTTCGATCAACGAAAACCTGCCGACATTTGTGGTGCTGCCGGATCATCGTGGTTTCGCCAGTAACGGACCGAAGAACTGGGGTTCCGCGTTTCTGCCAGCAAGCTCACAAGGGACAGCCATCTTCCCGCAACGCGAGAATCCGATTGATGATTTACTCCCTCATGCGAAATATGTGACGAAAGCGAGTGATCGTGACGGACTGGAACTCCTGAACCAGATCAACGGGCAGTACCAGAATCAGCGAGTTGGGGATTCACGTTTGGAGGCGAGAATACGTTCGTACGAGCTTGCCGCACGGATGCAATTGAGTGCGCCTGAAGCTCTCGATATTTCCGGTGAACCGAAACACATCATGAAAATGTACGGTCTGGACCGCATCGGGGCGACTTACCCTGATACGATCAATGCCTCGGAGGAAGCTGAATACTTCGGTCGCAAGTGCCTCATCGCGCGGCGATTACTGGAGCGCGGCGTTCGCTTTGTGCAGATTTGGTCTGGCAATGACAATAGTCACCCTCGCCGGAATTGGGACTCTCATGAAGATCTCGAACGCGATCACGGACCGCTCGCACGGGGCATGGCAGTCGGAACTGCTGCATTGCTCAAAGATCTGAAGCAAAGCGGATTACTCGAAGATACCATTGTTCTCTGGACAACCGAATTCGGTCGCATGCCTAGCACGCAAGGCAGCAAAGGCCGTGATCACAATCCGTATGTTTTCACCAACTGGCTCTGCGGCGGCGGGATCAAGGGAGGCATCTCCCACGGACCATCAGATGAGTGGGGTTATAAACCCCTTCACCGTAGTAATCCAACTGAAGTTTACGATGTTCACGCCACGATGTTGCACCTACTGGGGATTGATCACAAAAGACTCACATATCTCAACGACGGCATCGACCGCCGATTGACCGATGTTCATGGTCATGTCATTCAAGAAATTGTTGCGTGAAGTTGCCGATTTATTTGGCTTGATTCCTTGAACAGAACTTGGAACGGAGAAATTATCGAGATTTCTCTGCGAGTTCCTTCCCAAACTCTGTGCTCATGAAATCAGGGTGAGGCTCGATGCGAACACGAGTGAGATCGAGACGGTCGGCGTCCCAGCAGCAGCCAATTGTCGGGTCTTCAGTCGTCGTCCCATCCGTATGATACCGACAGGCTTCGACGAGTTGGTCAAGTTGCTCGTCACCGACTTCATACCACAGACCTTGCATTTTTTGAGCAAACTCCGCCGCGCGCGGGCCATGTTCAGGATCGTCCCAGTCATTCATCCTCTGACTGTCGTGCAAAACGGCAAACAAACGAACAACGATTATGTCGGCGCCGGGCGTCTGCTCCACGAGGGTCATGCCGTGTGCCTCGACGCGCTGCCAATGCTCAGGACCATGAATCGAAGGCTGCTCGACGTGAAATCGTTGGCCAAGTTCCGTCCAGATTTTCGGGAAATCGACAGTTGGTTCACTCATGCTTATTTCAACAAATCAGTCCATGGAAGTGACGGTAGAGTGAAATTTGCGCGTCTCAGAGTTGGTGCTGAGCATTTCTCATTTAGCTCCCGGTGATCCACCGGGGGAACCCGGCGATGTTCACAAATCATCGACGACTCGATTTGAGAAGAGCACTCTACACGTTTTCTCCACCGGGTGATTCACCCGTTGCTAAGTGAAGCATCAAGCAGTAAGAGACTCGTGGACTCCGGGCGCTTCCGCTTCGAGGAGCGCCCCCGCCACACGAGGAGTCAGGTTATTTACTATCCCACCTTCGGTTCCCAACCGGGTTCGTACTCGCGTTTCCAGAGATTCATTGCCTGATCGTTTTCGAGAATGTGACCGTTCGTTGTATCACAGGTTAGGGCCGAACCGGTTCGGTAGGCGATATTTCCTAAGTGGCAGAGCAAAGTGCTGCGGTGGCCGATTTCGATTTCGGCAGTCAGATTGCGATGCTCGCCAGATTTAATCGCATCAACAAGGTTGTTGATGTGCGGTTCGTTCGCGTAAGTCGATTTCTTCTCTTCGTCAATGAGCTTGTCATTCTTGTCGAAGAACTTGTAATTACCTCGAGCGTCAATTTCACAGGCGCCATTCTCTCCATAGAACGAGACGAAAGCGGAAGAGTCCTTGTGACGGTTGCAGCTTCGTCCCTGCCAGGAAATCTGCTTGCCTTCGGCGAACTCGTACGTCGCGATATTCGTGTCCGGGGTCTGTTGGTCGTCTTTGTATGCGTAACGTCCGCCAGTGGAGACGACCTTCTCTGGAAATTCGACACCAAGTCCCCAGCGGCAGATATCCAACGAGTGAATTCCGTTGTTGCCGAGTTCGCCATTTCCCCAGTGCCACAACCAGTGCCAGTTGTAGTGGAGACGGTTGTCGTAATACGGAACGCGCGGGGCCGGGCCTTGCCAGAGGTCGTAATTGAGATTGCCTGGGACTTCGGCAGGACGACCAATCCCCATGTCTCCGCGAATATTGTTGTACCAGGAACGAGCACAGTAAACGCGACCGATGACTCCTTCGTGAAGCTTCGCGATGGCGTCGATGTATCCATTGCTGCTGCGTCTCTGGGTACCAAGCTGAACAGCCCGGTCATTGTGTCGAGCCGCTTTGACCATGGTTTCCCCTTCCCAGGGATTATGGCTACATGGTTTTTCACAGTACACATGCTTGCCAGCGTTACAAGCCAGGATCGTTGCTGGGGCGTGCCAATGGTTCGGGGCGGCACAGATGAAGATGTCGAGGTCTTTGTCGTCGAGCATCGTTCGGTAATCGCCAATCGGCTCCGGAACCTGACCTGTGTCTTTCTCAAGCTGAGCGACAGCGGCCCCTGCGCGAGAGGAGTCCACATCGCAGACATATTTCACTTCGACCCCAGGCAGCCGTGCTGCGGAAACAGCCAGCGAGCGACCTCGGCTGAGTCCCATGACTCCGACGCGAATTTTCTGCGAAGGCAACTCTCCTTTCTGCGCAATGAGAGGTCCGGTCGCGTAGGCAACGCTGGCAGCAGCGGTTGATCCAAGTAAAGCACGTCGCGTGATTGATGTCATTATTGGCTCCAGGTGAAACATTATTATTCTCACCGGAGTGTAGTGATGTGAAGTTGGAGACGCCATTCGGTTCAGAATTGAGGAGTTCAAAGTTAAACTTCAGTGATGGATTCTCATTCTCAAAAAAGTTCCTCACAACGGCGGTGGACATTTCGCTTGCTTGCCGTTGCGTGCGCTCTTCTCCCGTTCATTCTTCTGGAGGGAGCTTTGACTGCGCTGGGAATCGGCGCTCCGGATGATTCGATTGATCCGTTTGTCGGCTTTGCCGATGTGATTCCGCTGTTTGAATTGAATCCGGAACAGAGCAGGTATGTGCTTTCTCCGGAGCGGGAGAAGTTCTTCGCCGATGAAGAATTCTCTGCCACGAAATCGGCGAACACGTTTCGCATCTTTTGTTTAGGTGGCTCTACAGTACAGGGGAGGCCGTATTCCATTGAAACCTCATTCACAACATGGCTGCGATTGAGTCTCGAGCAGGCGGAGCCGGAGAGGAACTGGGAAGTGATCAATTGTGGTGGCATCTCCTACGCCAGTTATCGGTTGATCCCAATTCTCGAAGAATGCCTGAGCTACGATCCAGACCTCTTCATCATCTGCACCGGTCACAATGAATTTCTTGAAGACCGCAGTTACGACCACATCAAGACAATACCGCGCTGGCTGGAGACTCCGACTTACCTAATGACGAAGTCTCGAACGGTCAACGTCGCCGCTGAGATGCTCGGTTCCAGAGATCAAAAGAAAAGCGTTCTCGCAACAGATGCCGACGCAATGCTTGATTACAAGAATGGCATTGCGGCTTTCCATCGAGATTTAAAATGGAACGACGCGGTTGCGGTTCACTTTGAAGCCAACGTGCGCCGGATGATTCGCAAAGCACGCGGTGCAGAAGTTCCAGTTTTGCTGATGCTGCCTCCATCGAATTTGAGTGGAACTCCGCCGTTCAAATCTGAGTCTGGAGAATTAACAATGTCGGAGCAGCAGCGCGTCGACCAAATTAAGAAAACGGCCCGTTCGCTCTATCGCACAGACTTACCGCAAGCGACGAAACTCTGGCAACAAGTGTGTGAGCTCGATGACCAGTTCGCCACGAACTGGTACGAACTCGGTCGCTGTCTCGAAATTCTCAATCGGCAAAGCGAAGCCAAGGCGGCATTCGTCAAGGCTCGCGATCTTGATATTTGTCCCTTGCGAATGACAACGCCTCTCGTTATCGCCCTGCATCAAGTTGCCGAAACGGAGAGCGTCCCAATTCTGAATTTGCATGACTTGTTAGAGAGTCAAACAACTTCTGGTATTCTTGGAGATAACTGGCTGGTCGATCACGTTCATCCTTCTTTCGAAGGGCATCAAAAAATTGCCCTCGAAATTGGTCAGTGGATGGAGAGTCGGGGCACTCTGGAATTACCAAAGGATTGGGAAGAAATAAGCCAAGCGGGTTTTCAAACACATTTTGATTCTCTCGATTCCATGTACTTTCATCGAGGACAAAAAATGCTCAAGGCTCTTCAGAAGTGGACACAGGGAGATACCGA
>DAOUPA010000327.1 GCA_030626405.1 Planctomicrobium sp.
AACGGTTCCTCCAGTGGTGTGAAGCGGTTGAACCAGGTTCCATGGGCGTCCAGGAACGGTCCTTTCCAGGCTTCGACGAGTCGGCAGGTGTCGGAATCGAATGCGAAGTTGACCTTCTCTGGAAACCCGACAGCAATCGCATGTGTGCCGGCGCTCTTCATAAAGGTTCGCAGGACAATCGGTTTGTCGGTCGGGACTAGCTCGAAGTTCTTCGATCTTGCTTCAAGGATTTTCTCCGGGAGCGGATGCTTTTCGTTTTCTTTTAAGTAAGTCCATATCGCCGCGATTTGTCGGTCGACGTTGCCATCAAGAATGTCCTTGTTCGAACTGACTCCATTCGGAAAGAACGTCGGCATGCGCGTCCGGTTTTTCAATTCAATCGGATTGAGCAAGAACGACTTGAACCATTCCGGACGAATACGACCGGTCACGCCATGCAGGTCTGTCCCGACAACACTCGCCAGACTTTCGCCTCGCAGCGGATGGCATTGAATGCACCCGGTGTTGAGAAGTTTTCGCCCTTCGGCGGCAAGATTTTTGATGTCGCCAAAGGCTTGCTGTTCGTTCTTGGGACTTGCATGATCAATCGCTGCAAACTGTTGCGGAAGATCTTTCGTGAGCGACTTCGGGAAGATCGGCATTCGCGGTGTCATGTGTGGGCGGATATCACCTTTGCCATCGAGCACGGTTGCAAACCAGGCAGGCGTCAACTTCTGACCGACATGCGTTAGCGATGGTGGCAAACGACCTTCGTCGCCGATGTCGACTTGTCCGACGGTTTCAAAATAGGGTTGCCGCTTCCGTCCGATGCCGCCGAGTTTGTTTCTCTCATGACAAGCGAAGCAATTGAGTTGCAGCATTCGCAGTGAAAGTTGGTCGTCTGCCGATGGTTTCGCTGCTGGAGTCGTCTTCAGTAAGCGCGCCTGATCTTCACTCAGTGAATATGCTGGCTGCGTTGCTTTGAAGTTCTTGAGGCATGTTTGTGCGGCATTCAAATCAAGCTTGGCTAACGAAGTCGCTGCTGGTGCCGCTGACAGCCCTTTCATTTCATGGCAATTGATGCAGCCAAGTTTGAGGAACAATTCCTTGCCTCGTGTGACTAAAGCGGCAGCTGGTTTCGTGTTCTTTGAAACAGCAGCAGTCTTCTGATTTCGAAGGAGATAAGTCGCGATGTCTGCGGCTTCGTTCGGCAGTAGTTTCAGATTCGGCATCCTGCCTGAATGCCGCACGCTCTCTGGTTTAAGCAGAAAATGCGCCAGCGAAAGTCGCGTGTGTTTAGAATCCAGATCTCCATGCGGAACAGAATTGACGATCCGCGCCGCGCCGCTCAGCCCGAGTTCTTCGAGTTCGTCTGGATCAAGTTGTTCAAGGAGTTTGTCGAGGGAAGAGGCTTGGTGTGAACCTGTTTCGTGTTCGCTATCAGCAGCATGACAGGCAATGCAACCGACCGCATGGTAAAGCTCTTCACCATGGGCGACGTTTCCTTTCAGCCAAAACTCGTATTCAACCGGGATGAGACCGTTTGCCTTAAGCGTCGGAAAAGGTATTTCTAGTGTTGAGAGGTAGGCAGTCAGTGCTGAGACAGTCTCCGCTTTTTCATTCCCGGAAAAACCATGTAAGACATCCGGCATGGTGGTTCCAGGTTTTACCTGCTGTGGATGCGTCAAGAATTTGCGGAGCCATTCATTTGAAAGCCGTGTTCCAGCTGCACTGAGGTCTGGACCTGATTTAGGAGCAAGAAGAACATTCTCTGAGCGATGACAGGCAGTGCAGCTGAGTTCCGTCAAAAGCAGATCGCGCGATACGGGAGCGCTGATTTCATCATGCTTCCCGAAGCGATCAAAGCCAGCAACGAACGGTGTTGCAGTTCCTGTCTGGGCATTCGGTTCCTCCGCCGAAATTGTGGAGATGAGTATCAAAAATATCGAGATGCCAGAGAAGCATACTCTCATGGTTGTTCCTCTTATGTTCTGGCCGAACTGTTTGGAGTTCGCCGTATGTGAATGTTTGTGAAATGATTGTTGTGAATTCGTCAGCCGGATTCCAGTCGGCGGCGGAAGTTGCCGGAGTACGTCTTTTCCATGGGTCTGAAAAGCGGTCTTTGCCGATTCACATTGACCACTGTTCGCACAAAGTCGGTCGGTCTTGTGTCGTTTCGATTTACAAAATATGAGAAGTCCGTTTCCCATATACACTGATCCCAGAGAATACGATGTTCCGGTCTCGATCCAAATCTGCGAAATCGCACGCCCATCGTTACGTCGATATGTGGGCGTTTATGGGAATGCACCCGACGAATATCGATTTGCTGCAAAAGCTAAAGGAAGCGGACGATCAACGCTTCGGAGCGAATATGGATGTCTGCGGAACTGTCTCTGAAAAAGATGCGAAAACGGGAGATTGGGCGCAATCACACATGGTCGGGATTCGTACAGATATCTGGAACCCTGATAGTCAGCAGCAGTCGGGGATTCTCAATCGACTTCAAGAAGACAGACGCAAACAACTCCGGAAAGAAATGAAACGTAGCGGACGGTTAAGCCAGTCTCAGACAAAGAATCTGGAGCGGCAACTCGAACGCGATTCCGTGATGAAGATGCAGCCGAAGGAGATCGAAAATCGCCGTCTGGTGATGAAACTGTTTAAGACCGGGACTCAACGCATCAATTGGGCTGGCACAATTGAAGAAGTCGTCACACGGGAACTGCACAACTCACTCGGAACGAAGAAAACCGTCCTCTCATTCGCTTCCGCATTGCAGCGGTATGATTACATGACGCTCCTGCAGGAGAACAATCGAACGTTTCGAATCCCGTCGATCTTCAGTTTCAGCTTTTTCGACCAGAAGCGGGACCGCATGTGGTATCTGGAAATCAAACGGAAGTGGATTTCCATCGGCGCGGACTTCACCATTGAATCACCCAATGAAAGAGTTGGTGAAATCGACGGCGCTCTCATTGGTTTGGGGTACAATGCACACGTTCATGTCTACGAGCCAACCCTTGCCGTGAATCGGCAGTTCGTCGACCTGATCACGCTCTTCGCCACGACCGTTGGGTATCAATCCGCCATGCGTAAGTCACTGCGGCGGCGTATCAAGGCGACACGACGAGGTTTGTGTACGCAAAACGTTATTGAAGATGAAGAATTCCGCTTGCTCAGGAATCCACGAGCTGCTTGATTGAGAGCAATTGTCGAATGGGACCACGGTCTTCTAATTCCACTCAGCGTTCTGACAAAGAACCGACATCTTCAGGGTCAGCTTGCTTCGAGATGTTTTGAGTTTTGGTAGAAATCGTGAACAGCGTGCATTATTTTCTGCGAGTGTGATTGCCTCGTTGAGTGACTCTTCGGCTGCGACGAATTCCTCTTGCTCGGCGTATGCCTGACTTCTCAACTCCAGAGTGTGAATTAACTGAGTGATCTCGACACTGCCTGTGAGCCACTGAGTTGCCTCATCGAGTAAGAGATGGGCAGCGGTCGGTTCTTTCTCTTGAAGATAGACACTTGCGAGCGAGATTCTCGCTTGATTCGCGATCAAGTCGTGACCATTCGAAAGCGATGTAAGCAGAGATTTCGCGGATGTCAATTCTTTGTCCTGAACCAGATCGAGGGCAAAGCCAAGAGTTGACGGGCAACACAGCGGATAGGAGTCGTTGGCACTGACGGTGTTCATGTCCGCGGAGATCGCAAACTGCTGGTATCGACGAGCTTGAGTAAGATTACCTAGCTCGCGGTAAAGCGCTGCCAGGCGATTGAAGATCGTCACACGATCATCGTCACAATAGTTCGTACGTGCGTCATTGAGACTGATTTCGAGCTGTTCAATAGCTCGATCTGTTGACACACAATCCGCAAGAAACTCGGCATATTCGACCCTTGAACAAATTGAAGAGTCCATTCGAATTGCGTTGTGGAAACAGGCTTCAGCGTCGCGGTTTCGCTTGATGTCAGCATAACGCCAAGCATGAGCAATTGACTCGGAAATTTCATCAGCATCAACACAGAGACTTCCCACACCACTCTCCAAGTATATTGGATTCAGTATGAGAACGTTTATGGTGTACTTCCTGAGACGGTTCCGATTTTAAGGGTTACGCGGGCAGTGTCAAGCATTTATATCGCCCACAGGCAAGAATATCCGATTCCTCACTGTATATTCCCGCGAGGCAGAAGGCGACAATCTCACTCATACGTGGTATTAGCCGCTGATTGCCGCACACTTGAAGTGTGCGGCTAAATTGATGACTGCTAAATTGCTTCACCACCAGCTTCGCCAGTTCGGATGCGGATGACTTCGTCGATGGGCGAGACGAAGATCTTGCCATCGCCAACGCGACCGGTCTTGGCTGATTCGGTGATCGCTTCGATTGCTGTTGGTACTTGATCGTCATTGAGAACAATTTCCAACCGAATTTTGGGGAGGAAATCGACGGTGTACTCTGCTCCGCGATATTGTTCTTTGTGGCCGCGCTGGCGCCCGAAGCCTCGAACTTCGCTGACTGTCATCCCGATGATTCCCTTGTCGGTCAGGGCGGCCTTCACATCTTCTAATTTATAGTGGCGAATAATCGCTTCGATTTTCTGCATCATTCACATCCTTTTACGAGTACGTCTTTATCTTATGCATTGAAGTTGGGCAGCGCAGCAGCAGCTTTGTCCGATTTGAATGTTCGCCGGGTTGACTCTGCCGGTGCTCTGTCGCAACTTAATGACAGGACTTTGAATGCAACGGCAATCGTTGTCGCTACTGGACAAGCCAGCAGTGACACCCGAAGTTTTACACTATGCCACCGAATCAACATCGATTCTGGTGTTCCTGACAGGCAGGAATGCCTGTCCTACTGTTTCAGTGAACAGTCCGAATCGATCAAAGGGATTCGCCGCCGGTTTCGCCGGTACGAATCCGAATTGCTTCTGTCAGACTGCTGACGAATATTTTTCCATCACCGATTTGACCAGTCCTAGCCGTTGTCAGGATGGCGTCAATCGCCTTCTGGACTTCATCGTCCGCAGTAATGATTTCGATTTTCACTTTGGGGACAAAGTCGACGGTGTATTCCGCACCGCGATATTGTTCTTTGTGACCTTTCTGACGTCCGAAGCCTTTGACTTCCGAGACTGTCATTCCGGAAACCCCAGCTTCCGTGAGCGCATCCTTCACTTCTTCAAGTTTGAAGTGACGGATAATCGCTTCGATTTTCTTCATCGCTCTGTCCTTAGTAAAAACAGAAGGACTCCCGACTCCACGCCGGGAGTCCTTCTATATCGTAAATGATCAGTAGTCTTCGAATTTTCCTTACAAGACGTGTACACTATTTCCTTACAGGAAAATATACCCTTCTTCGTCATGTTGAGACAGGTCCAATCCCTGCCGTTCTTCATCCTGCGAAACTCGCAGCCCCATGGTGGCGTCAAGGATTTTCAGGAGGATGAATGATCCAATAATTCCAAGGGCAGCCGAAGCAGCAATACTGACAACTTGGTTTACCATTTGTCCTGGATTTCCTTCAAGAAGACCAACGCGTCCACCTGTGATATGAACAGTCGCGAAAACTCCAACTAGGAGCGCACCGATTGTCCCCCCAACACCGTGAACCCCGAATGCATCCAGAGAATCGTCATATCCAAAGTGGTTTTTGAGTGTTGTACATGCGAAGAAGCAACCGATGCCTGCGATGAATCCTAAAATGAGGCCGTGAATTGGATTTACAGCTCCAGCGGCTGGAGTAATGCAAACCAAGCCAGCAACTGCACCCGAGCAAGCACCCAAGATGCTCGGTTTTCCCCTTTTGACCCACTCGGCTCCAGCCCAGGCAACGACACCTGCTGCGGCAGCCATGTGGGTAGCGACAAAAGCGTTCACTGCAAAGGCATTTGCAGCAAGAGCGCTTCCGGCATTAAATCCGAACCAGCCGACCCAAAGCAGAGCCGCTCCAATTGTCGTGTAAGTCAGGTTATGCGGAGGCATTGGTTCCTGCCCAAATCCCAGTCGTTTCCCAACAAGAATCGCACAAACCAACGCTGAGCACCCAGAACTAATATGCACAACCGTCCCACCTGCAAAATCGAGCGCAGGGAACAGTGCGGCTTCATTCCACTCGCATAGCCAGCCTGAATCAGCCCAGACCCAGTGAGCAATGGGGCAATAGATGAGCACTCCCCAGAGAGCAGAATAGACACACATCGTGCTGAATTTCATTCGCTCGGCGAATGCTCCACAAATCAATGCAGGAGTAATGATGAAAAACATCCCTTGGAAAACCGTGAAGATCATTCCATCAACAGAGGCTTCCATCGATAGTTCTGCGCTTGGGATAATCCCTTTGAGAAACAGGTGGTCAAAGTTTCCGAAATAGGGGTTCGTTCCGCCAAAAGCCAAGCTGTAGCCGCAGATTGCCCAGATGACGGACATCATTCCCATTAGGAACACGCATTGCATCATCACCCCGAGGATATTTTTCTTGCGAACCAATCCTCCATAGAATAATGCCAACCCAGGTGCGGTCATCATCAGCACAAGTGCTGAAGAGGTAAGCATCCAAGCCACATTTCCAGAGTCGATAGTTACGACCTCGGTGACTTCTTCGATGGTTTCCGCGTCATCAGCAAGGACGGGAATTCCCGTCATTAACAATACTGTGGCGAACGCTATCGCCCCTCTTAAAAATATCTTCTTCATCCGTAACCCCTTGAGCACTAAGAGATTATTGTGAATTCCCAGAGTTGTCGTGGAATGGCGTATTCAAACTCCTTGTGTTTGTAAGTTCACCGAAAAAGTGGTGATTGCCTTTGCACCGACGTCTCAACAACTGAACTGAACGCAATGAGCGTGCCACAAATCTTGACAGGTCATGCCAATCTGTCCAGCGAGCCGACAAACTCACAGCCCCAGACTTGCGAATGTGCGTTGGTCTGCAATAGTGCGTCTTATTCATCAGCTTTGATTTGAAGTAACACGAGGCAATCCGTGAGCAACGAAATCGATAATCTCAACAACGACCAAGATCTCAAGTGGCATCAGGGGATCTCTAAGTATCAATGGTTGGTCCTTGTGATTGCGTGCTTGGGGTGGATCTTTGATGTCTTTGAAGGTCAGATCTTCGTCGCCAGTATGCGCGATACGATTCCCGATTTATTGGGTGTCCAACCGGAGCATCCGAGCGTTGCGCGGTGGAATGACTGGGCATTTGCTTCGTTTGCCTTCGGTGGCGCGATCGGGGGGATGCTGTTCGGGATGCTTAGTGACCGAATTGGTCGTTCGAAGACGATGATCATCACGATCCTGTTTTATTCGCTCTTCACTCTCGTTCAGGCGTTCGTGCAAACTCCTGAACAACTTATGTTACTGCGATTCTTTGTTGCCATGGGGGTCGGAGGGGAATGGGCCGTCGCTTCATCGATGGTCGCAGAGGTCATGCCCGCCAGGTCTCGGTCTATTACGAGTTCGATTTTCCACGCTTCGTCCGTTTTCGGAACCTTGTTGGCTGCTGCCGCTGGTGCTTTCATCATCAACAACCCGAACTTCGGTTGGCGATGGGGATTTGCGATTGGTGTCTTGCCAGCACTGTTGACAGTCTGGATTCGATTGAAAATGAAAGAGCCTGAGAAGTGGAAGATTGCACGGGAGAAAGCCGCCGCAGATAATACTCAAGCAGCCGGTCGCTTCGGTGACCTGTTCAATTCGACGAATCTCCGAAATACGCTTGTCGGAGTTTCGCTGGCATCCATTGGACTGACAACGTTCTGGGGCTGTCACATCTACGGGAAAAACGCGCTGCTGACACATGCTCAGAAAGAAGCCAAGATCGCTGAGAATGTTCCTCTCAACCCGCCTAAAGTCGATGATCTCAATGACCAGAAGGAGAGTGGTGAGATCACGAAAAAGGAGTGGGAAGATCAAATCA
>DAOUPA010000285.1 GCA_030626405.1 Planctomicrobium sp.
AGAAAGTCCAACAAAATAATTCAGTTTTGGACACGGGAGAAGGCATTGCTTGACCAATAGAAGAGTCTTTTCGTCACACCACAAACGCAACTAGACTACTTGGCGTAATGAGAGACGAGATGTCACGATCCCGCATTAAGAAAGAAAGCGGACTTCGACATATTTATTACAGGTCGACTTGTCCAGGGGGGATATTCGAGCAACCTTACGGGTCGGGTGGCACAGCCAGAATTAAAAATTGAGGGTGGGACAACTCAGAATGGAGCGCAGCGAAAGGATGGGCGTGGCGACCGTTGAGAGGACATCAAAACAAATGTGCAGGCCCTTGGGTAACGCAGCCTTCGGTGGAGGCAAGTCGAACGAGGTAAAATATACTTGGGGTAACACACGTCTTCGGGTAACAATAAAAAACGGTCACGCAACGTCGTGTTGCGTGACCGTTTGGATTTAAATCTGTTCAGACTGACTGAGCCTGACAGCGTCAACTATGCCGATGGGCCAGTTGGTTGTGGATCGACTGCTGGTCCGGCTTCTTCTTCTGAAGTCGCTGGGGCAGACAATTCTGGATCGGCTTGTGGAACGATCTTAGCAGCGTTGTGCTCAATCGCTCCATCGCTTGCTGTTGCACAATTTCCGCTCGCACAGCCTCCAAGTCCGGAAGGAACTCCGCAGCTACCGCATGGTTGAGCGGTGTAGCATTGTTGTACCGGAACAATTTTGCAGACTTCGTAAGCGACCTGCCGTGGCACGACTCGAGTGACCATTCTCGTCACTGTGTAAGCTTCCTGGCGAGGAACCTGACGGGAGACTTTGTGAGTCACCGTGTATGGAACTCGTTTGGTCGTGCAATACGGAACCTTTCGAGTTTTCACTTCAGTCACCAGTTTGCAGGTATTAACTGGGGTCCGGCAAGTTTTCACTTCGCTGATCATCTTGCAAGTTCGCACAGGAATTTTGCGAGTTCGAGTCTCGCAAACCCACTTGCAAACTCGGACTGGACAGTTCTCGACAACTTGTTCAGGAACCATTTTGCAAACCTGAATCGGGCAGTTTTCGACAACTTGTTCTGGAACCAGTCGGCAAACCTGGACAGGGCAGACCTGTCGTACAACTTGTGGAACGTACTTGGTACACGCCACTTGCTCGCAGACAACTTGCGGGACAACACGCGGAACACAAGTCACGCAACCGGGAGCGCGAACACGCCTGTAACAAGGAAGTCCACAGAGTCCGCGTCGGCATTGCTTTACCCACGGACCAGGTTGGTAGACTGGTTGATTGACAACATGCGGAACGACGCGCTGCACGGTGCGGTACGTCGTGACCGGTTTCATGACTGTATAACAACGTTCCTGATTGACCGTTTCCGTCACACGTCGCATGACAGTGCGAGTCACTTGACGATTGACTGTCTCAGTGACTGGCCGCATTACCGTGCGCGTGGTCTGTCGATTCTGAGTTTCCCAGACGGGACGACGGACCTGGTACGACTCTTCGCGGCAACTTGTTTCCCAAACAGGGCGTTGAACGGTGTATTCACGTTCTGCATAGCTTGTCTCTGAAACGCGTCGACAGACTTCGTACTGTTCTTCGCGAACGTGCTGTTCGACAACATTGCGATAACAGGTCTGCTGGACATCTTCGCAAACGGTATCGTAGACCGTTCTTTGACACGTTTCCTGAACCGGCTCACAAACTGATTCATAAACGGTTCGGTAGCAGGTTTCGCGTTCCACCTTGCAGGCGGTGTAACAGGCGGTTGGGCGACAGGCACTGACCGGGCAACGGTTGTAGCCAGCAGTTCCGCAGAACCACCCAGCTTGAGATGTTGCCCCCCCGGAAATCGCAATGGCAAACGCCGCGACTCCCCACAACAAAGTTCTCATGGTAGTCTCCTCGTTGGTGTAAAAATCCAAGGTTCCGAAAGAATCGTCCTGACTCCTACACGCCTCCATACTCGCAAATCATCGTCCGGAATACAAACGTTTCCTTCTGAAAATCACTCAATATCAGAGCAATTTGATCGGTCGCAAAGCCGATTGATCATTCATTTCAAGTTTATCGCCGCGAACAAAAGAACTTGAGTCAAAAGCCCATAATCGCGGACCCCATTGAATTGATTTCTGGCAACATGCTGCACAATCGGCATAGTTTCCCTCACTTACGGTGTTCTGAGAAGAAAAATCGTTGGCACCGAACGTCTACAGTGTGATTCATTCCCCATTTCGGGATGTTTTTGCCCACATCAATCATGTAGACTTTTGAGGCAGCGATGTAGAGGTTGCCTGTTGAAACCGTTGGAGGATCGGCAATGATGTCTGATACGCGTTTACTGCGGAAACTGGATGAAGTGACCGTGCGTGTTCGAAGACGCAGAGCGGTCGTAGCGTCTTTGATTTGCTGGACGATTCTTGCGATTGTGTTATTCATCGAGATCGTTCTGCTTCGAAGCTCCGTGTCTATTCTGCCAACTGCGGCAATCGGATTGCTCATCTCAATGATGGTGACTCTGCTCGCCGGAAAAGCGAAATCAACCGACCGCTCAATTGCTGCAAAACGTGTTGAAGAATTGTTTCCAGATCTTGATGCGAAACTCTTCACGGCTATCAATCTCAAGCCTGCTCCAGATCGTTGGGAACTTGGATACTTGCAGAGTGAACTCGTCACTGAGGTGCTTGTTCATTCGCGTGTGCATGACTGGAAAGCAGCGATCACGGGGGTGATGTCGGTTCGTCTCGCCAGAATCTTCGCGATGATCGTCTGTCTTGTTCTGGTGATCAGCAATCGGAATGACCGCATGACACCTGTGCATCAAGGTGACCTTGCGAATGTCGTTGAAGAAGTCGAAGCCGCAGAAACCTTGATTGAGATTACCGTCGAACCAGGTGATGCCGAAGTCGAGCGTGGCGCCAGCTTGTTGGTTCTTGCTCGCTTTGCAAAAGGTCTGCCTGGCAATGTGACTCTTGTTGCAACAGATCAAGATGCGAACGTCGTTCGCATTCCTCTTCAAAAGAGTCTCGATGATCCGATCTTTGGAGGTCGAATCTCAGAAGTGACGCAGGATCTGACTTACCGAATTGAATTTGACGATAGAGATTCTGCGGACTATTCAGTCACAACGTTCACCTATCCGGAACTTCTCAAAGCGGATGCGGAAATTGATTTCCCTGACTACACTGACCTCGACTCAAAAACTCTCGAAGATGTCCGGCGGCTAAGTGTGGTGGAAGGTTCCGAAATTACTTTTGACTTTGAGCTGAACAAAGATGTCAAAACCGCTGAATTTATCGATGTCGACGATGACTCCCACCGAATCACTTTCTCACGAGATGAGTCCGAATCCGCGAAACGTTTGCTGTCGTGGACTCCCACTTCTCCGCAAAAGCGGACTTTTCGCCTTGAAATGACTGACCACAATGGTCGGCAAAATCGAGATATTCCTGAATTCGTGATTCAGGTGCTTCCGAACAAGCCTGCCAATCTCAAAGTGACCTTTCCGGGAAGGGACGTGCGCGTCTCGCCACTTGAAGAACTCTCCTTACGGGCGAATGCCTCTGATGATTTCGGCCTGATTGAATACGGTCTCGTCTTCGAAACCCCAGATGGGAACCGGCACGCAAAGACCCTGGGTGAGAAGAAAGGCCGTGACGAAAAAACGGGCATGAACCATCTCCTAGAACTTGAACCAATGCAGGTTTCACCTGACCAGTTGATCTCGTATTACTTCTACGCCGACGATATCGGACCTGATGGAAACACGCGCAGAGCTTACAGCGATATCTTCTTTTCAGAGGTTCGTCCGTTCGAAGAGATTTTTCGCGAAGTTCCTCCGAACCGCAGTCAGCAAAAGAAACAGGAAGAGCAAGGAGGAACTCAAAGTGGCAAACTCCTCGAAGTGCAAAGGCAAATTGTGTCTGCGACCTGGAATTTAATTCGCTCGGAACCTCGCTCGGTTCCCTCAAAGAATTTTCTCACGTCATCAAAAACTCTGTTCGAGTCTCAGGAACAGGCAATCGTGATGGCAGAGGAATTGATGAAGAAAATTGACGATGAGCAAATGCAGCTGCACCTGACTGAAGCAATGGAGTTGATGGTTTCCACGTCTGGTTTCTTTGCTGAAGCGATCAATAAAAAGAATATTGATTCTCTCCATGGCGGCAGATCAAAAGCTCAGGCAGCGTACCAGGCGCTGCTGCGTCTTAATTCACGTGAGAAAAAAGTTCAACAGAAACAGCAATCTCAGAGTCAATCGAAGAGTTCGAAGCAGCAAGACCGTAGTCGACAGTTAAAAGCGTTGGAACTGAAGAATAATCGCGACCGCTACGAAACCGAACGGCAAGCTCAGCAGCAACAACAGAAGAAAGAAGAACGTGAAACTTTGCAGGTACTCAACCGGCTGCGAGAATTGGCCCGTCGGCAAGAAGATTTGAACGAGAAGATTCGCGAACTGGAAAACAAACTCCGTGAAGCAGAAACGGCACAGGAAAAAGAGAAACTCAAACGTGAGTTGAAGCGACTGCAGGAAGAACAAGAAGAGTTGTTGCGAAATCTCGATGAGTTGAAAGAACGTATGAATCGCGAGGAAAATCGAGAACGCATGGCGGATGCTCGTGAGCAAGTCGAAGAAACACGCGAACGCGTCCGGCGTGCTTCGGAAGCTTTGAAAGAAAACCAGACTTCCAAAGCACTCACGGAAGGAACTCGCGCTCAACGGGAACTCAACAAGCTCAAAGAAGAATTCAAAAACCAGACCGCAAGTCAGTTCGAAGATACCGTGCGCCAATTACGAGACGATGTTCGAGAACTCGCTGAAAATCAAGATGAAGTCGCCGAGGCGATGAACGGCAAGACGGATGAAGAATCGCAATCCAAGAGGAAGACGCTTCGACCAGACGAAAAATCAGAAGAACGAGAAGAGATCGCGAAAGCACTCGAAGCGCAGAAAGAACGGCTCACGCATATTCTCGACCGAACGAAGGAAATCGTCCAGGACTCCGAAGAAACCGAACCACTTCTCTCTCAAAAACTTTACGACACGATGCGCGACCTTCGCAAATACGATCCGGAACAGGCGCTCAAAGGGGCCGCACAACTACAACGATATGGGATTGAAGAGGAAGCGAAGAAAGCGCAGTCTCAAGCAAAACAGGGAATCGAAAAACTCGAAGCAGGCGTGGAAGACGCGGCTCGTTCGATTCTCGGCGACGAAGGTGAAGCACTCGCTGCCGCCAGTGAAGTTCTCGATGAGTTAACTCAAGCCATTGAAGACGAACTCCTCGCAAACTCCGCAGGTGAAACAACTCAGAAGAGTGAGCAGCAACAGCAGAAGCAAAGTTCAGCTTCGTCACAATCGAAACAACAATCTGAAGACTCAGCTAAAAAACAACAGGCCGGGCAAAAAAATGGACAGCAAGCAGGCCAAGGGCAGGAGGAAAAGCAAAGTGATAAGAATCAAGCTCAATCGCCAATGCCTGGACAGTCTCAACAACCGGGCGAGCAACCTTCCAAGGGTGAACAATCTTCCAAGCAGCCTTCAAATGGAGAACAAGGCAAGCAAGGTGAAGGACAGCAGCAAAAAGGGCAGCAACCGGGACAACAAAAGGGTAAAGGGCAAAAAGGAGAACAACCTAGTCAGCAACCCGGAAAACAGTCAGGGGAGAGTGGTCAGCAAAGTGGTCAAAGCCGTTCCAATCTGGGACAACAAATTGGCAACTTGTTTCAGGAAAACAACTCACAAAACGGGGGCGGGCAAAAAGGTTCAAACCGACCGTTGACCGGGGATGAATACCGCGAATGGTCCGACCGAATGCGAGACCTTGAAGAAATGGTCACGACACCTGAGTTGCGTTCTCAAGTTGCAACCATCCGAGATCGCGCCCGGCAGATGCGGATCGATATGAAACGGCACTCCAAATCCCCAGACTGGAACCTCGTTCGGACTTCAATCTACGGACCGATGCTCGAACTCCAACAGGTCATCGCCGAAGAACTCGCCAGGCGCGACCCTAACGAAAGCCTCGTCCCAATTGATCGCGACCCTGTTCCAGACAAATACACCGACCTCCTCCAGAAATACTACGAAGAACTCGCCCGGCAAAGAACTCGACAAGCACCCTAAACAACCTTCCCCCATTCCTCTTCTCCATCCTCCATTACTTGAACAAATGCACAACGCTCAAACTCCAAACATCACACGCCGACAGTGGCTCACGCGATCCTCGCTCGGCTTCGGTGCACTTTCGCTTTCTGCTCTCGACTGGGAAGCAGCACAGGCCGGGACTGTGTCGGGTGAAAATCGATCGTACTTGCAGTATCCGCAAAGAGCGAAGAATGTCATTTTCTTTTACATGGATGGCGGACCGTCTTCGGTCGATACGTTCGATCCCAAGCCACTTCTGACGAAGGAAAACGGTCAGCCGTTCAAGATGAAGGTTCAACCGACGCAGTTTGACAACAACGGTTCGACGCTCGGTTCACTCTGGAAGTTCAATCAATACGGGGAAAGCGGACTCCCGATCAGCGATCTCTTCCCTCATGTTGCGACCTGTGCCGACGACCTGTGTGTGATTCGATCGATGACCTCTGCATTCTCGGAACACACAAATGCAAACTATTTCCTGCACACCGGTCACGGCTTGCAAGGACGTCCCAGCATGGGAGCCTGGGTCACTTACGGTTTGGGAACCGAGAGCAATGATTTACCGGGATATGTTGTCCTGAACTCTGGTTTGATTCCTCCGGGTGGTCTGGCGTGCTTCGGCAGTGGATTTCTTCCGGCAACATTTCAGGGATCAGTCTTCAAAAAGGGAGCAACACCAGTTGCCGATATTGTTCCGAAAGAACCCTCCTCGGCGTCTCAACTGCGGAAGCTCGAACTCATGCGGAAGATGGACCGCAGCTTGCTTGAAAGAGAAGGGCAGCACGATGCAATTGAATCTGCGATTGCGAACTACGAGTTGGCTTTCCGTATGCAAACTGCTGTCCCGGAATTGATGGATATTTCAAAAGAGACCGAATCGACACAAAAAGCATACGGCATTTTCGATGATTGGGCCGGCACTAAAACGTTCGGTCAGGCGTGCCTCGTCGCCCGACGAATGGTCGAACGTGGTGTTCGATTCATTCAACTCACTTGCCCCGGTGGAGCAGGTGACCGCTGGGACCAACATAACAACCTGATGGACGGTCACACGAAAAACGCAAAGTCTGTCGACCGACCGATTGGTGCACTTCTCACCGATCTTAAATCGAGAGGACTCCTTGACGACACACTCGTTCTCTGGGCCGGAGAATTTGGACGAACCCCGTTCGCGCAAGGAACAGACGGTCGCGACCACAACCCGTTCGGCTTTTCGATCTGGATGGCAGGCGGCGGCGTCAAAGGCGGCATCTCGTACGGGGCAACAGATGAATACGGTTACCATGCCGTGGAAAATCGATTAGAGATGCACGATCTGCACGCGACAATCCTGCATCTCCTCGGCATCGAACACACCGCCCTCACCGTACGCCACAGCGGCCGCGACATGCGACTGACCGATGTCCATGGAAAGATTGTTCACGACATTGTGAAAACTTAGTTTATTTTCAATCTCAGCTCACCCTCACTGGCGTAAATGAAGTCAACTTCAGGGGCCAAGGGGGAGGGCCTAAATGCCGACAACATCAGAACTCATGAATTGTGCTGAACAATACGATGAGTCTCACTCTTCGAAACCAGATGCTTCACCAACTCACCGCATACGCCTTGCCCTCACGATCATCGTGGTGTCCTTTACTGTCGCGCTGGTCCCCTATCTCTCGTCATATGTGGTCTTGAGAAATCGTGGAATTATAGAAATGAAAGAGTGTGGATTGGAAGGATTTCTTTACGATTCCGTTGAGCACGTTCTTGAGACGGAAGACCTCAGTACGCATGATTTGATGTCTAAATTGTATCGGCCTTTGAACAAAATCGATCGAAAATTCTTCGACGGTCCCAGTCCGGTCCTGTGCATCCTATTCGAGCTTGCCTGAGAGAAGAAAACAACGCTGATCACTTGTGATCAATTCAGCGAGTATCCCCCGCATCCGCTGGCATCCCCGCGTTCCATTTCGTGATCGCTTGGTGGAGCCGTTCTGCGATTTGGGCATTGTTGCCAATGATATTGCTCTTCTCTGAGATGTCTGCGTTGAGATCGTACAACTGCCGGTCGCTGCCATCGTAGTTGACGTAGTATTTCCAGTTGCCGTGGCGAACCGCGAGATCGGGGTTGTCGTTTTCTTCTGTGCCAGGTCGATCAGGTGGTCGGCGCCAGAAAATCGGAGCGGTACGGCTTTGTTGCTGTTTGCCGAGTAGTGTTGAAGCCAGATCTTCGCCGTCCAGTTTGATGTTCTTCGGTAGCCCGGTTTTCGTTAAGGAGTAGAGCGAACGGTTCACATCCATCGCACAAAGAACGGAAGTTGCATTGGTTGTACCAGCAACTTTCTCAGGCAGCAATCCCGGCCCCCATACGATGAGTGGCGAACGGACGCCCCCTTCGTAGAGCCACGTCTTCGCGCCACGTAGCGGAGCGGACGAACCGGCTCCTTCCTCATGACCATTGTCGGACATGATCAGAATGAGTGTGTTCTCCCGCAGATTTTCGTCAGTGCGGATACGGTCGAACAGTTTGCCAAGTTGCTGGTCCATTGCATCTAGCACTGCGTAATACAGGGCGCGTTTGCTTTCATCGGTTTTGTCCCGCAGCACTTCCGGCGGAAAGAACGGCGAGTGAACGTCGTCAGGCCAGAGGTTGACATAGAAAGGTTTTTTGGCAGCTTGTGCCTGATCGATGAAGTCCAGTGCATCCTTCACAAATGCAGCCGTGACGACGGAACGATCTTCCCAACGAATGGGCCCACGACCAAGGTTCGCCGATCCCAGATCGTGCTTCGTCGTCGGCTTGCCATCGTAGGCATCTTTGAGTGGCAAAACTCGTGGACCGAGGCCTTCAAAA
>DAOUPA010000741.1 GCA_030626405.1 Planctomicrobium sp.
CTATCAGCGTCACAAGCCGGCCCGATGAAGGAGCAACATTCAGTTTCGTTCTACCACGCCAACCAAACGGCACGGGACAGCGGTAAACCACTACAACCCTGTTCGTCGGGCCGGACCATCAGCACCTGGTAGACGTTAAGTTTCTCGGTCGCAAAGCCATATGCAGATCCGGACATGAACAGCTGCCCGACACGACAGCTGGGCTCGGTTACGAACTGCACCGCCTCTTGGCCGCGATTTTCCAAGCGATCCACACCCAATTTCACAGCGTTAAAGCATCGTGCTCGCGAAAACTCTCCACATCCCGCACCTCGAAGACGCTTTCTTCAGCTGCATGCACTGAGATATTGAGCGGCACCAATTCGCTGTCCGAGAAAACATATATATCGGAGAAAGAGGGACCGTGGGAACGCTTTTCGAATGCGGTTCGAGCAATGCCGTGGTTGAGGAATACTCCTCCTGGTTTGAGCAGCCGCCAAGCTCGAGAAAAATAAGTCGACAGCCGGTCTTCGCCCACATGCTCGAACATCCTAACGCTAACCAGTGCATCAGATCGTTGTTGCAGGGCTCTCACCAATTTAACTTAGTCAATTCTGGCCTTGATCATCTCTTCTGGTATGTTGTCTGCTGCTTCCTTGCCATCATCCTCTTGTCGTTGCTGCAGGCCATACGCTTTTCGCGCCGGTAAGGGTTTATGACAAGATTTCTTGCGATTGTATGGGGGCAGCTCAGGATAGATCGTCTTTGTTTCGTAAACGCTTTAAAACTTCTCTACCATTCGCACGAACACCTCGGTTGAGAGATCTTCTGCCGAGGCCGCTAACTCCACCCAAAAAAATATAAGTGCAGATGGCAGATTGGTATTGTTCATAAATGGCGGCGAATGCGGCCGGTTCGCCCCGCTTAGCGCGGCGCAAGAGGTCTTCTTAGTCTGAAAACGGGCTGATCATTTCTGACTTACCATGCATATCGTTGCGAGAAGTAAAAAGATAGGGCTGAATTTCCTAACCTCCCCACACGGGCGCCCCATCTGCCGTGCGCAGTTGAACCGACTGCCCGGAGGTCTGGTTGACGATCCAGTTCACCTCCATGTGGTCGGGTGACTGGAATCCTTCCAGTTCGATCTGATCACCTGGCTCGAACGGGATCCCATTCTCTGACCAGAACCACGGTGGACCAAGCATTGCTTCCACCAGCGCGCCTTCAGAATTAAGAAGTGTGAGCATATTTCCATCGTTATTTACAACCTCTCCCCGGACGAGGATGGTCGGACCCTGTACTCCAGAATCGCCATGACCGCCGTTTGCTGCTGGCGGAGACCCTGTATCTTCTTGACGCCACGGCGGACCACCACCGCTGCCGCCGCTGCCACCGCTGCCGCCGCGACCACTGCCGCGACCGCCTGATCCACCTGTCTCGGGAGCTACTGGGTTGTTTGCATCGGGTGTAGCCCGCAGCCATGGCGGGCCACCACCTTGCTGCGTGCCACGGGGATTTTCCACCCAGGTCGCCGTAGGCTCCCAGGCGCGAATATAATCAACGATAGCGCCGATTTCCACTGACGTCATTCGATCTCCAAAGGCAGGCATGCTGGAGTTAGGACGGTGACCGCCGTTAATGATCGTACTCTCGATCTCCTCGTCGGTCTTACCGGTTAACAGCTGCAGGCTGTTCAGCGCCGGGCCTGTGCCGCCACTGCCGTTTTCACCATGGCAGGCGGAACAAGTGGAGTTGAATATCCGCTCCCCTAAAGCCAATACTTCTTCCGGATTGTCGAGGTCAATGCGGATAGGTTCCGGCGGCGTTAGCGCTAAGCCCTGTCCTTCGATCACATCCCAATTCTGTAAAAAGGCGACCAACGATTCAATCTCAGTTGGTTCAAGTGCGTTATTCCAACCGATCATCATTGTGCCGGGGACGCCTTCGCTGATAGTGCGAATAAGTTCACCCTGATCGATTTCACGAACCTCCGGGTTATTAAGGCTAACACCTAGCTCAGATCCTTCTCCGTTGATCCCGTGACAGATAGTGCAGTTATTGGCATAGGTCTGTATTCCCTCAGCCCATATATTTCCCTCCGGGCTTAAGGCGGCAATCTCCTCAAGAAAACCCTCATCTACTTCCGGTACGGGCATCGTTGGAGGAATCAATCCTTGCACTGCTGCCAATTCCCTTACTTGTGACCAGTCTACATACCGGATCAGAGCCACCAGCTCGTCTACTTGATAATCGTTGAAAATGCCGCCTTCGTCGAC
>DAOUPA010000135.1 GCA_030626405.1 Planctomicrobium sp.
CCAAGCGCTCACGTGAGTGTGGCAAGCGAAGAACCAGAACAAAATGGCTGCGAATCTCTTTCATCGGATTATCTGCCATCGGCACATGATGATGCAACGGTGATTGCCTTGAAGATCCAGGGAGACATCTGCTTTTCAGGCCAATCTTCATCACATTGGTGACTTTAAATCTGTCACAACCGTCTGAATCGGCAATTCGTTCTTCAGAGACTGCCCGCAATCCTTTCGTGAGATGGAACAATTCTCTATCGTTGGCAGCCCTGTCAGGTACACCAAAACTGCGGTTGATTTCGCAGCAGAAGAGAAGAGAGTGCAAAAGAGAATCTTATGGCAAGCGAACCAACTCATGCGGAACTGGTTGTGATCGGTGGTGGTCCCGGCGGATACCCTGCAGCGTTTGACGCGGCAGATCATGGCATGAACGTGGTTTTGGTCGATCAAGATCCGCGACCGGGTGGGGTTTGCTTGAACCGCGGGTGTATTCCATCGAAGGCGTTGTTGCACATCGCGAAACTGATTCACGAAGCCGAAGAGTCGAGCGCGTGGGGAGTCACTTTCAACAAGCCTGAAATCGATCTCGATCAGGTTCGCAACTTCAAGGAATCGGTCGTTGAGAAACTCACCGGTGGGATCAAACAGCTTTGCAAGGCTCGTGGAGTCACGCTCATACAGGCACGCGGTGAGTTTATTGATTCGTCAACAATCAAACTGACCAAGGCGGATGGCTCGGAAAGTCGGCTCACTTTCGATCGATGTATTGTCGCTGTCGGATCGCGTCCGACGTTCCCGAAGTTCCTCGACATTGGTGATGAAAGAGTGATGGATTCGACCGGAGCATTGGAACTCCGTGACATTCCCGAAAAACTATTGGTCATTGGTGGAGGCTATATTGGTCTGGAAATGGGTTCGGTCTATTCGGCACTCGGTTCCAAGGTGACCGTTGTGGAAATGGCAAAAAACATTCTTCTGGGAGCAGATCGTGATCTGGTCAGACCACTGAAAAAGCGTTTAGACCACCAGTTCGAAGCGATTCATACGAACACAAAATTGATTTCACTCAAGGCCACTGACGCTGGCATTATTGCTGAACTCGAAGGTGACGGAGTTGAGTCACCGCAGACTTTTGATCGCGTTCTCGTCTCAGTCGGGCGTCTCCCCAACGGTTTCGGAGTTGGAGTTGATAACACTCAAGCGAAAGTGACCGAACGCGGATTCATTGAAGTCGACCGGAACATGCGGACGGCTGATCCCAAAATCATGGCGATTGGAGATGTGGCGGGCGAACCAATGCTGGCACACAAAGCGACTCGAGAAGCGAAAGTTGCAGTTGAAACTTTACTGGGTGAACCGGCTCAATTTGACAGCATTGCGATTCCGGCTGTTGTCTTCACTGACCCAGAAGTCGCCTGGTGTGGACTAACTGAAACAGAAGCAAAGGCGAACGGTCAGAAAGTGACGGTCGTCCGCTTCCCGTGGGCAGCTTCCGGTCGAGCGCAAACAATTGGACGAACCGAAGGATTGACCAAGTTGATTGTCGATCCTGAAACAGAGCGAATCCTCGGAGTCGGAATCGTCGGCCCTGGAGCTGGTGAACTCATCGCCGAAGGAGTTCTTGCCGTCGAGACAGCCATGGTTGCCCGCGACCTTGCGGAGAGCATTCACGCTCATCCGACACTTTCAGAAACGATTATGGAATCCGCCGAAGCCGTCTTCGCACAGGCGACACATATGTACCGCCCCAAACGCAAGTGACGGAACTCACCCGCTGAACATTTCGCGTTTCAATATTAAGACGGAACTCGCACTATTTCGCAGCGTGAGTCAGATGGGAATTTGCCTGCGTTCGGCGGTCCAATCCGGTCTGAGCTGCTGCGGTGTTGCGCACCTGAGCAACGCCCATCTGTTCTGCTATCTCAGCTCGCAGAATTCTCATAATTTGCGGGGCATCGATACAGAGTTTGACCCGGTTCCCAGAAATCTCCGACACCTTGATTGTAATGTCATCGCCGATCTGGATTGCTTCGCCTGATTTCCTGGTGAGAACTAACATTTCGATTCCTTCCTTAGAATTGCTCGATCGCTTGGCTGCCTGCCATCTGAATTTCAGTGATACTTTCGTGGGCAAACACTGCCCTCTTCGCATTACTACAGGTTATTCTTAGCGAAAGTTGGGCCAAAATCCACATTTTGTAGGATTTGCACGTTCTTATGAAGGCTGCTCAACATCCATAACGATATTGACATCATGATGTTGCACTAATACGGAAACCGAATCATGTATTTTTAATGAGCTGCCTATAGTTGGATGATCACAGAATACCTCGATGGTGACGTTCAACACAAAATCTACAATTGTCCATTCTGACACGCTCTATTGTGCAGCACAGCACACTATACCAATGACATTGCCACTAGAGTAAAACTGCTAAATTGACAGGCAATTGTCAATGTCTCGAATCAGCACGAATGCCATTCTGACAGCCACCATTCCCCTCAAACAGGATGCAACGTACTGTTACAAAAGGTGTTACGAAAAAATATCGCTGGTTGTTTTTCTTGGCGCGCTGTTTGCCTATTGAAACTTTCATCTCAACACAAAGTTTCAACTCAATTATTGAGGAGTAATAAATATGGCTGTTTCTGAAAAAGTAATCGGTATCGACTTGGGAACGACAAACTCTGTTGTTTCAGTCATGGAAGGTGGCGAGGCGAAAGTCATCGCCAACCAGGAGGGTGCTCGCACGACTCCAAGTGTGGTCGCGTTTAGCAGCAAGGGCGAAGTTCTTGTTGGCGAACCTGCCAAACGTCAGGCCGTGACGAACCCTGAAAATACAATCTTCTCGGCGAAACGCTTCATGGGGCGTCGCCACAATGAGGTAAAGTCCGAAGAAAAAATTGTCCCCTACAAAATCGTGGGTGGTGCAGATGACTATGTCAAAATCGAAGTGAACGGAACCGCTTACACGCCTCCGGAAATTTCAGCAAAGGTGCTGATGAAGCTGAAAGACGCTGCTGAGAGTTATCTCGGTCACCGTGTCAACAAGGCGGTCATCACAGTGCCTGCTTACTTCAACGATGCACAACGACAGGCAACGAAAGATGCCGGTCTGATTGCTGGTCTGGAAGTCGGCCGAATCATTAACGAGCCAACTGCGGCCGCTCTCGCGTATGGAATCGAAAAGAAGCAAGATGAAAAAATTGCTGTCTTCGATCTGGGAGGCGGAACGTTCGACGTTTCAATTCTCGAAGTGGAAGAAGGCTCCGTCGAAGTGCTCTCAACAAATGGAGACACGCACCTCGGTGGAGACGACTTTGACGAAGAACTCATCAACTACGTTGCTGACGAATTCAAGAAGGAAGAAGACCTCGACCTTCGCGACCACCCGATGTCGCTGCAAAGACTTCGTGAAGCGTGCGAAAAGGCGAAGAAAGAACTCTCGACGCTGCAAAGTACTGAGATCAATCTTCCCTTCATTCACGAAGCAAAGCACTTGCAAAAGACGATTAGCCGTTCGCTATTCGAGCGACTGATTGATCCGCTCGTCGAGCGTTGCCGTAAACCTGTCGAGCAAGCTTTGAAAGATGCCAAGCTTTCTCCTGGCGAGATTGATGAAGTTGTTCTTGTCGGTGGATCGACTCGCGTTCCTCTTGTCGCTGAACTTGTCAAGAAATTGTTCAACGGCAAAGAGCCACACAAAGGTGTGAATCCCGATGAAGTCGTCTCGATTGGTGCTGCGATTCAGGGTGGGATCCTCGCCGGGGACGTCAAGGATGTTGTTCTTCTCGACGTCACTCCGCTTTCACTCGGAATTGAAACCGAAGGTGGCGTGATGACTCCTCTTGTTGAACGTAACACGACCATTCCTGTCACCAAATCCGAAACTTTCTCAACCGCAGCGGACAATCAATCTGCTGTGACAGTGGCAGTGTATCAGGGTGAACGCCCGATGGCTCGCGACAACCGACAGTTGGATCAGTTCAACCTCGAAGGGATTCCAGCGGCACCTCGTGGGACACCTCAAATTGAAGTGACGTTCGACATTGACGTGAACGGGATTCTCAACGTCTCCGCGAAGGACAAAGGAACTGGCAAAGAGCATAAAGTCGTCATTCAGCAATCGAGTGGTCTCTCCGAAAGTGAGATCGACGAAATGCGGAAAGATGCCGAGTCTCATGCGGACGAAGACAAACAACGCAAGGAACTCGCGGAAGCTCGAAATCAGGCGTCGAACTTTGTGTATCAGACAGAAAAAACTCTGAAGGAACACGAAGACAAACTGGATGATGACGCGAAGTCGGCCGTCAATTCCGCGATTGAAAAAGTGAACGAAGCCGAGAAAGGTGAAGATGTCGCCGCGATTAAGTCGGCGATCGAAAACCTGGAACAGGCAGCACAGGCTCTTACCAAGCACATCTACGACGCATCCGGTGCCGAAGGTGGCGGTGACGCCCCCGCTGGCGAAGCACCAACGGAAACCGCCGATGACGACATCATCGACGCAGAATTTGAGAAGAAAGAGTAATCTCCTAATTTCTCTCTCAAGGCTCTCACGCCCGGTTGTGTTGATCGCGACCGGGCTTTTTTTATTGAGAAATGGGGGATAAAGAATGAAGAATGGAGTTTTTCTCTATCCTCTATTCCCCATTCTCAATTCTTCCCCCTCCCCTTCTCAGACTTTGCCGGGAAGGCTAACATCTGTGCGTTCGATGCAAGCTCCAACAAATGAAAAACGCTCACCAAGATGACTGAGAAATTAACGAGTCCGACACCTGTCGACGCTGCAAGTCACGGTACTTCCGGGGGATTGCAGTACGAAAAGTTTCTCGACTGTGTCCACTGCGGACTTTGCACAGCCGCTTGCCCGACGTATCTGGAAACCGGGAACGAGAATGATAGCCCGCGCGGGCGTATTTACCTCATGCGGGCTGTGACAGATGAACGCATTGAATTGACGGACGCTGTGACGAGACATTTGGACCTGTGCCTCGACTGCCGCAGTTGTGAAACCGCCTGCCCTTCCGGTGTCGAATATGGACGATTGATTGAACCGTTTCGCATCAAAATGCACCAGGGAGACGGTTCATCACCAGCGAAACCAGACTGGTTCCAGCGCTGGATTTTGTTCGGACTCTTCCCGTACGCAAACCGAATCCGCCTGGCATTGCTGCCAGCTCGGTTGATGCAGGTACTGAAGCTCGACCAGTTGATGGACGCGACTGGACTCACGCGTTTACTCCCTGCGAAGTTGCAACGGATGCAGCGATTGCTTCCGAAACTGCGGTCCAGAGAACCTGAGCTTCCAGACTTTTTGCCAGCCATTGGTGAGAAACGTGCGAGCGTGGCGCTGTTTACCGGCTGCGTTGCCGATGCGATGTTTCATCATGTGAATTGGGCAACGGCACGGGTCCTTCAGCAGAACGGATGTGACGTTCACATTCCGAAATCACAAGCCTGTTGCGGCGCGATTCACTATCACTCTGGTCAAGGTGATCCGGCACTCAAACTGGCAAGTCAAAATCAACAAGCGTTTGCAAGTGACGACATTGATGCGGTGATCATCAACGTGGCAGGCTGCGGGTCGATGTTAAAAGACTACGCTCACATTTCCGGTGAACTGGGAGCCGGCGCTGAGACATCCAAGCAACTCGGCCAGTTCGCTGACAAGGTGAAGGACATCTCCGAGTTTCTAGTCGAACTTGGTCCTGTTCCGCCGCAACATGCGATCCCGATGAAAGTGACCTACCACGACGCCTGCCACCTTTGCCACGCTCAACAAATCCGCTCGCAACCGCGCCAACTCCTTAACCTCATCCCGGAGCTGGTAACCAGCCCGCTGGGCGAGTCCGAAATTTGCTGCGGCGCTGCAGGCTCTTACAATTTGACGGAACCGGAAATGGCTGACCGCCTCGGCAACCGAAAGGTCGACCACATTCTCGACACACAGACGGAAGCGGTCGTAATGGGAAACGCTGGCTGCTCGCTTCAGATTCAGGCAATGCTGAAAGCCAGAAATCACTCCGACATTCAGGTACTGCACCCAATGGAACTCCTCGACATGAGCTACCGAGGAGTTGGTCTTTAGAACAAGAACTGACCGCCGAGGTTCGCCGCACACTTCAAGTGCACGGCGAACGGTTTTCGGTCAGGAACTACCGGATCACAAGTTTCGTTGAACCGGCTTCAAGAACAGGTTGAGTCGGAACGTCAATTCGACTGAGAGTTGGCAACCGATAACTCGCCTGCATCACGACTCGTTTTCGTTCGACAACAAGCCCTGCAACGGGGATCGGTTCGACTCTCAAAGGCTTCACACTTGTCTCCGGGAGCAGTCCCGGAACCACTTCTTCCGTTGTCGGTTCACTAGGCGCTGGCTTCAAAGGTGTCCGAAAAGACGGTGAAGACGAATCGACTGGAAATGGTTTTGACTCTGGAATCGTCGTTTTTTCACCACTTGGAATTGTGGACTCACCGCCAGCACCAGGTACCGTGCTTTCACCTGCGGGGGTCATTGGTCGAGTTATCGGAGCCATTGGAGTAGTACTCGTTCCGCCGAGATCAGGAACGACCTCAGAATTGTCTGGAATTGTTGACGAGCCTTCTGAGTTTCCACTTGGAATTGTTGACGGAGATGGATTCGGAATCGTGCTGGGGACAGGTGGCTCACTCGTGGCGGGGGCAACAAAGCCGCCAGAGCTTTCGTTGTCGTTTTCGCGTCGATTCACTCCAACGAAATCATCGTTTGGATCAGGAACAGGTGCCTTTTCAGGAGTCGCTGGCTTGAACGTCGGGGTCACTTCCCGAGTGGTGTGGTCCGCGTTCGTCACAGGTTCCGGATCTGGAGAATAACTTGACCCACTGACTGTCGAGCAGTTTCCGCTGGCACAATTTCCTGTTGCACAATTTCCCGTTGAACAGTTGCCACTAGAGCAACCTGAACCACAAGGACTGCATGCAGAATATCCACATGTGTTGCAACCACTGCCCGAAGAAACGAATCCCCCACCGTAATAAGCTGCGCCATAGTTGGAAGTGCAAGAAGATGGTCGAAGATAAGCCTCTGGCAAGATTGAAGACGCTACCGGACCATAATGGCTCCCGTAGTTCGCTCCCCAGTTCATGGGTGCTCTGTAACCAGCTCTCACTCCGTATCTCGGAGTGTAACGGGCGGTGTATCTGTACCTGACCCGTCGTGGATACGCCGGTCCGTAGTAGGCATTCTGACCCCATCCGTACTGAGCCTGAGCTTGACGGGGCTCAGACATTCCAAACGAAGAAGCGACTAAAAGTGCAGCGATCATAAAGCGTGATGTGTTCATCTCTATCCTCATAACAGACTGCACCGATCCTCCTGATTCGTTTGCAGAATTCGAATTGTTCCTCACACAGAGTCTAACCTCACAATCCAAGAAGATAAAGAATCGAATTGCGAAAAAGTGGAAGCAAAAGGTGAACTCATGACGCAGGGACCACATCACACGAAAAGTTGATGTTCAAGTCTTCATCGGATGGGTCTGTTTATGAGTAAACGGTGCCTTTTTTCAACACTTTCGCTTCACACAGAGACGGCAAATCCCCAAAGGCGGAATACTCTACTAAGGCTTCCTAAAGCTCCCAGTCTGTCGTTCATGACAGGCAGAATTCTTTTTCCCATTTGGATCTGTCGGCAGAACTCCAACGCAAAACCGAGGGTGGTTGTACTGCCTTGCCGGGTGCGAGCCTATTGGTGCATGTACAGATCGCGGCTTGGATAAGGAAAGTTGAACCCTTTTGCATCAAACGCAAGCTTGATCTGCTCGGTGAGTTCCCGCTTCACGGCACCGAAATCTTCAGTTTTCACCCAGGGGCGAACCATAAAATTCACTGAACTGTCACCCAACTCATCAACACCGACTAATGGCTCGGGATCGGCTAACACTTTTCCATGAGAATTGAGAATGTCGTTCAGCAATTGCTTCACAGCGAGAAGGTCGTCGCCGTAACCACACCCAATGACGAGATCGATCCGGCGAACCGGCTCGGTGGAGAAATTCTTGATGACGGAGGACGTGATCTGCCCGTTCGGAACCGTCATCAAAATGCCATCAAAAGTCTTCAGAGTGCAGTTAAACAAATGAATTTCGACGACCTTTCCGGAAACGCCAGCGGCATCAACGGCGTCCCCCACGCGGAATGGCTTGACGACAACAAGTAAAATCCCTGCCGCAAAGTTCGAAAGCTGACCCTGAAGTGCCATGCCAATTGCAAATCCAGAAGCAGCCAGAATTGCCGTGAGTGCATTCAGCTCGACCCCCATCGTTTGCAGGGAGGCCATCACAACAACAACCATCAGGACAGCTTTGAGCACGTTCTGAGCGAATCGAATCAAAATTTCGTCTACACTCGTTTTTTTCATCGCCCGGGCGGCTCCAGACATGATCAATCCGACCACAAAACGCCCCACCAGCAGGATTGCCAGAGCCGCAACGAGCCGCATTCCAAAGTCGTAAGCGTAGTCGTTCAAAAAATCCTGTGCCTGTTTCACCCATGGCAAAGTCTCATTAACCGAGTCGACGGACGCACTAACCCCTTCACCACCATTACCTTGGGCAAGAATCAGTTTGATCATGTCACAACATCCTGTTCGTGAAAAATGTCTGAAAATCTATGACGGAATGTCTCGCAATTCAGCCCAATAAACCCTATCCTTCCGCATTCTCACCGATCTGGCAAGATCGGTTCAGGTCAGATTGGATTGGCATCTCTGGGAGAAGGCTCCCTCAAATGCCCTCATTTACTACTGTGAAGTGATAGAGAGTTAAGAAATGTTCGCGATTATTGAAGACAGCGGCCACCAGTTACGTGTGGAAGAAGGACAAACTCTCACCATCGATCTTCGCAGCGAAGCCGAAGTTGGTCAGGCGATCACCTTTGACAAAGTCTTGCTTGCCAATGGTGGAGGCGAAAGTGTCATTGGGCTCCCCATGATTGACGGGGCAACCGTCGAAGCTGAAGTGATTGACGATCTGGTCAAAGGACCGAAACTCGAGATTCAAAAAATCCGACGACGCAAAAACTCTCGTCGACATACTGGCCATCGCCAGAAATACACAGGCGTGAAGATCACATCAATCAACGTTCCGAACTTGAAGATCGTTGAAACACCAGATGTTCCAGAAGCCCCGGCTGAAAAGCCTCAAGTCGAAGCTCCCGCCGCAGAGGAATCAACCACCGCCGCTGAAGAGTAAGATCGAAGACGTTACAAACAGTTCAAAAAGCGACTCACGAGAAATCTCGCGAGTCGCTTTTTTTTCGTTTGCAGGTTCTGCGAGACAGGTGAAACGCAAGTTGCCCTAATATTCGATGGCAATCGGTTCTCTGCCTGCACGAGTTGCGAGCGACCGCAAAACGATTCCATCAATATTTTTTGAAATCGCTTTTGCCGATCCATCTGCAAAGGCGAAATTGGACATTTCTGTGTGCCAACTCCCGAACCCGAAAAAGCGAATCTGGCCGCCTGAGTTTGCTGATCCCAACCAGGTGGCATCAAAATCGGGAACATCATCACGAATTCTGGCACAACAACTGGTCGCATCAGGCCACCAGCCCATGAGACTTTCGCCAAGTAATAGTGTCGAAGAAGTTCCATCGAGAATATCACGTATTTGTATTCCACTATTCCGAAAAAAGATGCCGTTGTTCAGGATGGCATTCGGGTCGTTATCATCCCAGGCGCCCATGTTTCCACGATAGGTCGTGATTTTCTGTGGGAAGCATTTCTGGTCAATCGAGGCTGAGGGACAGACATACGACGGAACCGGAATCTTCCCTGCATCAATGTTTTGTTGTGAAAAGCGAGCGCCACTAAAATCGACTGGAATGACAGATTGCTCCATCTCATCAAGGATCAAGGCATGGATCCCCCACATGCTGACTTCTCCTGAGCAAATTAGCTCGTGCATATCAATTGCAGGAATGCTGTTGTTCAATGTCATACTACAACTCAGAGGAACGGCGATATTTGCTCCCGTCCCGCCGCCTGACATTGACTGTGGAGTCGTACTATCGAAGAGGGTTCCCCCTGTCACCATTCCACTCGGAAAACTACGATGCGAGTTATGGTAATTGAGCGAAGCAACTGCCATTTGACGGATATTGTTGAGGCAAGATGAGCGTCTCGCCGACTCTCGCGCTCGCTGAACAGCAGGCATTAACATCGAAACCAGCAACCCAATAATTGCAATCACAACCAACAGTTCGATGAGAGTGAACCCGATCCTGCCGCGTTGTACGCGAGAATCTTTGCAGAAAAGATGCGCCTTCATTCTTTGGCTCCTGAGATAGAATGAGAGAAGAGAGGATCCTCGTCGCCCTAAACGCGAGACGGAATCCAACGTCAACCGAAAATCTGGAAAGAATTCTAAATTGGGGAACTTCGAGTTTCATCGAATTTCGACCGATTGACTGTCTCTTCAATTCCAGAAGGAAACAAGACGACTTCACTTGCGCAATTCATCCGGGATATCTTGGTAGAGAACGAGCTTTTGAATCTCTGCATCGCTTGGCCGCTTCAGCGGACGGATGATGCGGAAGCCGACGAAGTCGGAATCGGTGTGATACCACATGCTTTGTGGAAGTTGCGCGTCCTGAAGTTTCCACTCTTCACTCGATGGAACGCGATTCGAACTCCGCAACTCTTCCGGATCATCAATCCAGGAACCACCACGGGCAACACGAGAATAAAGTGTTTTCGGAACAGCATAAGGAAAGACAGCAGGAACATCAGGCTTGAACTGTTTGTAGAAATCTTTGTGGTACTGATCGAGGCACCATTCGGACACGTTGCCATGCATGTCATGCAAACCCCACGGGTTCGGCTTCTTTGTTCCGACCTTGTGATACACTTCATCCGACATTGGATAATACCAGCCGTACTCTGCAAGCCTCATCGGATCGTTCCCGAATGAGTACGCCTCTGTTGTTCCAGCACGGCACGCATATTCCCATTCAGCTTCCGTCGGCAACCGGTAGTATTGTCCGGTTTTCTCCGTTAGCCAGGCACAGTACATTTTGGCTCCTAACTGCGTCATGCTCACTGCAGGGAAGCGATGGTGTCCCATTCCGAATGCCATGTCAGTGTATTCTTTGGTCGGACGTGTCACGGCATCAGCCTTCTTATCGACCGCGTTCTGATTTCGCCCAGCACGTTTACGTTCCTTGATATCCAGATTCAATCGCCACGTGTCGTACTCGTCCCACGTCACTTCGTGCTTGCCCATCCAGAACGGTTCGATCTTTACCTTGTGCTGCGGACCTTCGTCTGCTTCGCGATTCTTTTCGTCCTGCGGACTGCCCATCAGAAATTCGCCACCAGGGATCGGCAGCATGTCGAATTTGACATGTGCATCCCGCAGCCACTGCGTGTACGGCTGCATCTCCTTTTCCGTTTTCGCCACACTGGCAGGATCACGGAGATAAGGATCATTCGGATCGGGGTTATCTGCAAAAACGAATGACGCCGCGCAGGCAAAGACCAGAAACAGAATCGAAGCCGTGTGCCAACTCCATTGGTTGGGGCGCAGTGTCGGTATGAAAAGACTTTCAGAATTCATTCACAGCTCCAGGGGAATTCACGTTTGCAACAGCTCTCGTGCCTGATCTCGACCGGGTGCGGGCCAGCCGTATTCGCTGGCGGAGACGCGAGCCAGAGCAACCAAGTGACGCCACTGGAATTCTTGACGCGCCGAAGCAAATTCTTCTGTCACTGTGCGGAAGTATTTTTCCGCGTGCAAGGCGCCGTCTTCACTGACTGCGTAATTTCGGAGGCAATCGAAGATCGGTTTCGATGGATTGCCTGCAAGTTCCCAACTTTTGACCACAGCCATCGCCTGGGACTGGTTCTTCGATTGAACAGCGGTGTTCAACTCTGCCATGAGAGAGTTGGCGTCGAGTTTTCTGGCATGAATTACTTCAGCGTCGTAGAGGAACGGCGTCTGTGCAACATGACCAATCTGCCCCGCCGTGTGCCATGCCCCGACGATCAAGCTACAGATTTGGTTCCGGCGATTTGTCACACGAGCAATGCTTCGCCACGCGTTCGCAGCGTCGGAAGCGTGAACTCCAACACTCGCGCCATGGACGCTGTCCTTCGGCTTTTCGTCTGACGCATATTTTTCTGGTCGTCCGGGATCATGCAGCACGAGCAGATTCCCAGCCAGCGACATTGCTTCTCCGATGTCTTCAGTGGAAAACCCTTCAGCGAGCGAATGGGCGACAGCGTCAGCGGCCTGCTCACGCGTGCCAGAAAAGATCGTCTGAGCCAAGCGTTCGATCCACGCTGAGTCTGCCTTTTGTGGTTTCGCCTGCTTGCTGAGCAAGCCATATTCGTCAAGAAGACGCGGAGTCAGCTTGCGCAGTGGCGGTTCTGGTTGATTGCGTTTCACTCGGTTCTGTTCCACTTCAACGCAATACCGCACGGACTGCCGCAGTAGAGTATTCGCATGTTCGTAGCCGACAAGCTGCAACACTTCCCAAGCTCGCCATGACAGCGTGACACGATGCACATCAGGCGCATCCTGAACAAGATGTTGAAGGTCGTTGTAAGCGACTGTGCGGTCTGCTTGCGAGATCGCAGCGAACGTCTGTTCCGCTGCCGCCATGTCTCCAGCGTACATTGCCTTAAGCAAACGTTGCCCGCCACTCTTAGCGTCGGTCAACTCCGCCGGCTTGACGGTGTGCATTCGCTCGTCCCCACCGGCTGCGTGAATTCTCGCCGTGTTGCGGTAGAGAACTTTCAGCACCGGCAGCGGTTGTTCGTGCTGCGGCAATTCTTTCGCGATCCTCCACGCTGGCATCAAGGCCATCATTGTGTGGTAGCCGATGTAGTCGTGCCCGGCAAAGCTACGGGTGTTCGCCAGCGCACCAGCGGCGACGAGAGTCTTCAGGTCAGTGCCACTTTTCATTTTCTGCATCAGTGCCGGTTGCAATTTTTCAACCGGTGTTTGCTGCATCAGATCAACGAGCGGTTCCATCGCTCCGAATGTGAGTGCGTCGTCAACTTCACCTCCCAAGGCTGAGGAGATTCCCAAATCTGTGGCAAGACTCGGACCGACACCGGCAACAAGCATCCCGATGCCAACGTCCGACAAGAAACGACGTCGTGAATGACTCTCCATGATCTCTCTCCCTGATAGAATTGGACTAGAGCGTGAACGCAGGCCCGCAACATCAGTATCACCGGTAAAAGGGCGGGTGTCTAGCCAGAAAGCAGCGTTCAGGCGACTTTCAACTTTGGTGGTCACTCTGGCGATGCAGGGTCGTCCGTGTCGAACAATTCAGCTGATTGAACTTTTTTGATTTGCTCAATCAGTAATGCCACAAACTCATCCAACCGGTCGCCATCTGGCCCATAACGCCCGATGGCGAAGGCGTGCTCCGTTGGCTTCGATTTGAACCTGAAGTAGAAGTGCTCGATTGTTGCTGGTCTACGAAGTAGGAAAGCTATTGCGGAAACCAAAACAGCAAAACCGATCCAAGAATACGCCTTCGGGATTGGATCAATCCAAAACGAGACGACCACACATACTCCCAGGACAGTCAGAGCCTGATAAACCCGCCGATAGAACTGGTTGGGAGCCCAATAGCGATCCGGGCATGGATGGAGATCCTCCAAGAGAACCTGCGAATCAAATTTCCCCGTTTGAATTTTCCCAAACATTCGAACACTGGTCGGAAACAACTGAACCTGAAACTTCCCACTCGCAGGATAAACCGCGAGGAACGAATCAATCATTTCGTCATTTTCCATGGAAGCTTGCCTGATCACGAGTTTGGTCGGGTGAACGGAGTTCGGAACGAGTGGCACGCTCAGAGTGGAGCGCAGCGGAAGGATGGGCGTGGTGGATTCCAGTGTTGGCTTTCATTCTTCCACCATCGGTCATGTCCTGACTTTTCTCTCTTTGTCGTCAGAGCATAACAACGTCGACTCAACGCTCGCCACGCCCATGACTCCACTTCGTTACGTGCTGGGCGTGACACCCGACCCGCTTCAATGTAACTCAGCTAATAGATTCTGGGCAAAGGTCATGACAGATCTCCATTCTGGCAGTTTCTGGATGTCA
>DAOUPA010000256.1 GCA_030626405.1 Planctomicrobium sp.
CGGACGATATCGATTTCGACTCCAAGGTCTCCGCGCGCGACCATGACGACGTCGGTTTCCGTCAAGATGTTTTTAAGGTCGTCGACGGCTTCGGGCTTTTCGATTTTTGAAACAATCATCGGTCGATAACCGGGATTGGCGTCCTGAATTCGCTGTCGCAGTTCTCGAACATCCTTCGCGGTTCGCACAAAGCTGAGACTGATGAAATCGAGTTGGTGCTTCAATGCAAATTCAAGATCCAGGAGGTCCTTCTCGGTTAGACTGGCAAGCTGTAATTTGCTGCCGGGAAGGTTCACACCTTGTCGACTGAAAAGCCGACCAGGTTGTTCGACTTCACAGATGATTCGGTCCGCTAGTTTCTCGACGACTTTCATCGAGACAACTCCGTCGGCCAGGAGAATTCGATTTTCCACAGCGAGATCGTCGACGAACCCCGGATAAGTGGTCGTTAAAGTGTTTTCCTGAGACTCGGCGAGTTCCTTCACAAACGAGAACTGCTCGCCTTGCCGCAGGTCGATTCCTTCATCAGGGAGTTGTCCGAGCCGGATTTTCGGGCCAGCAAGGTCTCCAAGAATTGCAACCGGTGTTCGTAGTTCCTCAGCGAGTTCTCGAATCGACGAGATGACATCAACAAGAGTTTCGTGGTGCCCATGTGCAAAGTTAAGACGAAATACATCAACGCCTGCCAGAATCAATGCCCGTAGCGAATCGCGGTCATCACTCGCCGGACCGACCGTTGCAACAATTTTCGTTTTCGTGAGCGTTGGTTCTTCATACTTCGCCATGACCATTCCTTGTCTTGAACATGAGTGGTAGGGTGGGTGAAGCCTGCGAATGGTGAGTTACGTTCGCGGATTCAACCATGATCTCACCTGTGCGCTGCTTTCAACCCAACTCGCGCAACCCACCGAATTCGAGATTCGCGAACTTCACCCACCCTACCTATTTCTAGTCGATTTCTTTTGCTCTTATCTGGCCGAATTGTTACCAGTTTCGCTTCTCACATCTGCTGACTGGAATATTTCCAGTGAGAAATTCGCAGTCATCCATTAGAATCAAACTATACACGCACATCTAAGGAGATCGCGATGGTTGTGAAGAAAATTCTGGTGACTGATCATCCCTGGCTGGATTTGGATGTGGAACGTTCCATTCTGGAACCGCTCAACATTGAGATTGTCGATGCTCCAGATGGCGACGAAGAGACACTCTGTCGGTTGTCGGGAGGTGTCTTTGCAATTGCGGCGTGTTGGGCGAAAGTGACGGAGAAGGTCATCCGACAGGCAACGAGGTGCAAGATCATTTGTCGCATGGGTATCGGACTGGACAATATCGATATTGAAACCGCGACCGAACTTGGAATTCCGGTCACCAATGTCCCTGATTACTGTATTGAAGAAGTCGCGGACCACGCGGTTGGTCTTGTCCTCGCTTTGGCTCGCAATATCGGTTTCTATCATCTCCGGACGAAACATAGTGAGTATGACCTGTCAGCGGGACCACCGATGCACCGTTTACGAGGGCGGCGATTGGGGCTGATAGGATTTGGAAGAATTGGCCGCGAGGTCTATCAACGCGCGATCGCGTTCGGATTGGATGTTGTTGCCTGCACTCCATCGAGAAACAGTCACGGGACTGACTGCGAAATGGTTTCGCTGGAGGAATTGATAGCGACTTCGGACATCATCAGTCTTCATGCTCCACTGACTGAACAGACGCGACATCTCATTGATGAGTCCTCGATTCAAAAAATGAAGCCCGGCGTCGTGGTAGTGAATACATCACGAGGACCACTCATTGATCCAGATGCATTGAAACGCGGGCTTGAGCAAGGAATCATCGCCGGTGCCGGATTGGATGTCTTTGAGCCGGAACCGCCGGATCTGAGTTGTTCGCTTTACCAGAGCGAACGCGTCATCGTGACACCGCATGCCGCATTTGTTTCGGAAGAGTCCTTGATTGACCTGCGAACAAGTACGGCGAATCAGATCGCAGCAATGCTGAATCAGGAAGTGCCTGGGAATGTTGTGAATCCGGCGGTGCTTTCTTCGGCGAGGCGATGAATCGGTGGAGAACGCTTCAACCAAATAGTTCCTTGATCGGGACACCGCCGTCAGTTGCTGGGACGGGGCGTGAGCCGGCGTAGAGTTCTTCGTGTGGATTGGCACCGAGGGTTGCCAGGATTGTTGCGAACAGGTCGGGAACAGAAACCGGATGGTCGGCGATGCTCATGCCGAGTTCATCGGTGGTACCGATGGCTTGTCCGGTCTTGAGCCCGCCTCCTCCGAGCATGACTGTAAACGACTTCGCATGATGACCTCGACCTCCCAGGCTATCGAAAGTCGCCGGACGCCCGAATTCAGAAGCGATGACCAGCAACGTTTTGTCGAGAAGTTTGTTCTCTTCCAAATCTTTAATCAAAGCTGCGAAGGCATGGTCGAGTCGCTGGATTAACAAGTGTTGGTTCTGTTGTCCTTCGCGGTGTGTATCCCAGCCGGTGCCGTTGACGAAATTGAGATTGAAGGAGACTTCCACGAAACGTGAACCGCGTTGGATGAGGCGACGTGCGAGCAAACAGCGTTGACCGAATTCGTCGCCGAATCGTTCCCGAACTTCGACAGGTTCGTTTTCGAGATCGAACGTGCTCATGAATTCTGGACCGGAGAGGCGGAATCCCTGTTTCATCGCTGCCAGATAATTCTCAATGATCGCTTCGTTCGGATGAAGATTTGCATATTGCGTCCGCATTTTCTCCAGCATTTCGAGGCGGCGTTTGTGGCGATCATCAGTCACGCGGGCAGGGCGGGTCAGTCCTTTCGGGCCTGACTTTGTTTCCGTTAAGTAGATGTAGCCATGCTCGGCGCCCAGGAAACCAGGTTCGCGAGCCGGGCTTGGATTTCCCATCAGCACATACGTCGGAACGAGATCGTTCAGCGGACCGCACAATTTAGAAACGAGCGAACCGATACTCGGATAGACGATGGTCCCACTCGTTGCGCGACCAGTGTGCATGCGATACGCGGCAGCGGAGTGTTCGTCGATCACTTCATGATGAACTGTTCGAACCGGGGCGCAGCGATCCATTAGCGGCGCCGTCTGCGGCATATGTTCGCAGAGTTGAACTCCGGGGATCGCGGTGTCAATTGCCGGGTACGCCGATCCGGGATCTTTCAATCCATCTTTAGAGACTCGCTTCGGATCGAAAGTATCAACCTGACAGGAACCACCACCCAACCAAAGCATGATGCAGTGTTCCGCCTTCCCGCGAACTTCGTCGAGAGTTTCCTCCGCACGGAGTGAAGGCAGAACAGACGCAGCGGTCAATCCGGCAGCTCCGGTTTTTAAAATATCGCGTCGAGTCATAGACATAGCGTCACCAATGTATAGAGGTGGGATTCTTGGCGGGACTAACCATTGTCGTGACCAGATCACCTCAGATCAAGGTTTGTTGATTCACTTCGCAGAATTGAGAGCATTTTCAATCGCTAGCGCGTCGTAAACACACCCTCCCCAGGTTCCGCCACTGACCTGTTGCAGGAGTGCCCAGATGCGGGTGTCTGAAGGGAGCTGAGGATCGGGAGCAAGGTTGGCAGTCGCTGCACGTTCTGCCAGAATTTTTGCAGCTTCTTCATGGGTGACTCGCTTGTCTTCGGTTCCGATGAAATTGACTGAGCCTGTCAATTCATTGCAGTTGATGATGATTTCGATGATGTCGTCATCGCGCAGTTTAGAGATCGGACCGTTCGCCAATGCCTCAGGACCGATATGCCCAATACAAGCACCGGTCGAGACTCCAGAAAATCGGGCGTCGGTGATGACAGCGACTTCTTTTCCCCAAGGAAGAAACTTGAGTGCCGAAGTAATTTGATAGATCTCTTCCATGCCTGACCCGAGCGGACCGCGACACATCAGAACCAGTACGTCGCCAGCTTGCAGAGTTTTCTCTCCCATGCCTTTGATGGCTGCAATGGCGTCCCGTTCCGAAGTGAAAACTTTCGCCGGGCCGACTTTGCGATAGGTGCCATCGTCGTCGATCACGCTCGGATCTATTGCTGTACTTTTAATCACGGAACCTTCGGGAGCGATGTTGCCGACCGGGAACGTGACAGTGCTTGTTAATCCCTTTTCTCTCGCCTTTGCCGGAGGCATGATGACATCGTCTGGATCAATGCCATCCTTTTCTCTGAGCAGTTCACGAAAACGTTCACGGCGTTCGGACTTTCCCCACCAGTCGAGAGCTTCGCCCCAGGTGACCCCGGCAGGTGTTTGGGCATTCAGCTTGAGCAATCCCAGATCGCGGAGATGCAGCATCACTTCCGGAACACCGCCTGCCAGGAATGCCTGGACCGTTGGATGTCCGACCGGACCATTTGGAAGAACATCCACGATGCGTGGTGTCATGCGGTTGATTTTATTCCAGTCTTCAACACTCGGTCTCTGGAGACCTGCTTCAAAGGCGATCGCTGGAATGTGCAGCAGCAAGTTTGTGGATCCACCAAAGGCGGCGTGAACCACCATCGCGTTGTGGATCGCATCGGCGGTGAGGATGTCTCGCATCGTGGTGCCGTCGGCGATCATTTGCACGATTGCCTTTGCTGATCGTGTGGCCCCATCGGTCCAGACCGGTTGCCCAGATGGTGCGAGCGCTGTGTGCGGCAGGCAAAGTCCCATCGCTTCGGCGACAACTTGAGACGTTGCCGCTGTTCCTAAAAACTGACATCCTCCACCGGCGGACCCGCAAGCGCGACAGCCCATTTCAGCAGCATGTTGAAGGTCAATTTCGCCATGGGCAAAACGTGCTCCGATGGTTTGAACCTTTCCTGCATCTTCTCCGCTGGTTGGGGGAAGTGTCACGCCACCGGGCACAATCACACATGGGAGATCGTGCTGAGCCGCCAAGGCCATCATCGCCGCTGGCAAGCCTTTATCGCATGTGGCGACTCCTACAACTCCTTTGCGAGTCGGCAGAGAACGGATCAGACGTTTCATCACGACCGCCGCATCGTTGCGATAGGCAAGGCTGTCCATCATGGCGGTCGTCCCTTGTGAGCGACCATCACACGGATCGGAAACGTACGCGGCAAACGGCAGGCATTCGTTTTCATTCAGAACATTCGCCGCTTCCTGCATCAGGAGCCCGACTTCCCAATGCCCGGTGTGATATCCCAGCGCAATCGGGTGACCATCTTCCGCGCGAATGCCCCCCATGGTACTGAGGATCAAGACTTGATCCCGCAGCAATTGATTCGGATCCCAACCCATCCCAGCACTTTGCGTCAACCCGAAGAGGTCGCCGCTCGGTTGGTTCCGTAGCATCTTCTCATCAAGCGGCAACTCGCCAGCCGGACCAGGCGCATGAGTTTGAATCTGATAAAGATCCGCTCGATCACTATCGAGAAGAGTTGTGGAGAAAGCCATTGTGCGCCTTACAAGCAATAGGAGTGTCGAAAAAATGAATGCTGGCGCAGTTTAGAACATTTACGGGATTTCGATACTCATGAAGTGATGAGCTTCATGTCAAAAAAGTTTTGAATGTTTTGCCGGACACTTAAAGTGTCCGGTTAAAAAGCGTTCGAGTTGAATTCCACATCAACTCTGCACTAACTGAGTTGTTCCACTCTACCGGTGCTGTCGCCGAATTGATCGACGCCGGCATTCATGCGGTCGAGCATGGAGAGGAACAGGTTGTTCATCGGAGTTTCTTTTTCGTACTGAACGTGTCGGCCCGTTTTGATTGTTCCACTTCCCTTGCCAGCGAACAGAATTGGCAGGTCGTGGTGCGTGTGGCGGTTAGAATCGCTGATTGCGGAACCGTAAAGCAGCATTGAATGGTCGAGCAAAGTGCCGTCCCCTTCTTTGACGCTCTTCATGCGTTCAAGGAAGTAGGCAAACTGCTTGACTGAGTATTCATCGATTTTTTGAAGATGGGCAACGAGGTCTTCTTCGTTTCGGTGGTGCGAAATTTGATGATGACCTGAGTTGACTCCAATTTCTTTGAAGCTGCGATTGCTGCCAGCATTCGCCAGCATGAATGTGCAAACGCGCGTCGTGTCTGTTTGAAAAGCGAGGACCATCAGATCGTACATCATCCGCACATGCTCTGCCCAATCTTTAGGTGTCCCCTCTGGAATTTCGACATCCGGCCGAGCTAGTTCGGCTTCCGTTTGCGAACGTTCAATACGCTGTTCGATTTCTCGAACACTGGCGAAGTATTCGTCGAGTTTTCGTTTGTCACTGGCGCCCAGTTTTTTCTTCAGATTTTGAGTATCACTGGCGACGAAGTCGAGGATGCTTTTGCGATAGAAGTTTCGTTCTTGCGTTGTTTTTCGATCTTCTCCAGAACCGAACATTCGCTCGAAGACGAGCTTCGGATTGACGTCTTTCGCCATCGGCGTCGTGGGGCTTTTCCATGAAATGTTCGAGACGTACGCGCAACTGTAACCGGAGTCGCAGCGGCCTGCTTGTCGCCCTGCTTCGATTCCGATTTCGAGTGATGGCAACTTGGTGAGATGACCAACTTTGGATGCGGCGACTTGATCGACAGATATCCCGGCGTGGATGTCCGCGCCGCTGGTCTTCTTTGGTTGCGCCCCTGTGAGGAAAGCGGCAGAGGTTCGAGCGTGATCGCCTGCGCCGTCTCCATTCGCACGGGCCTTAGTTTGTGCCAGGCCAGAGAGGACCAGCAACTCTGACTGGTGGCTTTGAAGAGGCTTGAGCGTTTTCGGTAACTCAAACTTCTCTCCAATGTCGGTTGGCGTCCAGTCTTTCATGATCGCCCCGTTCGGGAAGAAGACAAATCCCATTCGAGTCTGTGCCAATTGCTCAGGCGCTGCCCATGCTGTGTTCGGAAGCATGGCATCTAAAATCGGCAGGGCAAGCGTGGCGCCCACGCCTTGGATCATTGTTCTTCGCGAAATCGGCTGCATGTTTTCACCTGTGTGAGAGTGTTTCTGTCTTCAATTCTATCTCGCTTTCGCGATGGTCTCTTCTGTGATCTCAGGTATCGCGTAATTTGCTTAACTCTGTCACAACCTGTCTATTATTCGCTATTTCGCCGCATCTGGAAAGGTGCGGACTCGACGATGCCTAAGACTAGCGTCATAAAGCGGTCGTCCTGTTCGAGTTGCGCCATGACATCATCGATGGCACAGCGGTCATAGTACTCCAGCCCTCTCCCCAAAGCATAGGTCATCAGCTTCTCTGTCAAACATCGTCCAAATTGCCCCTTGCGGTTGCGAAGAACTGCAATCATTTCTTTCGGCCCGGAGAATGACTCTCCACTGGGCATGGTTCCGGAAGAATCGATATCGAATTTCCCATCTTTTGTTCGCCAGCGACCAATTGCGTCAAAATTCTCAAGCCCAAAACCAATTTCATCCATAATCACATGACAGGAATGGCAACCGGGATCCTTGCGGTGAATCTCTAACTGCTGGCGGAACGACAAGCCCGGATTCGTTTTCTGTGTTTCTTCCAAGGCAGGTGCGGTCGGAGGTGGATCAGGCGGAGCGTCGTTCAGAAGGTTTTCCAAAACCCACTGTCCTCGTTTGACCGGTGACGTTCTGTTTGGATAGCTGGTCAGAGTGAGAACACTCCCATGTGTCAAAATTCCCATACGCCGATCATCTTTGAATTCGACTCTCTGAAATTTTTCGCCTTCAACTCCGTCGATTCCGTATAGCTTTGCCAGCCTTTCGTTGAGGAAAGAAAAGCGACCATCGAGTAGATCGTAGATGCTCCGATTTTCCAGTACGACCGATCCGAAAAAGAGTTCTGTTTCCTTCCACATATCGCTGCGAAGTTCTTCAGTAAATTCCGGAAATAACGTCGTGTCTGGAGAGACATCGTTCGTTGATAACTTACGAAGTCCTAACCACTGACCAGCAAAATTTTCGACTAAGGCGTTCGTCTTTGAGTCACTGAGCATCCGCTGAACTTGCTCTTTGAGGATTCCGGGTTCATGCAACCGATTCTCATTCGCAAGTTCGAAGAGTTCTTCATCCGGTAAACTACTCCAAAGGAAGTAGGAGAGTCGTGACGCTAACGCGTAATCATTGAGTTGTTCCGCTGATCCGATCGTTTGCCGTCCATCTTCCATGCGAAACAAGAAGTGTGGTGAGACAAGGATTGCCTGTAAACCGATTCGCATCGCGGCTGGGAAAGAGGCTCCGCGTTCGGATGCCATCTCAATCAGACCGACGTATTTCTGAATCTCGACATCGTCAACGGAACGACGAAAAGCCCTCGGAAGAAATTCTTGAAGGTTCTTCTGTGCGGCCTGCGCGACTGAATTTTTCTTGTCTGGAAAGACTCGCAGAAGGGCATAGTCTGACTGCACAGACTCTGGGAGACCAAGCGGTCCTTCGACTTCGATAAAGCGAACGTACAGGTTACGATCCTTTCCACCTTTTGCTTTCTGGTCATAGAAGTCGTTCAAGAACGCAGCAGACACATTGTGTTCGCCGGCGCTGCTTTCGAATTCGAAAACGATTTCATTTTTCTTCTTGTGATCCTTGATGTCGATTGTTTTCAGGGTCTTGTCGTCGAGTTGAACTTGCATCTTCGCGAGTTCATCTCCCGCCTGATCCGCCATCGCGTCGATTTTTACACGGTAGGTTCCATTGGCTGGGAAGTTGAAATTGTGAAGAACTCTTCCGCGAGAGGTCATCACCTTGATTCCGTTTCCGCGTCCCGAAGCCGCGCCTTCTTCCTTGAGTTCCTTTCCTAAAGCTCGCTTGTTGAAGAAACCGGGATGCTGAACCGGGATCGCTTTCGAGGCGACTTGTTCGGCGGCGTTTAAGTATTTTTCGATTAACAGAGGTGGGACCGAAAGGACATCTCCGATGTTATCGAAGCCGTAGCCAACATCGTCCGATGGAAAATCATTCGCCGGTTGGAAATCGATATCCAGCAAGTCTCGGACGGTATTGTTGTATTCCGTTCGATTGAGACGTCGGGCGGTGACTCGACCAGGATCGTGCGGGACGGAACAGTCGACGTAGAAGAGTTGATGGTCGATCCAGTCAACGATTTTCTCTCGATCTTGATCAGAAGGATGATCAGCATCTGAGGGAGGCATGGCGCTCAAACGAAGGTGGTTCAGCACTTTCGTCCAAATTTCTCGATCACTTTTGATCGCCGCTATGTTTGCGTACTTATCAAAACTGAAGTCTCCCTCTTGAGAGTCCGCACTGTGGCAATCGATGCAGTACGTTTGAAAAAACGGTTTGACTTCCTTGGCGAAATCCATCTGGGGAAGAGGGGCAATGACTTCCGCTGCAACAACAGAATTTTGGACTTCAATCGGTTCGTCACCACTTCGTAACCAGGCAGTAAGAACACCCAAAAAGATCAGTACACCCAGTGTCGATACTCCCCAGGCAGGGTAATTAATCCCGCGTCGGCTTTTCTTTCGCTTTCGTCCGACTTGAGGGACCTGTCGGGGAGATTTTGGCTTCGGCTTTCTGGGAACATCCGAACTTGTCGAAGGGGCTCGAAACGGCTGACGGCATTCCCTATTTGGACAGTACCCTTTCTTCCCCGCATCTTTGGCGTGAAGTTGAAACCGGGAACCGCAATGTCGGCAACGGACACGTATCACAGAGACACCTGAAGCAAATTGAATAGTCGGAGGAAGTTGGCTTGAGAAACGGAGGGCTTGTGCGAAGCATCTCAAGCAGGCGGGGTCGAATAATC
>DAOUPA010000605.1 GCA_030626405.1 Planctomicrobium sp.
AGCGGCCCGAGTGACGCGGCGATCAACCACATGGTCGATGTCTATGGACAATGTGCGGAACTGGCAGCCGGGGCCGGAATTCCACTTTGTCTCGAAGCGGAACCAGTACAGCAAGTCAACACGCCGGACATCTGGTTCAAGATCCTTCGCGGAGTGAACTCGCCCTATCTAAAAGCGATCTGCGATTTTGCTCATCTCAACGTTTTCACTCACGGGCAGCCGCTGAAACTTGTTCAAGAACTGTTGCCATTCGTTGGTCACACGCACCTGTGCGGCAACGATGGGACTTGCAGTGACTTTGAATCACACAGTTCGACCCATCTCACCTTCGGTGAAGGCTCAATGGACTGGCAAGCGATGCTGAACCAACTTCTCGACGGCGGCTATACTGGTTGGCTGGACATCGATCTTTGGGAACATCCCGATCCAATGGCGGGAGCAGAAACGGGGAAGCGTGTGCTGGATGATTTTTTAATGAATAGGGTTTAACCTAAACGCAAGAACCGTTCACTCTTGAGCAACAGACTTCCGAAACCGGAGACCATTATGACATCTGAAGATAAAATCTCCATGAGACAAGTATCACAACATACATTTTTGAACCGAACCCTTCCTTGCTTTCTGTACGTGCTCCTCCTGTCTGGGCGCTTGTTTGCCGACTGGCCGCAATTCCGTGGACCGGATGGTCAGGGTCATTCCGAGGAAGAAGGTATCCCGATTCATTGGAGTGAAGAGAAGAACGTCGCCTGGAAATCTGTTTTCCCTGGCGAAGGGTTATCTTCGCCAGTGATCGCCGGGAATCAAATCTGGATGACCAGCGCTAAAGACGATGGCAAATCTCTCCATGCCATCTGCTTTGACAAGACGAGTGGTCAACTCCTGCACGATGTCGAAGTGTTGCAAACAAATGATCCTGGACCTCATCATAAAACGAACGGATTTGCCTCACCGACGCCCGTACTTGATGGCAAAAACGTTTATGTCCATTTCGGTCCACATGGGACCGTCTGCCTGGACACTGCAGGCAAGATCATTTGGAAGAACACGGAATTCAAATACATCGCATTTCAAGGGGCAGGCAGTTCGCCGATTCTCCACGAAGACTTGCTGATTCTCACTTGCGATGGCACTGACAATCAGTTTCTGGCAGCACTCGACAAGCGGACGGGAAAGACCAGGTGGAAGCAACCACGCGCCCACCTCGAAGCCGCCGCTAAGAAAAGGGCGATCGCGAAGATGGCTTATTCCACCCCGCTGATTCAGTCCATTAACGGCGTCCCGCAACTCGTGAGCACCGGCTCCGATCATGTCGCCGCGTATGATCTCAAGACCGGCAAGGAAATCTGGTGGATGCCTTACGATGGCTTCTCTCTCGTTGGGCGACCCTCGTACGGAAATGGTCTGTTTTACATTGTCGGTTCCATCGCTCAGGACCATTTCTGTGTCTTCGCCCTCCTCCCCGGCAAAGGTCAGCTGAGAGAAGATCAGATTGTCTGGCAACGCTCCAAAGGAATCGCGCATGTCCCGTCACCACTCTTAGTCGGTCAGGAACTCTATGTCATCGACAATGGAGGTGTGGCGGCCTGTGTCGATGCCCTGACTGGCAAAGAACACTGGCGTGAACGACTCGGCGGTAACTATGACGCCTCACCTATCGTAGTTCGCGATCACATCTATTTCTGTAACCGCGATGGTAAAACAACCGTGTTGTCCGCAGGCAAGGAATTCAAAACTTTGGCAACTAATCAACTGGACGGCACCTTGCGGGCATCACCCGCCGTGGATGATGGTGCTCTATTTCTGAGAAGTGACACTCATCTGTATCGCATCGAGGAGAAGGAACCGTTGAATAAACCAAAGGCAGTGCAGAATTAACATGCCTAGAGAAGCCGGAAAACTTCTCAACACAAGCTGACATAGTGCGGTGAAATCAAATGAACCACATCCAGAAAAGTAGAGAACCTCACATGCTACCTATTCGTCTCCGCGTGAACGCCATACTCCTGACGGCATTTTTGGTCAGTCCATGTTGCGCTCAGAATAAACTGAAAGCAAAGCATCCGCTGAGGATCGCGACATACCAGTGCGATGTAACACCGCCGGTGGGGAATCCTCTTTGCTATGGATTTGTGAGGCCTGTGGAGCGGGTTGTCGATCCGCTCAGCGCTCGTGGATTGATCCTTCTGACGGATGAAAAGCCAATCGTGTTGTGCGTGATTGACTGGGTTGCGATTTCAAACGGCACACATGATACGTGGCGCGAAGCCCTCGCAGACGCGGTCGGAACGACGTCCGACCGTGTGAGTGTGCATGTGGTGCATCAACACGATGCGCCAGGCGTGGACTTTACTGCCGCAGAGATTTTGGCTGCGCATGGTCATCCAGGGATGATGTTCGGCGAAGCCTTTGCCAGAGACGCAATCCACAGAACCGCCGAGGCAGCCAGCGTTGCTCTGAAGACACCGCGACGCGTCTCACACATCGGATACGGGAAAGGCAAAGTCGAAAAATTTGCCTCGAATCGTCGTGTCATTGGACCGGACGGGAAAATCAAATACTGGCGAGGCAGTTCCACCCGCAATGACAACGCAATTGCTGAGCCAGAAGGGACCATCGATCCAAATGTCCGATTGATCAGCTTTTGGGATGAAGAGACGCCACTCGTTTCACTGACGTATTATGCCTCGCACCCGCAGAGTTATTATGGTCGAGGCGGCGTCAGTGCCGATACGGTTGGCCTGGCGCGATCTTCACGCGAAGAGGCTTTGCCCCAAGTTGCTCATTTGCATTTCAACGGGGCTGGCGGCAACATCGCAGCAGGCAAATACAATGATGGAGCAACCGAAAATCGTGCAATTCTGAGCAAACGTCTGGCAGTCGGGATGACAACTGCCTGGAACGAGATGAAGAAGACGCCGGTGACTGCCGAGGAAGTGAAATGGACGACTCGCGCGGTGCAGCTTCCGCTGAAGAAGTCCCTGGACAAGAAGGATTTCATGGATGTACTGACCAATTCGAAGAGCAGTCAGCATGACCTCATCCGCGCGTGTCGTCGACTCGCCTGGATGAATCGCCACGAAGCGGGACACAAAATAACGATTGGCTGTTTGCAAATTGGCTCAACGCGCATTCTGCACATGCCGGGTGAGTTATTCATCGAATACCAACTTGCCGCCCAACAGATGCGGCCTGATTTGTTTATTTGCATGGCTGCCTACAGTGACCACGGACCAGGCTACATTGGTACGGGAGTCGCGTATTCGCAAGGCGGATACGAAGTCGGCCCACCATCGAACACCGCTCCCGAAGTCGAAGCCGTGTTGATGTCGGCCATGCGGGAACTGCTGGGAGCCAAATAAAACAGCGAATAAGACGACGATTCACAAACACTCATGAAAAGGAGAAGGACAGTATGAAGAACGCAATTTTATTCACAATGGCTTGCTCATTACTTGTTGTTTCAACGGCAACGGCTGATGACAACAAAAGCGATGGCTGGGTCAGCCTGTTTGACGGCAAGACCCTCGCCGGCTGGAAGGCGAACGAACGGCCAGACAACTGGACAGTCAAAGATGGCGTAATTGTCGGCAACGGCGAGCGAAGTCACTTGTACTACATGAAAGAACAGGTCAAAGACTTTGAACTGAAAGCGGATGTGATGATCAACGATGGCGGCAACTCCGGCATCTACTTCCACATCAAATACCACGAAGACGGCTGGTTCTATGATGGGCACGAAGCTCAGATCAACAACTCAC
>DAOUPA010000785.1 GCA_030626405.1 Planctomicrobium sp.
AGTTTTCATTCCTCGATCTAAAGTCGAATTCAAATCGTTCCAGCCATCGCCCTCTTTCCACTGCCAGCGGTAATAGTTGTAGATGGGGTCATTGTCCGCGATGACTCTGTTCTTGGGGAAATCCTTAAGTCTCTTGTAGTCGACACCGCGCTGGTTGACGACTTCCGCAGGAATGTCGAAACCAGTCGCCATTTTGAAGGCAGCGTAATCGTGTGGATGAAAGCAAGGACGCGAATGACCACGCACTTCCGTATGAAGCAGTGCTCCACCGAACGCAGGCATGTCGCCATAGCTTTGAGCGAGTGAGACACCGACGTTGTAAACGTAGTCACGAAGTTCTGGAATTGATGCACAAACATCTTCACGCCCACCAGAGTATGGTTTGCCATCGCGATCGACGCGTTGGTACTTTTCGTTGGATCTTAAGTAGGTTCCCGGTGACGACTGAGCGGTAAACGTGATTCCGGCGGCAAGACCTGCATCCAACTGTTGGCGAGTATGTTTCAACTTTTCTGGAAGGTTCGCCGCGATGGGTTTTCCCGCTTTAAAGATGCTTGGATAATTTGAACGAGGACCAAGTGCGTGAGTGAAACCGATTTCCTTCATACGGTCGATTTCGTCCAGTCCACCGCCCCACATCAGAATCGGGAATTCATTCGGCAGTTTTCGTGCAACAATCGTGATCGGAAATGTTTCACTGACGGTGAACGGCTCTTTGTCCAGAGTCGTTAATTTTGCCGAGACCCGATAATTGTCAGGACGCATTCGAGAATCGAGGGCAAACGGAAGATCCTTCGACTTACCAGAGGCCAACTTCTCAACTTTGACAGTCCGTGGTGGTTCAGTGTCGATAGACAAGCTCACATTGGCTTTGCTGAGCGGTTCGCGTTTCAAATTTGTGATTCGAAATTTCAGATCGGCATCTTTTTCCATACGGACAAAAGTTTGCCGATCAGAGATTCGTTCAATACGAACTGGACGGAATTCAAGGACACCGTTTGAAATTCGTACTTGATCAATTCGACCTGGAAAGCCTCGGTAGTTACTTCCCATACGGTCACCGATTGATAACCCTCGCTTGCCGGCGGCGAGGCTGCCGACGCCTTCTTCAGTACGACTACCACGAAGCTGTCCATTGACGAAGAATTCGCCGGTGCCTGCTCCATCGTATGTGAACGCAATGTGATACCACTTTCCGGCTTCGAAACTAATTCGGTCGGAGTACCAACTGACCGACTTTTGCCCGAAGCCCAATTCGATTTTCAGTGTTTGAAGTGCATCGCTGCTGCGGCCTTCAATGGAAAGAATGTAGTCAGTATGTCCGGTCGGAATATATTTTTTGTCCATGAGAACCGAACCGCGATAGTTCTCGACCTTTTCACCAGGACTGACCCACATCTCAATTGTGAAGGCACCAGCGGGTGTTAACGCGGGGCTGTTTTTCACGAGCATCCCGTGGCGTTCATCAATGATTGGGAACCCAGCGAACGACTCCAAAGCAGCACCGAACCGACCATC
>DAOUPA010000564.1 GCA_030626405.1 Planctomicrobium sp.
AGCCTTTTCTGCCTTGAGGTCGAGCGACTGAATCTCTGCCACGGAAGGTTTTTTTCCTTGAGCATTTGCCTGAATCGTCATTGACAACGCAAACAGGCAATAGGCAGGCATGTAGAACGAAATCCGCCGAAACATGTGTCTCTCCCATCAATTTGATTTTCAATAATCGCTTGGTGCCATCTCTGACAGAGCGTCGTATACAAAATTTAAATTCGATTGACGCCGATGTAGAGCATCTCTGACAATCGAATCGCCACACCACCCTCATTCCACTCACGAGGATATCATATTCATCGCCAAGCTCGCAGCCCCATAGTAAATAAAGACTCCGAGCATGTCACTCAGTGCGGCGATCAGGGGGGTCGACATGAATGCCGGGTCCATTCCCAATCTTTTTAAAGCTAATGGCAGCATCGCTCCCGCCAATGTCCCGGCAGCAACAACACAAAAGACGGTCAAGGTCACAATCAGCGAGGCTTCTCTTCCGGCCATCCAGTGAGCAACCAGAAACGAAAGCAGCGCTAAGACGGTTCCTAACAATACTCCGATCCGAATCTCCCGCCATGCAATCCAAGAGACCTTTCCTTTTGTTTCATCAAGAGCAAGCGCTCGAATCACCAGCGTCGCCGATTGAGATCCAGCGTTCCCACCACTGGCGAGAACCATTGGGAGGAAGAGCACCATCCACGTCGCAGTACTCTCCGTTTCCAGATAGTTGAGAAGTTGCGCAGTGACTGACGCCGCGCCAAGGAGAACAACCAGCCAGCCTCCTCGCTTCCACGCTAGTTCGAAAAACGGGGTTGCAATGTATCCATCTTCGAGAGGTTGCACCGCACCAGCAAGATGCGCATCTTCGGTCGCTTCCTCCTGCATGACATCGGCAGCGTCATCGTGAGTGACAATGCCCACAAGGCGGTTTTGATTGTCGACGACTGGGATTGCGATGAAGTCGTAGCGGGCAATCTCATTCGCGACGAGTTCCTGGTCGTCATCGACACGGACAGAAATCACATCCCGCTGAATGATGGAATCGAGTTGGTTCGTTGGCTTCTCAAGGATTAGTTCCCGCAGCGTTACGAATCCAAGAAGGTGCCGCCCTTTATCAATGATATAGATGTAATAAATCGTCTCCCGGCTGGGAGCCTGAACCCGCAATTGTTCGAGTGCCTCTTGGACGGTGATGCCCACCGGCAAAGAGGCATACTCGGTCGTCATGATCGAGCCTGCGCTATCCTCCGGGTAAGAAAGCAGTTTGCGAATGTCGCTCCGTTCAGCCTGAGCAACCAGACGAAGAATACTTTCAACGTGCTCAGGGTCCATCCGTTCGAGCAAGTCGACGCGGTCGTCCGGCGACATATTCTCAATGATTTTCGAGAGCGGCTGTCGCCCAATCAGGTCAACCAGTTCGACTTGAAAGTGGATTGAAAAGAACGGGAAAATCTCTGCCTGATCAGAGGCTGAAGCAGACTGCAACACTTCCCAAGCTTGCGATGGTTCGAGATCCTCCAGCATTTCAGCGACAACGCCGGGAAACAGTGCCTCGCAGAACTCGCGCATCCCGAGCCGGTCCTTTTCCAGAATCATCTGCAATAGGTCAGGCATTAACAGGGAGTGAAAAATCGAAGAAACCATCGGTGTGAAGTCGAGCCGTTGTCAGAAATTCAATTCTATGTGAAAAGCGTGACAATCTTTGTTGCAGGTTCACCGTACACTCGAAGTGTACGGCAAAACGTTCAGCTTTGTGACCCGTCATAAAAAAACACCCACTGTTCAATTGAACAGTGGGTGTTTTAAGCGAGGCCGACGGGACTCGAACCCGCAACCTTCGGATCGACAGTCCGATACTCTAACCAATTGAGCTACGGCCCCTCGCTAAGCCGGGAGTTTAGATCGACTTTTTTCAATCGTCAATGTCCGTGATAAACTTTTGTGAAGTTGTCACACGTTTTCAACTTTTCAGAGGCTTTCTCGCAATATTTCGATTCACAGGTGATGACTTCGATCCGTTTTGTGGCATAGGAGCAAGCATCCGGTGAATCTTACGAAATCAACAGCCTTCTCGAATGCAGAAGGAACTCTTGGTAGTCGTTTGACTTCTGCATAAAAATTGAGACACTACGCGGCTCGGAAAAGTTCACCAACTTTGCGGACTCAACCTTGTTTTTCGATTGCAGGCAACTCTGTTTGTTCCTGAGGGTTTAGCAGCCCAATAATCGAGCCGAGGATGATAATTCCGAGTCCGCAGCGATCAATCATTGCCTAACTGGGAACCGGCATGGCATCTCGAATTCTTCAAAAACGACTTGAAGCGGAAGCCGCTGAAAAACTTGGTAAATCTGCGACCAAGAAGAAGGCAACCAAGAAAAAGGCCACTCGCAAAAAAGCGAAGACGACTCGCAAGCGAAAAACAAAAGCGGTCGAACGCAAAAAAATCTACTGGGGAGTTTTCAGCGGAACTCTCAAGGAAGAAGGTCGTTTCGCCTACGATGAAAGAGATAAAGCAGAAGAAAAGCTGACTGCTCTGCGGAATCGCAGCACAAAAAGACTCTACTTTATCCAGCCTATCAAAGAGACAATCACCGAAGGCGCTCCAGTTCCGGAAGAAGAAGAGTAAGATGCTGCTGAGCAGGATTCAAAGGGAAGGAGTTGTCCCTTTTTTTCCAGCAATTAGCCTCCGATAGGCCAGAGCAGCTTAAAACTAAACAAAAACAGGTCGCAGAGTCCATTCGAACTCTGCGACCTGTTTTTTATACCTAAGTTTGGCAACCCAATAGATGAGTTGTCATCTCACTTTAAAATCCATACTTAGGATTGCTCGTACTGAAATCTGAGTCTTTTAAACCGACGTTCGTCTGGACATTGCTGTACAAGTAATCTTCAACCAACTCAGCCTTCTTCTTGTTCTTCTGAGGGAAATCGAATTGCTGAACTCGAATTGGAAGACCAGTGCTGGAATCAACATAAAGTCTTGTCATTGAGTACTTTGCACCTGATTCTTGGCTGCGGTGAGAAGTCTCAATCGCCTTGCAAGAGACCTTTCCGATCCGTGCTTTCGGGTAAAAATTGACAGTCATGTCTGACATTTTTGTTTCTGCCAACCACTGTTCGAGGACAATGGAGATCAAGTTATGCATTCCGATTTTTGTAATAGGATGCCGGTTGTCCGCCATTGCGAAACTTCCGTCGACATCAAGGGTTAAGGTTCCTGCCAGGCTGGAGAACCCAACGTCGTGAGCTTTGATTTTGCTGTTGTTTTGACCAGCAACATAAAGAACTTCACGTCCGATAGATGGCTTGATGAATTTCAGGTAAACACTGAAAGGCTTGTGTCGGAATTTCATCTCCATCTGCGTGTCGACAAGTTTTTGCCCGATCATTTCACGCTTGGTGAACGTCGCTGTGTAATCTTCGACCGCTTCAAGGGTTTTGAGAGCAGCGGTTCCCATTTGAAGTGCAGGAATCAACGGGTGCGATTCAGGTGCTTTGTCCACTCTTAACGCAAGTTGGGTCGGATCGGCAAACAAAGATTTGCCGACGATTGCACCTGCTCCAAGAGAGAAAGCCACGGCGGCTGTGCTTGTTAGAAATTGACGTCGAGAGCGATTTTCATCACGAATCATTATCGAACCCATCCAATTAAGTAGATTTATGAGGTTGGTAAGATCGAGACAACTCATCAGTGAAAATGATAGTCTCCAATTATTAAATCGACATAATCCACCTTCAAATGGCATCGATTGTCTAGAATTGGCTGCTGAATCGACCAAAGAGTCCGGTTGTTCGGTCAATGACGGTCAACGAGACAGTAAGAAGGGCGGTTTTCAAAATGGATTGTCTTTGTTGAGAATGCGATATGGATCACAATTTCTTGATCTCTCGCGTGTACTTTCCAGAATCGAGGCGACTATAATTCCCCGTGGTCCACGCCCGGTTCTAGCGTCCAACCTCAGAGACCGGCACCGTCCCTCTCCATTTGTAATCATTGAAAACCTATGCGTCTTCAACGGTTACGCAAAAAATGAACTATGACCGAACGATTTCCCATGGCGAACAAACGCTTCATTCCTCTATTGCTCTGCCTACTGCTCTTTTCATGCGGTAAAAAAGATCAGATCCGCCAATATCGGGTTGCGAAGGAAGATACCTCGGTATCGCAATCAACTTCAT
>DAOUPA010000542.1 GCA_030626405.1 Planctomicrobium sp.
AACCAGAAGCTAAAGAAGAAGCTAAAGAAGCCGAAGAAGCGTAGTTGGTGCGAGCCAGTTGTTTGTTGAGCGGATGCTTGATGGCAACGCTTGATGTTGAGTGTGACCGTTCGACGAGTCATCGTTGAAACTTTTGTGTCGAATATGCAAGAGTGTGGTCGTGTCGAGAAACGGAATGAAACTCAGTTTAAAAGGCATGTGCCTGGTTTTCCTTGCAGTCTTGTGCGGATGCGGACTGTGGGGGTGCGGTTAAAAACAAAATGGTTCGGCTGATGGCGAACCCGGCCAGTTACAGGGGTACGCATCTCGTCGGATTCAATTCCTCGACACAGCCGACTCACAAGCTGTTCCGGACGTGGGGCTTTACGATTTGATGCTCACTGCGGCAGATGGTCAATAAACCTCTGTGCGGGATCTCGGAAAAGACAGAAACGTTGTCTTGGTTGTGACGCGTGGGAATACATCTCCGATATGTCCGTATTGCTCGACTCAGACGGCACATTACATCCGCGACTATGAACAATTCGAAGAGAGAAACGCCGAGGTTGTCATTGTTTATCCGGTCGAAGCGAAAGGCGATCAGAGAAAATTGGACAGTTTCCTTGCCGATGCTCGCGGACGACTCGTCGACCCGAATCGGGCAATCCCTTTTCCGGTTGTCTTTGATGTCGAGTTGACAGCCGTCAACCGGCTTGGCATTCGTAAAGATCTATCAAAACCAGCGACGTATATTATTTCACCCGATGGACAAGTGCTCTATGCCTATGTGGATGCTCACTGGGGCGACCGCCCTGCCACAACGGTCATTCTAGAGAAACTAGATGGATTCCAATCGACTGAAGAACCTCAAGACGTGTCGAGCGCGATGAACCCTGACACTGTAGGGTCCGCTGTGCGGACCGAGATGACACTGTCCATCCATGTGGTCCGCCAAGCGGACCCTGCTTGGCTCTGGCATTTGAATTCAAACACTGACCGTCCATGAACGACATTCCACCAGAGACGGCGACAAGTCAGTTTTTTCGGTTGCAGTTGAACTTGGTTTCATCACCACCGAACAGTCCTCGGAATTGCTTCCAGAGTCGCTGAAGAGCGAACAGACTGCGGCGGATTTCGTGTTGAATTCTGGAGCTTTGAGCGCGACGCAGGTTGATGCTGCCAAAACTCTCTGCAATCCTGAAGACGTGATTCCCGGCTACCGAATCGAGTCCTTACTTGGTCAGGGAGGAATGGGTGTTGTCTACCGAGCCGAGCAACTCAACCTTCGTCGGCAAGTCGCCATTAAAACCATTCTCGTCAGCCGCATGGGCGATCAGAATGCACTGCATCGCTTCGAACGCGAGGCGCAAACCATCGGGCAGTTGCGTCATCCAAACATCATTACTGCTTTCGATTTTGGACGACATGGAGGACGTTTCTACCTCGCACTGGAATTGGTCGACGGAGAAGACTTGAGCGTTCGAATCAAGAAGAATGGTCCCTTCGATGAGGCAACATCACCCGGACTCATTCGGCAGGCGGCGGCGGGACTTGCACACGCAGCGACCAATCATGTTGTGCATCGAGACATCAAACCCGCCAACCTGATCCTTGTCGACCCTCCCGAGGGGTATCCTCTCCCGTCGGGGATGCCGATGGTGAAAATTGCCGATTTCGGACTGGCTTTGTTGCAATCCGATGTCGACATGATCACCTCCGTTTATTGAATTCTCATTGTTCTACTGTTCGTAAACAAGTGGCGACTGGAACCGAATTGGTGACAGACTTTCTTTGGGATTTACAGAATTTCTCGCGAATGACTGCGCAAACGCTTAGCGGTACACTTCAAGTGTACCGCTAAACGCTTTTGCGTTTCACTTTCTTTGAATACAATAAAACGCAACAGTAGCGTGAACGATGATGCTTCACTTTTCTTTTTGTTAGCCGACAATCACTTCAAAGAGTTCAACCCATGCGAATTGCGTTTCAGTACTTCCTGCCCTGTCTGATGCTACTTTGTTCCACGGTCACACAAGGTCAGTTCATTGTGGCACATCGTGGTGCTTCTCATGAAGCCCCGGAAAACACTCTGGCATCGTTCAAACTCGCCTGGGAAGAAGGAGCTGATGCCATCGAAGGGGATTTCTACTTAACGAAAGATGGTCGGGTCGTTTGCTTTCACGATAAGACCACGAAGAAAGTTACCTCTGGCAAAAAAGAACTGACGATCGCCGATGCAACTTTTGAAGAGTTACGCTCGCTCGACGTCGGCACCTGGAAGAATGAAAAATATGCTGGCGAACAAATCCCCACTTTGGTGGAAGTTCTGGAGATCATTCCGGAAGGTAAAAAGATTTTCGTCGAAATCAAGTGCGGTCCGGAAATCGTTCCGGTCATCAAACCACAGCTTGAAGAATCAGGCCTCAAGCCGGAGCAAATCGTGATCATCTGTTTCAACGAAGCCGTGATCACAGAGTGCCGAAAAGTGATGCCGCAGTACAAAGCCAGCTGGCTAACGAGCTACAAACAGGAAACAAAACTGAGTTCCTGGAAGCCAAGCGTTGAAGAGGTTTTGGAATCACTCAAGCGAACCGGCGCCACCGGCCTCGGCACAAACGGAAACCTCCTCGTCATTGACCAATGCTTCGTCAACGCCATTCGTAACGCCGGAGTCGAACTCCACGTCTGGACCATCAATGGCGAAGTCCCGGCACACACGTTCAAGAACTTCAAATTCGACTCCATCACGACCGACCAACCGAGATTTATTCGTGAAGTAATTGAAGTGAAGTCGGAGTAAGTAGATCGACCACCAGAGGTAGTTCTTGTCATCAGCAGAATTATGATTTCAAAAGCACAGCAAAAATGGCTTCGGACATTTCCGATACTCGGATCGTTTGGAGATCCCACTCCTGTGGAGGGTGTTCAAATTGATGAAGCACCTATTCCTGAATTGGCATATGAATTCTGGTCATCTCAAACCAAGTCTCTTGAAAAAATTGCTCTCGCCGAACTCTCAGATTCAAGCATTGATGCCATATTCGAAGAAGTCACTTTAATTATTGACGAGGATCTACTTCGTTTTGATCCAATGGTGCATTTTTTCGCCCAACACTATCCAGACGGGGATCCGTTTCGAATCGAACTTGAGAGGGAAGTTGCGTTGTGCGTGAAGCGAGATCTGTCTTGGATGACGGTGGAGCAAGTCCTCGGCAAAGGTGGGTTTTTCTCTCATCTGAGGGGCTGGTACAATCTTGGGAGATGGCCGCACGGATGGATTGGACAATATCCCTCGGGAGTTGTTCTTCTGACGTGAACGAACAAACTTTCCTACAAATTTAGTAAAGGTAGGTTGAGTGAAATTCGTGGGAATCGAATTCGGTTTGATTCACTGTGAAGTAGGGCCGGTTTTTACCGGCCATCGGATGCGATGTTGGATTCGGCCGGTGGAACAGGTCCGACCGTTACTGTTCAAAATGGGCAAAACCACCACTCAACCACGGCTTTTTCGGAACATTTCTCGACTCGTGGGGTTGGACTGGTATCATTCTTTCTCGTGGGTGTCAGGCGATCCTTGCTTTCTGGAGTATTTATGCGGTATTCATTGTTGTTCTTTGCTGCTTTCGGAGTCGCCTTTTTTTTCGCAACGATCTCTGCGGCAACGTTGCTGGCTCAAGATGTTGATAAGTCGGTTCCAGAAGAGTCGGTTCCAGATGATTTGGTTCCAACGACGCATGTTGAGACCGAGTCGATTCAGATTCCGCTGGGTGAGTATGGGAAGATTGAAACCCTGGCAATGGATCAGGATGACAACCTTTTGATTGCGACAAGTCAAATTGTCGGGGATTCCGACGAGCGGACTTACTCGATTGAAGTGTACGACCCCATGCACAGGAAGTCGGTCGACTGGTGGCCGATGTTCGATGTTGAGCCCAAAATGCTCCACGTTGCAACAGACGGCAGAGTTTATATTGCAGGCAGGACGCAAGTTGTTCAACTCGACAAAACTGGTCGTCTCGAAAACATTCTCAAATTCTCCGACATGTTGGGTGAGGACCAAGGGAGTGTCATCGCCAGTGGATTGACTTCGAACGACGAATTCTTCTTCCTGGCAATCGGTACTGGAAGAAGTTTGCGTGCGACCGAAGTGATTTATCGCTTCAAGAGAGATCTGAGTGAATCGAAGATGGTGATCGAAAAGCAATTCGGATGTTGTTCGCATATCGACCTGGATGTTCATGACGGCGTGCTTCTTGTCGCCGAAAATACGCGGCATCGCGTGAATCGGTTTACACTTGATGGGGAACTCATTGAGCGCTGGGGGAAACGAGACCGCACAGGCATCGAAGGTTTTGCCGCCTGTTGTAATCCCGTGAATTTTGACATGGGGCCGGGCGATGTCTTGTTTACTGCGGAATCAGGAATCGGTCGCGTTAAGCGATTCAGCCCCAAAGG
>DAOUPA010000473.1 GCA_030626405.1 Planctomicrobium sp.
CCAGCATCACCGACGACACCGCCACCGATGGAAATCACAACGGTCCGGCGGTCCGCCTGGAAGTCAACAAGTTGATCCCATGCCTTGGAGATGACTTCAAGTCGCTTCGAACTTTCGCCCGGTTCCATCAGGAACGTCGCCGTACGCCAACCTGCTGCTTCAAGGCTACCAGCAACTTTCTCTGCGTAGCTGGAAACATTCGCATCCGTCACTAAAAACGCCGATGGATTGTCTCTGGCTCCACTCTTGGCATTAAGCCAGGCATGAATCGTTTCTGCCGACGCATCGAGAAGTCCAGAGCCAATTTTGATCTCGTAACTTCGATCACCAAGTGACACCTGAACGTTGTGAGAGTTTTGACTCGACATAGTAGAACAGTGGGAGTTAACGGTTTTAAAACTGGTAAGACGAACACTTCAAGAAAATGAAAAAGGCTGCGATGCACGGGAACGCTCCGTTACATCACAGCCTCTTGAGTCGATGAATTCAACGACACCTGAAGTGTAGGTCATTCAAATTCGAATTACCAACCGTAGCTTGAATAACCGTATGAACCGTAAACGCCATACCCGTAGCCGTAACGCGCTCTACGAAATGGACCCAGCAGCCCACATCGGCGTCTGATACCGCATCCACCTGAGAAGCAGCCGGGACCGTAAGCAATTCCCGCCGAGCAACATGTCGGGGCACATTGATTCACTACGACTGGTTGTGGCGCACAAGTATTGCATCCGCCACCCCCGTATGACGAGCCGTACCCTACGTAGCGAACTGCAGGTGTGTAGGAATACGGAGCATATGTCGACCAACCACCGTAGTGTCCTCTGTAACCGCCCCTGTAACCAAACCCGTAACCGCGATAAGCTCTTACCCCGTAATTTCCATAGTAACTACCGTATGATCGGTGGCTGTATCGCGCTCCGTAATTGTAATAATCGTGGAAATAACTCGATGAGTACCGCGCCCCAGAAAAACATCCCCATGTCGCATTTGCCTGAGGAGCATCCGCTGTTAAAAACAAGCCAAAAGTAAGGCAAAATACTGCCAACGAATGGGTCCGAAACATTTGTTATTCCCTTTTCGAAACATGTGCAAAAGAACTACCCCGAGCAGAAATGGTAAAATAGGAAAGATGGAAAAGCAATAAGTATTGCCAAAGTTTCCCTCTTTACCGAAAAATATTGATCCGCACCGATACTTTCTTCGCTCCAACTTTCAGATTCCTTACAGACTGAATTCCAGGGCATTGACAATTCCACAATCCGAAGCGACAACAGACCTTATTGAGGCAGTCGCCTCAGTTCTCAAGGCTCAACCTTACTGAATACCATCCAAATTCTAAGCGAGTGCCCTTAACTCTAAGTGAAATAGATATGTTGAAAAGTACTCTTCTTTTGCTCGGCTTGAGCCTCGTTGCAGGCACCACCGCATCGGCTCAAGACTCCGCTCTCGAACTGTTCAGTAGTGACGTTGATGTTCTCGTACGACTGGCGGAACCGGACAAAACAACTGAAAACATCGTTGCTCTGATCAACGGCGCTCAGCCTGGGTTTGGCGAAATTGCTCGCGGAGCCATCACACCCAATCTTGGGCAAGCGATCTCAAACCCAAGCATGACGGGAGTCGATCAGTCTCGTGACTGGTATGTCGGAGCCTATTCCAACGGCAAGTCCGAACCGCAGGTTGTCTTCGCGATCCCTGCTGTCGATGCCGATGATTTCGTGGCCGCGCTCGGCGAAGGTTTCAAATCCGCAGTGCACGGCAAGTATGTCTTCTACACAGATAAAGGTGACCTTCCGGAGGTTCCAGCTTCTTCAAAATCATTGGCGAGTTCTATCAGTGAAAATGCCAAAAAAACTTTGGAGATGGGCGAGCTATCGATTCACGTGAACTCCAAGCATCTCGTTGGCGTTTACGGTGATGAACTTGACACTGCCTACGATCAGGCTCTTGAAGGGTTGAACCAATTACGTTTTGCAGTGCCGCAAGACGCTGGCGTAAATCTGGGGCCAATCATCGAAATGTACGGGGCGATGGCAGAGAAACTCTTTCAGGGAGTTCGGGATTCGAAGTCTCTGACAGTCGCTGTTTCACTTGGCGCAGAAGGAGTCCGAATTGAAGAGTACATCGAATTTGGAAACGGTTCGAAGTCATCACGAAAACTTGCGGAGTTGCCAACTTCGGACATGGCGGACTTCGTCCGACTGCCTCAAGGAGCGTTCACTTACTACGGCATCAGCGGCGGAATGTCGGAGATGATCAAATGGGGCATGGACCTCAGCGCGGGCATGGCTGACGACGACGAAACTCGCGACAAGATGAAGAAGACGTTTGCCAAGCTTGACGAAGTGAAATTTGGAACCATGGTTGGCAGCATGACACTGACTGATTCAGAAGATGGTATGATCCAGGCTACAAGTATTGCACGCGTGGATCCTGTCGCGAAATTCAAGGACTACATGTATGCCAGTATGCAGGCGATGAACGAAATCAAAATGCCAGGCATGACGCAAACCAGCACCATTGACAAAGATGCCGAAACATATGGGGACTACAAAGCAGACATCGTGACAGTCAAACAAGAATTTGACGAGGGTTCTCCGCAAGCGGAAATGCAGGAAAACATCCAGAAAATGATGTTTGGACCTGCCGGAATTCAATCGCGAATTCTCTACATGGATGATCTGTATTTGACAGTCATGGGTGGCGGCACTGCTGCAACGAAAAAAGCTGTCGAAGGACTGAGCAAGTCGAGCAACGACGGAATCGATGAGCCGCGAAAAATCCTCATGGATAAAGCGAATTTGATCGTGCTGATCGACCTTCCCAATGGAATCGCAACAGGATTAAAAATCGCTTCCAGCATGGATCAATTTCCAATTCCTGTCGATAGCCAAATGATCGACAACTTGAACCTGACATCATCCTTCATCGGCTTCGGAATCGCTGTTGAAGAAAACGCACTCCGCTGTCGAACGGACATTCCCATGAAGCAAATCCAAGGCATCGCCAAACTCGCCATGCTGTTTGCTGGAATGAGAAATCAATTATAAAGGGACTAGGGTCCAGGGATTGAGGGGCAAGGGAGAAGCTATTGAGGCGTTGAGGGAAACTTCAACGCCTCTCCTCTTTTCATGCCTCTCTACAAATCGGAACTGCCGGCGAGCCAAAGGACGAGTTGCTCCATCTGTAGATGGTTAGGCAAACGACTTCCTCCCTTGAGATGGAAGTCGGCCTGAGCCAGTCGATTCAGGATTCGCTCTGCCCTGGGTCGACGGATCCGGCGCAGGTATTGCTGCATCGCGTCAATTTCCTTGTAGTAAACACCCGCCTCTTTCAGAGCCGCCGGAAGAGGTTTCCCTCGTCGAGAGAGTTCCGTCGCCTGCGCCACTTTCTTAAAGACGTAATTCATCCCACCCAGGATTTTCTGCGGAGCTTCGCCTGCATGTAATAGCTTCTGAAGACAGTTGAGAGCCAGATCGACTTGACCATCTCGAATTGCGTTAATCATGGTCCAGGTTGTCTCGGCCTTCCAACCTCCCACGAGTGTTCGCACTTCTTCAGCCCCAATTTTATCGCGGTCACCAACATAAGCCGCCAGCTTTTGTAATTCCTGATCAAGCAAGCCTAAACCCGAGCCAGCAAGTTCGGTCATCAATTGAGCAGCGTCGCGAGTGAGATGTTTTTCGTACTCTTCTTTCGCCTGTCTGGTCAGCCAGCCGGTGAGCCGTCCTCCGGTCAGTTCTGCACATTCGATCGGCAACCCTTTCTTCGCCACTTTCTTGGCGAGCTTTGTGTTGCCTGGCCATTTTTTGACTTCCAGAACTAACTTTGACTTGCCAACCGGTTTCTCAGCGAACGCTTCGAGCTGCGATCGATTTGCAGAAACGAATTCGTCGGCCTGCTCAACGATCACGATCTTCAAAGGCGAGAACATCGACACCATCTGCACCTCGTCGCGCACCGTACGAAAGTCAACGTCTTTTCCGGTAAACCGTGTCAGTCCGATAGCATCTTCAATGGGACAACCCAGCAACTCTTGACAAAGCGATGCCAGAACTGACGTCTTCAAATGCGATTCCGCTCCAAATAAAACGACCATCGTCGCTGCCTGAGCTTGATCGGCTTGCTTGGCAAATTCTGTCGCGTGCATGTCTTGAGATGACCGGTCAGTTGTTGAAGTTTGATGGAATGACGCTGCCTTTTCGAAACTGAAAATCAAACAGAAACAAGAGCGTCATCTTCGGGAATAGTACGCGACTTGATGCCTTCGACGCAAATCTGGAAGAGAGGTGATCGCTGTGACATCGGACCAGTCGTCACCGATTTCCGGGTGACCATTCATTTCTGAACGGTCAACGAGTATGTTCAAGCGTATTGAGGCTGCCAATGCCCCGCCTAAACACCAGACTAGCGAAAGGTCCTTCCATCGTGAATTCTTTCATTTCAAAACATTACGCTCGAACTTTCTGTCAAACACTCAGTGCCGTTGCGTTGCTGTTTCTGATTTCCAGTGCAACCGCAGAGGACATCACGCATGGCTTCCTGGCATGTGGTCAAAAAACCTACATCGTCGATGGTACTGGAAAAAAGATATGGACCTACCCGACTTCGACGCGTGATGGGTATGTGATGCCTAGTGGAAATATCTTGCTGGCAGTGAACAAGTCGAAGCTTTACCCCGGCGGCGCAGCGATTGAAGTGACGCGAGATGGTCAGGAAACGTTGATCTGGAAAGGAACTCAAAGTGAAGTCAATTCCGTTCAGCCGACTGCGGACAACACATATGTGCTGACCGAAGCTGGTCCGAATCCGCGATTACTGGAAGTGAACCGCTCCGGAGAGATTCTCGTCGAGTTTCCTTTGCAGTGCCAGAAACAGAATCACCATATGGAAACTCGTATGGCTCGCAAACTAGCGGACGGCACCTACCTGGCACCACATCTCTTTGACTTCGCTGTGAAGCATTATGATCGAGACGGAAAAGTCCTCAACGTTTTCGACACGACCGTGGCTGGCGATCCGGATCACAAAATTCATTCCTGGCCTTTCACCGCAATCCGGCACCAAGAGAACCGAACGCTCGTCAACTGCACACATGGAAACCGCGTTGTCGAATTTGACGAGAACGGGAAGATTGTCTGGCAATTGACGAACGATGACCTCCCCGGCGACTGGCTGCAAGATCCTTGTGGTGCTCAAGTCTTGCCAAACGG
>DAOUPA010000628.1 GCA_030626405.1 Planctomicrobium sp.
GGGCGGACATCATTCTGGTCATGGAGGAGAAGCACATGCAGCAACTCAAGTCGCGCTTCCCCTCAGAACTGAAGTTCTCCAAACTTCACGTACTCGACATCCCAGACGAGTATCAGTTCATGAATCCAGAACTCGTACAGATCATTAAAGAAACCGTCGATCCCATTCTCTCTGAGTGGGACTTGTGAGCGGCTAAACGGTTTTGATCCTTACTCACATTTACTCCGGTTCCGGCCAGTTTAAGTGTTTGTGTAAGAACTTGAATGTTCCCTGCCCGTTGATTGTGTGCGGGCCGTTGAACCATTCGATTTCGGTATCTTCGCCGATGCCGAGTTTGTCGTAATGCCGACGAACCTTCGCGAACTCCCAGCCGACCCATTCATCCGGCGCGACACCATCATCGTGTCCCCGTTCGACCATAAACGGTCGCGGCGCCATCAACCAGGAGAGTTCCGCGTAGTTCGCAATGTGTCCCATGTTCCACTCAAAGATTTCATACTCCGGTGTGTAAATGTAAGAATACCGATCCTCCGCCGAAACATTCTTGCGAATCCATTCATTGAAATCAGCAGAGCAAATCGAAAGGCAGTAGCCGGAGAATTTTCCGTCCTTTGGAAGTAGAGGAGGAACTCGAACTGCTGTCTTTCCACCATAACTCAAACCATAGAAGGCCATCCGTTCGGGATCGACATAAGAAAGAGTTTGCAGCCACTCCAACGTTTTTCGATGTTGCGGGATGATGTAACTAAACAGTGACCGACCGAGCGGGTTGCTTTTGCGCTGAATCACACGGAAGTCGTCATAGCCGCGATACGGATTCTGTGGGGCGTAGACGATGAAGCCGCGCTTGACGAGTTGTGTGGCAAAGCCTTTATAGGCGCGGAAGGCGCGGTTCTTTTCATCGAGCGTAATCGTGTCCATTGGAATGCCTTCCAACCCATGCTGACAGACAACGACCGGTCGTTGCTCTCCCTTTTTGAGGTCTTTCGGTAGCAGCAGAATTCCGCCTGCGAAGACTCCGGGATCTTCCTCGGACCACTCAATGTTGTTTGAATTCGAATAAATTTCGAGAAGCACTTCGTAGCCAATATATGTCGGTTCGTCGATGATTTTACGACTCTTGGGACCGTCAGAGAACGGAACACGTGGTCCAAGTTTCCCGATGAACGAGTTGTAAACCATCTCGCGATACTCCGGTGCCTGCTTTTCCCAGGCTTCGACACTGGAACGATCCACACCCTTCCAAAGCTTCGCCCGAACTTTATCGCTGCGAGCCAGCAGCATCTGCGTATGCCGAACAAGTTCACCAACAAGGCGTTTTTGCTGTGCCTTCAGCACTTCAGGCTTGATCTCAGGCACCTTCAATGCGTTCATTTTCGCTTCGGACGGCATCCTTAATTTCAAGCCAAGTGATTCATTAAGAATCTCAATAGTCTCTGGACCGCAGACTTGTTTGGGAGATTCGACGAGGTGTAATTGCCCAGCGTTGTTCGCTTTTGTGTAATAACCTTTGGCTCGTTCAAACTCCTTGCGGACATCTTTCAGCCGTGGCGAATCAATCACGCCAGGTGCAGCAATTTTGGCTTGCCCTGGTTTCGGGACTGGGGGTCCATCGATTTCCGGTGCTTTTCCAGCTTCAATGATCAGCGGTGTCGGTGCAATCAGGCTCGCGATTTCGGCATCACCAAACTCAGTCAACTGCTTCCAGACATTTCGGTAAATCGGTTCTTCCCAAACGTTCTCGCGTGTGCTGAAATAGCCGTGAAGAATGACAGCGTCGACAGAGTCTGGAGCAAGAGCAGCGACGTATTGCGCAATCACGGCGCCTTCACCAACTCCAACCAATATCACTGGAGAATCGCTCTCCGTGAGCTGTCTTTGTTCGTTCACTAGGTTGATGAATGCGAGAGTTCGTTCGACTTCATACCCAATGATGTGCCGTCCCATGTTGAAACCAAGGCGGTAAACGTACTCGCGGTGCGTCATGTTTGTTTGCTTGATATCCGGGTGCCCTGAATAATCCGTGTTCCGATCAATCAACGCAATGCGACTGACGACAGCCCCCATACGAGCAAGCCTATGTGGGAGATATTTCTCAACAGAATTGGCTGAGTCCTGCTCTGGATCGACAAGAAGTATTATGATTGGGGGATATTGCTGAGTGACTTCCTGTCCACTTGGAGTCTTGTAGGATGCAGTATATTGTCGGGCTTCACCGCTGATTCCTTCCGTCACATCCCATCGCAACAGACTACTGTAAGTGACCAACTCTCCTGATTCGTCAAAAGCTCCTTGCATGCCGGTGGGACTGGCACTGGACCAAGGAGAAGGATCAGCGGTCATTGGATCAACCGCCCCAATAATCTCTCGCAATCTCTGCCTTGCCGCAGCAGTCGCTGCTTTGGGGTCTTTCGCAGTCAGCCATGGGGCGGTGCGGCGTTCTCTTGCTTTCTGAATCTCACGCTCCGCGAACTTGCTGATGCCGCGGACCATGACGACGTCGAGCGGGTCTTTGAGTTCGAGTTTCTTCGTGCCTGGCAGCACATCACCGGTCGGGGTGATGGACTCTTGGGCGAATGATTGCGTGCAGAAGAAAGTCGCAACAATCGCAACGTAAACGAGAAGATGTTTCATAGCGTTCTACCGGTGTTGAGTTCTTTTGCCGTCTTTACGGGATTCTGTTCGACGTAATTAATCGCGTGATTCATCTGCTGCTCGGAATCAATATAGACTTTTCAGAAGCCTTCTGCCCAGGCTGAAGGGATACGGCCTTTGTTTTGATCTCGGTATTCGACAAGCGGATGGAGTCTGGAACGTGTCAACCGATTCGATCCATAGTGCTTCATTTCTCGCACGATCTCCTTGAATTTCATCGTTTTACTGACCACAACGCAGTGCAAGTGTTGTTCAAGAATCGAAAACGCAAGCAATTCGAATTCATATTTCTTAACCGCTTTTGCGATACCGTTTGCAAGCATCAGTGCTTGCTCCCCGGTCAAGTTGACTTCCGGGTATTTCAAAGACTTCTTCGCTGCCAGACTTTTCTGAACGTTATGTGAATCGGCTGCGCGGGACCGTCCGGGGAGGACTGTTGTCGCTTCGCCATGTTTGGCGAGTTCATCTGACCACACAAAGTTCGAATGTGAACCGCGCGGATCGTTGGGAAGCCAGAAACCGTAGGTTCCGAGAATGATATGCGAGCCGATGATCATGTTTGAATTCTAGTTGAAAATTTTCTTTAGCCGGACACTTTAAGTGTCCGGCTAAATTTCAAAACGACGATTAATCAATCAATCGGTTCTTTCTCGAAATCACTTTCATTCACCCAGCCGGCTTTCATTTTCTCGCCGCGCATGAAGCGTTCGTAGAAATTTGCGTTCGGCTTGATTGCAACGTTGTAGTTGTCGAACTGATCCGGCTTGCCGTTTAGCCGAGGATCGCCCTGCTCTTTCAGTTCTGCGAAGAGTTGTTTTTTGAGACGTTCTTTCAATTCGATGTGCGAAGATGCCGTTGCGAGGTTGTTCATGCACTCCGGATCGTCTTTGATATTGAACAGTTCTTCCTGTGGACGTTTACCGAACGAGAGATCCCAGA
>DAOUPA010000236.1 GCA_030626405.1 Planctomicrobium sp.
TGACAACAGAGCGTCGACTTACCTTCGGAACTCATCGCAGACGTCAACATAACGGCTTTGAGTGTTGTCTTTTTTTGAAGATCGAGAAGCATCGTTCGAGTCGTGTCAATCGATTCTGTAAAAGCGCGCTGATAATATGAGGCTCTGTTGGACGTCTCTTGGCTATGTGAAAATCGCCCTGGTAGATTGGGAATTGTGCCTAGGATTGGAAATCTAAACTCTTCTTTCAAATGTTCCAGAGAGTTCACTCTTAAAAGCTGTAAATCAATCAGTGTGAAAATCACAATCACAAGGCCAAGTGAGACGATCGAACCTCCCGCAGTGAACATGAATCGCTTCTTTGTTTCTCTTTGAGCTGGAATTGTAGCATCGTAACTCGAAATAATTCGGTCACTTGCCTTGTCTTCGATTTCAATCTTCCTCTTTTCTGACCGGAAGCTTCTCGCAAGCGTTTTTTCGGCTTCGAGATTCTCTGCGAGGATCTGAATCTCAACCCCCAATTTAGCAACATCGATTGTTTCCAACTTGAGGCTATTCAAGTTTTTCGTGAGTTCACTTCGATGATTCTCTAAACCAGCTTTTCGTCTTTTCAATACATCTAACGAAGACTCTCCATTCTGAACCATCCTCTTCCGAATTTCACCAATATAGAATTCACGAAGTTCCTGGTTAAGAGTGCTCAGGTTGGTTTTAGCTTGTGATAAATCTGCCTTGAGCTCAACGATCTCTGGAAGGTTTTCAGTATTAAACGCTCGTTTGAACTCTTGAATCTTGCGTTGAATGCGACCAATCTTGCTCTCCGCAGTCACATATCGATCATCGAGCTCTATGATCGAAAGAAGCTCACGCTCACCAAGCCCGGCAAGAGAGTTGTCTACATCTTCTGGAGATTGCTTCTGTGAGTTCAATTTAGAATCTATATCAATCAATTCTAAATTGATGGAACGAATTTCCTTATTGAGATCTCCGATGAACACCTGAAGTGATTCATTTTTAACCTTCATCTGTTCATCCGTCGGCCCCAGCGTGACCTTCGACATCTCTTTGAGTTTCTTTTCCTTGACCTCAATTGACTTTTCAATTCTTGCCAATTCTTCGTCGATTTTTATAAATCGCTCACTTTGCTTGAGGTCACTTTGTGATTTGCTTTTCTTGATGTAGGCATTTTTGACGGCGTTGACGAGCTTGGCTAAAGATTTTGGATCTTCACCCTCCATTGAAATGGAGAAATATTCTTCTCCTGAACTTCGTACTGAAACATTGGCACGCAGCCAGTGAATGTGGTCAACATTACTGGGTAAATTTCGGAATATTGGAAGTTGAGAGATTTCCTCTTCCTCCAGCGCCGCAATGAGAGTTTTGGGGTGAAGAACATTTTTGATCTGAGTGGATTTAAAAATGCGAAAACTGGCCGCATCTTCATGAAGTTGAAAGTTAACTCGGGGACGTGATGCAAGAATTTTCACCTCGGCCTCAGCTCGAAAAGGCGTTGGAGTGTATTTCCAAGCAAAAATCCCAACTGGAACAGCTAACAAGGAGCCGAGGAAAATGGACAGAAACCATCTGCGCCGGAATGCTGCCAACAAGTAACGTGGATTGATCTGAAACTCTTGAGCTGAGATCGAATTGACGTCTTGCGAAATCGTAAGTGGAGTCATCGACGATTCTGCCTCATAAAATGCAGTTCCCGGTGAACTTTGCAAGTTTGATTGTCCATTACCTGCAATCATGATGGAGTAGACCCTTGTTTCTGATTAGCTGGGATGACCTGTTCTTCCGCAAAATGAGTTCCTATACCAGCCGACACAGGGCGGTCTGGCACACGAATGACCGAATGCTCCAGAATCCAAATTTCCAGCCAAAGAAGCATTAACGCCACCGGAATCATGAGCCAGCCAGCCCAGTCATGGAATAAAGTGTGCGCAAATTCTGTGCCTTTCATTCCCCAGATTGTGGTATCAGACATGTAGACGTAGATGGCACCTGTCGATGCAATCCTGAACATATTGGCGATAATCGCAATCGGCACCGCGCTCGCGATAATCCCCAACCGAAAGAGCCACGATTCAGAAAGAACCATGGCAACAGCGGTCGACAAGGCGAAGAAAACCATCAGCATTCGGAGTCCACTGCAAGCTTCGGCGACTCCAATGAAGTGTTCCCCAACAATGATGACGTGCCCTTCACTGTAAGCAGGCAAACCAATTGTTTGCAAGAAAAAAGTCGACACGTTGGTTCCCACTGATCTTAAAGGGCCTTGCAGGGCGCCTTCCATGCTGTGTGGAAGCGGGAGCATAAACACCAGAAATGCAATCCCTGGAAATGCCCATTTCAATCCGTCAAGTCCCCACAAGGCAACGGTTGCTCCAGCGATGCTGATGAGCAGTGAGAGATGACCTAGTGATTCGATGTAGAAATATGTGCTGAAGAGTTTCAAACCCAGACCCAGTGACAGCAGTAATACTCCTGACCAAGATGCTCGCCACTTTGTCGGTTCAAGCCGATCATGGCGCATAAACAATAAAGCCAAGGCAAAGACTGGAACCAAATACCCGTGAGAATATTGAGGGTTGGCCTCCCATTGAGTCTGCATTGATACCAGATCAGTCCAGTACATCCATGCCAAGCCTGAAATCAATAGCAACAACTTGCCACAAGGAATAATGTGACGGGACGCACTTGACTCCAGCATCTGTAATGGATGGGTCTCACCTTGAGTGAGACGATGATTTGGTGCAGCGTTCGTTTTCAAATTGCCCAACCCGGAAAACATGGAAATCCTTGTAAAATTGGATGGATTCCATTCCCCGCGAATCATGCACCTCCCCCCCCGAAGGTGTTTTCCCGCCCGTAACACGAACTGTCGTTAAACCTTAGGCAAACAGATCAGGGACTCTCTCGCAAACGTTTTTTTACTAAAGAGAGGCTATGATTGATGTTTGAAGAAAGTTCGAGGACAGAACTGGGGGTGGGACATTCTTTACTTGCACTGCATTCTCCACAATTTGGCCAGCACATGCAACTACTTTTACCCCAAAAGTACTTCTACTCAGGGTTTTCACCAGAACTGAAAATCCCGAGATACGGTGCGACCTCCAGTATGCGACACGTCCGATTAGTTTTTGATGAGAAGTGGACCTGAAACTGACAAAAACGTTCTGAAACACAGAGCAACGTAGTCAGTCTAGATATTCGGGATCAGTTCTGGATGGAATCGATTCTCAAAATTCGCACTAGCTTTGATCGTCACCTCGTTTGTGAAGAACGCGGGATATTTCGACAAATCCCGAGTTCGATTTAACAGCTTTGGTCGCAATCACCATTGTTGATGCGGAAAAGAGAACTTCATAGAGAGATTGTCGCTCAATGAAAGTCGTGACTACAGAGAGAATTAAGCCCCTTGCCGCCTCTTATTCAGGCAGTGAGCGTTCAAAACTAAACGGTGCGAGAACGCAGTGCCGCGTGTAAAAAAAGACCTCTGAACGGACTTCATTGGCTCCACTTCGAGAGAGGATTTCTGATTAGGAATCCTTCGAATTGGCCCCTTCTGGTGTGATGAAACATCTAAAACCGAACGTGCTCAACCTTGCCGCAATAAATGTGACAGCTTCTTTTCTTACTATTGGGGACTGTATTCTTTCGAATCCAACAAAGCAGGTGGTGCATCAGGAATGAAGGCCTTCGTGGGTTGGCTGCTGATAATCGGTTCAGGATGGATTACCTGTTGGCGACAACAACGATTTGGCTCCATCGTTCGCCAACACGTTTCGTGGACTCCATATCCTGGCTGACAGTATGGGGGCTGAATTGGATACAGAAATTTTTTGTGCTTCTGGTGATTTTTGAAGTAGCACTTTTTAAAAAACGAATGCGTTTTCTTTTCCAGCCAAGACGATTTTCCAGTGTCGGAAGAAGAGCACGAACGAGAATGACAAGCATCAGGAAGACACTGAGCAGTCGCGACTGCGGAAACCTGCTGGATGTCCACGCCGGGGAGAGGGGCAATGAGATTTGGCTGCGTCTCGTAACCAATTTGTTTGACGCCCCCTCGCTGTGTGATCATTTGAGGGAGAGTTGGCTGATATGGTTTTTCAAGGCTGTTGAAAAAATGATCAACCGCGATGTCTTGAGCAACGGCCTGCGTTCCCAAAGTCGCGACGCTGGCAATGACCAGAAGGAGAAATGTCAGTGGGGAAAGAAACTTCATGAGTACACCCGCAATAAACGATTGGGACTTTAAAACAGATTCAACGCAGCCGCCCATACGTTGGGAAATACTGAGCTGTGTTATGAAATGAAGTGGGGTGACCGGTCGTCCCCAGTAGCTGAGTCGCCTTCCTCTCGGAAGGGAGAGAACCTTCGATGCTTCTACGAACTCCACTGAGCTCTGACCCCAATTGCCGATAATTTCGACGAAATTCCTTCTCTGGACGGAATGAACGGTAGTAATTAAACCCCAAGCTTCTTCGATTTCCGTTCTGCAACAGATTTAGATAAGGACTTGTTGTTGGGGTTCCTGGCCTGCCAAACGATGGAGATTGGGCGAACGTCGAGCGGTCGACGGCAGCGAGGGAAAGAACTCCCACGATAATGAAAAGCTTAGTGCGAAATGTCATGGTTCTGATTTCCGTCATCAGGACTGATAATTGCATGTGCTGGATTCACAACTTGTGATGAAATTCGCGCGAAGTTGATGGTTCCAGTATTTTGCGATGGTGAACAATCACTGAACGCTTATTTTTTTTAGCATAAGATCAGAGCTGACCATTTTGCCTATGAATGAAACGGAGTTCACTTTGGACTCCAGCTCCTAATAAGATGACACCAAAGATTCGCTCAATTGGAGCCAGTGCCTTTGCGACAAAGTTATCCGTATGGATCATCTTGTCGGCTTCGATGTAGACGCGGTCTCCCGGAAACAGTTGATAGTTGGTAGTTGTGATGCCTTCCTGAGTAATCGCTTTCCAATGCACATCTAGGATTTGGGCGACGTCAGTACCTGCTGGAGCAGGGCGTGCGATCCAAATTTTCTTTGACGACACTTCTGAAAGTCCTTGTATCTCAGCAATGGCATCAAGAACCGTTTCGTTCCCAGTGACTGGTAGTTTGACAACCTGCTCACCAAATCCTCCACCGTCCGTAATCACATAGATGGACTTACTGTTATACGCCAAGACGTCGACAGCAACTTCGGGATGATGAATGTACTGCGAGAGATGTTCTTCAAGCACACTGCGAATTTCATTCAGAGTGAGACCTGTCACGAATACGCTACCATAAATCCCAAGCGAAACCGCTCCATCTGGTCGAACGAGATGTTCACCCGCAATGACCTGCTTGCCAGCCAACTCAGGTAAGGAGACGGTAATAAGTGGATCCTGTAACCCGACAGGCCGCCCAGTTGTATCAGTCTTGTAGGTCCGTAATCGGTTTTCGATCGCCGCTCTGGCATCGGCGATTGTCAAACCTTCCAGTCTGACGTTTCCATAAACTGGTCCAAGGTGAACCGAACCATCTGGCTGGATTGTGAATTCGCCGTCAATAAATTTGTTGCGAACTTCTTTTTCGAGTTCAAACTGCGACAACATTTGAGAAGATAATGTCGGAGCTTCCGTCGAGTTCTCATCGGTGAGTTGAAGCGGAGCAGGATTTCCGAGTCGGATATTGACCGTTTCACCAACTCGAAGTGGAATGGCTTCAGTACGAATGTTGTCGACAACTTCAATCAACAAGACGTCGGGTGGTTCAACGCGGTATTGGGGAAGAGTTGCTTTGTCCAACTCTCGCGGGATTCCACTATAGTTGACCAAATTTAGGTCGCTATTGATGTTGTGAGTGCTTGCACAACCTGAGATTGCGATTGCCAATAATGGCAGCATGCATGCCCATCTGGCTCTGTGGTGAACCGTCATTGCCCTGTCACTCCCTTTTAATTCGGCAAAACTTCGTTGTGGCGATGTTTTGTCGTTTGAGTAGAAACTCCGTGCAATCGTCATCGGTTCAACAGAACTGGAAAGGTGAGAAGGCTCCGCGAACTTGGAGAAATGGATGGCACGAAGATGCAGGATGTAACGATTATGATGGAAATATTCGTTGTGTCCGCAGGGAATCCATGGCGAATTCACCTCTGAATCCACAGGAAACTGCGACGTTCCTAAGTCGAAACAGGCATTCAACTTGTTAAAAAAGATCGAAAAAAGGCGAAGATCTTGTGAGCATTTTACTCATTATTGAACGTTCGGCTATGACAATTAGTACAAATAATACGGTACTGGGAGTCCGAAATGATCGTAGTTTTCAAGAAGTCAGTTGCATTTCGTCTGAGGGCAAGATGATAATGGTCTCAGGCGGGAAGGGTGTCGCAAGTAAATTGGCCTCTCTGAATTCCATAGGGGTCATTTTGGTATTGATAGAATCACGTATTGCGACGAAAATGCCTACAAGGTCAGATGACAGCCAACCAATCCGACTCCTCGGCAAACATTTCAAGGGAAGTATTACGCGATCTTTCGCGGGCTAATTCTGACGCCGGAGGTACGCAAACTTCAGTCGATGTGAATCATGAGTCATGGTCGTTTGATCCAGTTGATTGCAGCCCTATCGACATTGTCATCTCCAATCAACAGGGCGAGGAAATCAAAAGGTGCTCTTTTGATCAACCATTCGTTCTCATTGGTCGTTCTCCACATTGTGATTTGACCCTCGATGACAAGCAAGTCAGCTTTCGGCATGCATATATTCAGAGGTTGTTTGGTCGAATTGTCTGCGTGGATTTGAGTAGCCGGAATGGAATTTATTGGGGTGACGTTCAGTGTCCGTTTGGTTGGTTTGAGGAGCAGACACCACTTCGAATCGCGGGGTATGACATTCATTTGAGTTCGTCAGCCCAAATAGCGGTTCCCGAAGAGCCGGACTTCGACATCAACTCTTTTTTTCGAACAAACTCAAATCTATCGATTTTACCAACGGTCTCACTGCAGTATTTATCAAAGTCTGGAAAAGGCGATTCGTGGACGATCAATCGCCCCATCACTCTTGCTGGCGCAAGTTCTCGATGCAAGCTGAGATTGAGGAACCAAACTGTCTCAAGGGTACATTGCAGTTTATTGCTTATGCCGGACGGTTTGTGGGTTGTTGATTTGCTAGGGAAACATGGGACGACTGTGAACGGCGAACGTATACGACATGCGCGTATTGCGGACGGCGCCATTTTGAAAATCGGTTGCTATGCGTTCCGGGTCTCTTATGAGAAATTGCAAGTCGAACAGCCGCGCAGAAAGGTCGTTGAAAGTGAGTCCACCACCTCCGGTATCAGCGAGGAATTTGTCTCTCGGCTCATCGGTCAAGTTGCAAACATGCAACAGGAGCTTTTCAGGCAGTCTCAACGTCAAACTGAAATGACGTTTAAATTATTTGAAAGAATGCATGAGAATCAAAACAACCTTCTGCAGGATGAGATGGATCGCGTGCATGAAATCAACCGCGAGATGAGAGAGTTGCGAGTCTTGCTTGAAGGGACGCGCACTGCAGATGTTGAAACAGCAGTGTACAACACAGCGGATTATGAAACGGCAGAGTATGACACGGCGGACTATAACAAGAAAGAACAGTTGCCTTCTTCGCCAGTCGAAACGCCATCTCATCAGGTTGATGGAGATCTACAGACTCCAGAGGTTGATCCCTCAAACGTGAATGTAGACTGTGAAATCGAAGGGTCTGAAAGCCTGCATGCACTAGATGGAGGTGCTGAGGATATCGGCACCATTGAAATTCAGGAAAACGAACAACCAATGGAAGCTGGAATCGATCACCACGCTTGGGCCCTTGATCGCATGAGCAAGTTGGAGCGAGAACGGGAGGGCATCTTGAAAAAAGTGATGCGATCCATTTTCAGTTCCGGCAATTAGTCTCTGTCTATCACCTCCTTCTAGTATCTTGATCTCATGGGTAAAAAAAAGAAATCAAATCGACGAAAGCAATCGTCTGTTGATGATCGTGGATCGTCAAGTATTTCGGGGCATTCATCAGTCGCTCAAGTGCAGCCTGAAAAATCTCGGCAAGAGGTCCGCGAATTCAAGCAGTTGAACACACGGTTCTTGCTGGGGCTGGCTGCTGTTCTTTTAATTCTTGGCGTGGGGACTTTCTTTCTACACGACTATCAGGTCTCCAGGAACGCAATCGTTCTCAAGGAGAATGCAGAGCGAGCCATCGAAGAGGGGGATCGCGAAAAGGGAATGCGACTGCTTGGGCAGTACATGCAGTTGGCCCCAGACGACATGGATGCGTTGGCGACGCTGGGAGGACTGATCGATGAATCTCCTCCTTCCAAGGCTGCTTGGGAGAGCGCCTACCAGATCTATTCTCAGTTGATGCGAGACGCTCCTCGCCGTCCAGACGCACCTCAAATTCGATATCGTCTGACTCAACTCATGATGCGGCTTAAAGAGTTCGAACAAGCTGAAGGGCAACTTAAGAAACTTTACAGGGTTTTGAATAAGAATAAAGGTGACAAACCTGAAGTCCGACTGCCTTTTGACCGTGCGGAGTTGTTCTCACTTCATGGTCGCTGCCTTCAACTACGCGACGAACCGGAGCGGGCATTGGCATCTTTCCTCGCTTCTCTTTCAGAAAACGAACAACGTGTCGAGTACTACAACAGTGCCATCAACGTTTTGGAGCAACTCGGTGAACAAATTCCTGAGAGAGGTGACATCAAAGACATTCTTGGAGAAAGTCCTCTAAGCGCGGTGAAAATATCAACTGATATCCTGGACCTTTTCCCAAAAGAGGTCTTAGGACAAATTCAAGAACCCGATCAAGATGAAAAGGGAAGTCAGAGTGTCACTGAGGCCAAGAGTCAAGCAGAAACATCACCGCAATTGCGAACAGCCGAGAATATTTTGCAAACTGCGGCTCAGCCCCTGATCGACCATTTGCTTGAACAAATGCTTGAACATGTTCAACCGAAACATGAAGCTCACTTGGCACGCGCACGTTACTTTCAGGGTCTGGACGATTTTGAACGCGTTGAGTTCGAAATCGCAGAAGCTCAACGACTCGCACCAAGTGAGCCTTCTGTCAGAATATTTGCTTCTCGTCACGAGTTGGTCCATGCCGACCGTCTGGCGGAGGAAGGGCGATTTGAGGAAGCGCGGCAATCAATTCTAAATTCGATCAAATTGGCTGAGGCCGGGAAAGAGACTGAACCTCTCAACTTAAGGTACGACCACCTGCTAGCCAGTGCACAGCTACTACGACATCGGCTGGAAAAAGACGTTGAAAAAGGAGCAGTGTACCTCACCAAAGCGAGCGAATTGTATCGGGCAGCAATCAACAGACTTCCGGATTCACGTGACGAATATCTCAAGCTTGATGATCACGAAGAACGCGACACTCAATTGCTTATTTTAAATCGACTTGAAGTGCGACTCCGTGCGGAACTCGTTGATGTTCAGCTGACGATTTTGGAATCTCCGAGGCTCGAGTCCGCGAAGTTTGTAGAAGTGAGCAATGGGGTACGTAATCTGATTGCCGGGCTTGAGAATCTAACAAGTAACGATGGCCTCATTCTTTATTTGAAATCTCGACAGCGTTTCGTCGAAATGCTCCCTGAAACTTCACTTCAACAACGTTCGGAAGCATCGACAGATAGCAATTCCCAAACAAGTTGGAGTGAAATTGTTTCCGAGTTACGGCGAGCGCGACTGCTTGTTACAGATCAGCGGGTCTACCGACGGAAAATCGACTTGATGCTCCGACGTTGTTACGAGGAGTTGGCGAACCCCGATGAAACTCTCGCCCTGTTTGTGAATGCGTCTCGGCTTGATACAGAGTGGAGGCGTGGACGTCTGGTACTCGCGAGAGCACTGGATGCTATCGGACGTTCCGAAGAAGCCTTTCAACATTATCAAGTGTCATGGCAACGATATCGCATTCGAGTTGCCCAATTCGAATTGATTAAAATCTCGATCCGCCTACAACTCGCTCAACCAAAGGAACTTCGCGACTGGTCGATTGCGAGAACTCTACTCGATCAAATTTTGAAAGTCGAAAACGACAATGTCGAATACCTGATTCTTGATGCGGAACTCAAACTTCACGAGCAGGATTACGAAGCCGGAAACAAAGTTCTTCAAGCACTCATTGCAAGAGAAGAGACTTCACCAGATGAAAAGGTCACGATTCGTCAGGAAGATGTTCGCTTTCAGTTACTGAGAGAGGATCGAACTCCTGATCAGCGTTTTGCTGATGCGAAAAGTTCACTCACCGCGGCGATAGATGCATTGGGAACAAATGCGAAACTCGCCATCTCAGAATTGCAAATTGCTCAATTCGAATCACAAGCGGCCTTTGAATTGACGAGTGAGTCGCTCCTAAGCTCGGTCGAGACATTTCCAGTCAAACACCAGTCTGAAATCTTAGAGGCTCTCGTCATCGCTTTTGCA
>DAOUPA010000139.1 GCA_030626405.1 Planctomicrobium sp.
CGGTCAGGAATTCACCTGTGCCGCGGTCTATCCTTCCAAAGAATAACCTCATGAGAAAAACCTGCCTGCTTCTTTCATTTGTGATTTGTACCATCGGTTCGACAGATGCTGCCGAGTTGAAGGTTTTGAAGGTTGGTACGAAGCCTGAAAGTGTCTGCCGAGGATTCGGTGACAAACTTTATGTTACCGTCATTAACGGAGAAGAACCGGGGGATGGCGGCATCAACATGGTCGATGGCGATACCGTTTCAGAGTTTTGTCGTGGAATGAATTCGCCCAAAGGTCTGGCCTTTGTTGGCGGCTTCCTGGTGTGTTCAGACGAAACGACAGTCTGGAAAGTCGATGAAGCCGGAACGGCATCAAAGATCGCGGAGAAGGAAGACTTCCCCAGTCCCATCGAATTCCTGAATGATGTAGTGGCGAGCAAAGACGGGAAGTCTGTTTATGTCGCTGAGATGGGACAGCCTGGTTGGATGTTTGATCCGGATGGTGAACGAAAGCTCTGGCCGGTCCACAGCGACAAAGTGAAGCCGCCGATGAAGGGGTGCGTTTACAAGGTCGGTCTGGATGGAGAAATCAAACTTGCAGTTCCGGCTGGCAACAAAATGCTGCTTGCCCCGAACGGCGTAACAGTGATCGGCACCGCCGAGAAGGAAGTCCTCGTGATGGGTGACTTTTTCCCCGGCAACATTGTTTCGTATGATGGCGAAACATTCAAAATCCTAGCCACAGGAATGCGAGGAGCCGATGCCGTCGAGTTTGGCGAAGACGTGATATACGTTTCGAGTTGGCCGCTGGGCAAGGTGTGGAAATTTGACCGTAAGACAATGAAAACAACCGTCTTGTCCGAAAATTTCACCACAGCCGCAGACTTCTTCTTTGATCGCAAGAACAATCAGTTGATCATCCCGGACATGCTGGAAGGGACGTTAACTTTCCTGCCGCTTGAGTAATGGCATTCCGTGAATGCTTCGCAAATTCTCGTCTGCATGACCCGCACGGTGAGGAGATCAAAAGATTGAACAGCGGGTGTCAGATGCGTTGGCTATACTCAACCTGCCATGACACAGACAAGACATCGTGAATCAATGACGATCCGTGGGTCGTCAGTCAGACCCACATGAACGATTATCTGGTTTGTGCTACACTGACGGAGTCCGTCAACCCTGAGAATTTGAAGCTGAAATGATTGAAGCAAGAGAAAGTCGACGCATTATTTGCCTCGTCACATTGATGTGCGCAACGTGTGGTGTGGCGATGGCGCAGAGCGACGTCGGTTCAAAGTCTGAGTCCGGAGCAGAAGCGAACGCAGCTGCAGTGACCGCCGGTGATTCCTCTCTCCCGACACTCGAAGAACTGAAAGTGGCGGGCGCGATTAGGTCGAGTTATCGGAAACAACAGCTCCATTCAGTCGGAACAGAAACTCCCCAGCCGCAGCTCGCGACGTTCAAAAATGACGTTGAGACGATTCTGAAGAAAGCCTGTGTTCAGTGCCATGGTCCGGAGACACAGGAGGGAAATATTCGGATCGACACGCTGAATCCCGATCTGCTGCACGGTGACGACGTGGACTGGTGGCTCGAAGTTCTTGCTGTGTTGAGCAATGGCGAAATGCCTCCCGCAGACGAAGCCAAGCTTGCGGACAAAGATCGCGGTGCAGTCATCGAGTGGCTCTCCTCAGAGATTCAGGTCGCATCGACAGTGCGTCGCGCTGAACAGGGTCATTCGTCATTCCGTCGAATGACGCGTTACGAATACAACTACGCACTGCAGGATTTGCTGGGACTTTCATATAATTTCGCAGGAGACTTACCGCCCGAGCCGACTTCTGAGGACGGTTTCCAAAACAGCTCTGAAATTCTGAATATGTCGTCGATCCAGTTCGCGTTTTACCGAGAGCTAAGTCGCAAAGCCTTGAAGAAAGCCACAGTGCAGGGTGCGAGACCGGCGCCGATTTTCTGGGACATATCGATGAAGGCCGCGTCGACTGCTGAGTGGGCAAAGCAAGACGAACAGCTTGAAAAGATCAGGCAGAAGGAAAAAGATGATCCCGAAAAACTAAAGCAGGAACTGGATCGGCAGACGACTAAGTTCCGAGTCAGGCACAACAATGCTCACTATAAGAATTTGACGACAGGACGGACTGCCAGAGCATCGTGGAGTTACGGAGGAGCAAAGTACGCATGGGCACCGAGGGCGACGCGACCGGAGGTTCCAACAGATTTTCATTACGTTGTCATTATCCCACCGAAACAGAAGCTGGTCGTCGAACTTGGTGATACGATCCCTGATAGGGGGAGGCTTCGCGTTCGTGTCCGCGCGTCGCGAACGTCAGTCGAGGATAACCGTATTCCCAGCTTGCAACTGGAATTCGGCTGGCAGGCAAGCAACGATTCGCAGGCTTCGGTAAGAATCAGCGACCACGATATTGCTATCGATGCGACTCCAGATCAACCGCGTTTTTATCAGTGGGAGATTCCGCTGAGCGAAATTTACCCTCGCAATTCGGTGCGAAAAATATCGAAGATGGGAGATCTCCCAAGCCCCTCTGAATACGTGAAGCTGGTGAACAGCTCGGTCTCGCAAGGTGATATTCAGGTTGATTATGTGGAGATCACAGCACCAGTTTACGATCAATGGCCTCCGGCCTCACACACTCGCATTTTCTTTGACAGTAAAAACAAGGCTGACGAAATAATCTATGCGCGGGAAGTGTTGACGAAGTTTATCTCGCGTGCTTGGCGGCGACCTGTGATTACTTCCGAAGTCGATCAGAAGCTGACATTGTTCACGAAGATTCGCACTGAATGCGATGATTTCCAGGAAGCGATGATCGAAGTCCTGGCGACTGTGCTTTCATCGCCGCAATTCCTTTATCTCGTCCGATCCGATCAGCCGACCCGAGCAGACGAAAAAACAAACGTCGAACGCCTGCCTGACTTCGAACTGGCAACTCGCCTGTCAATGTTCCTTTGGTGCAGCACGCCCGACGACGAACTATTGACACTCGCGTCGAAGGGACGGCTAAGCAATCGCGATGTTTTGACCAGACAGGTCCAGCGCATGTTGGCTGATCCACGGTCTCACCGTTTTTCCAAACACTTTGTGCGGCAATGGCTGGGCATGCAGTTGCTTGATTATCTTAAGCTCGACCGAAAAACATATCCTCGGTTTGACAGCTCTTTGAAAGAGGCGATGCAGGAAGAACCGGTCGCCTTCTTCCATGAGGTTCTGCAGAAGAATCATAGTGTCTTGGATTTCATCCACGCCGATTTCACGATGGCAAATGAGCGACTCGCCGGGCACTACGGATTGAGCGATGTGTATGGAAATCAATTTCGGCGAGTGAAGCTTGAGCCTCAGCACAGGCGAGGCGGTTTGCTGACTCAAGCCGGTCTGCTGGCGATGAATTCAGATGGCAAAGATTCGCATCCACTCAAACGCGGCATTTGGATGCTTGAAAGTCTGTTGAACGATCCTCCGCCACCTCCACCACCAGCTGTCCCCGAGATCGACCTTGCTGATCCAGAGATTGCAAAACTCACTCTGAAACAGCGAATCGAAAATCACCGAAACCACGCGGCCTGCATGTCCTGTCACGCTAAGATTGACCCCTGGGGAATTGCTTTTGAAAACTTCGATGCCGTGGGAAGTTGGCGAACTCAGATACAAGGGAAACCAGTCGATGCGTCCAGCTTCCTGTTTAATGGGCAGAAACTTGATGGTATGGACGGACTGAAACGGTTTCTGCTAGAAAACCGACAGGACCAATTCGCTCGCGCGATGGTTCACAAACTGACGACGTACGCCCTCGGAAGGCCGCTGACATTTGGTGATCGTTCAAGTGTTGACCAGATGACTGCCGATCTTCGCAAGCAGGGGGATGGACTTGCTACCATGGTCTCGTTGATTGTCACGAGTGATCTGTTTCAGTCGAGGTAGAAATTCAACCGAAAAGAGACAGACGACATTACCACTCAACTGCGTCCGTCATCGATTTCAATAAGGAGAGCCAATATGAATACGAATCTCGCATCCCTTGACCGTCGAAGATTTCTTCGTGGTTCCGGAGTCGCTCTCGCTCTGCCGTGGTTTGAGTCCTTGACCAGGTTCGCCAGCGCCGCCGAACTGCCCGTTAGACGGAAACGGCTCGCCTGCTTCTACATGCCCGACGGTGTGCCAATGCCGCTCACGGAGGATCCGGCACACCAGGATTGGTCCTGGTTTCCTCATGGAAGCGGAGAGAAGTTCACATTCACGAAATGCCTGGAACCGCTGAAAACGTTACGCGACGACGTCACGATATTATCTGGTTTGTCGCATCCTTCCGCGCGCAGCATTCACGGACATTCGAATGCCGATCAGTTTCTCACCGGAGCTCCGACCGGGCCTTCAGGAGAATACAGAAACTCGATCTCGCTTGATCAGGAGTTTGCTGCTCAAGTTGGAGATCAAACGCGTTTTTCATCGCTCGTGTTGTCGACTGACGGAGGCACGGGAACTCCACGCGGTACGCATACAGCGTCGTTCAATCGAAGTGGGCGGGCGATCCCGGCCGAGCACCGACCGAAGAGAATCTTCGACATGCTGTTTGTAAAGAGCAATAACGATGCGGCGCGTCGTCTGGCGATCAGTCAAAGTGCGCTGGACGATCTCCTGACCGATGCAAGTTCATTGCGGAAGAGACTGTCCACTCGCGATCAGGAATCGCTGGATGAGTATCTCCAGTCCGTACGCGAGACCGAGATCAAAGTCGAAAAGGCGAAACGGTGGATGAACATTCCGCTTCCCAAAGTCGATGTGGATCATCTGAAACTCGATATCACACCTGAAGATCCTCGTGTTTATTTGCAGACGATGTTCGAACTGATCTACCTCGCATTTAATACCGATTCCACTCGAGTCGTGACATATCAAATCGGACGTGAAAACGGTGTCGGCATCAGCGACTATTTGGCCCGGGCTGTTGGATTCAATCTGACCCACCAACTCTCACACAATACGAAGGAACCTGGCGGCTGGAAGAATTTTGGAACGTACTGTCGATTTCTTAGCGAAGAACTCGGACGCTTCGCCAGCAAACTAAAGACGACGCCCGAGCCAGACGGAGACGGGAACATGCTGGACAACTCGCTGCTCCTGTTCGGCTCCGCGTCCAGCGCCTTCCACCTCTCTCGCAACTACCCGTTGATTCTGATCGGCGGGAAAAACATGGGATTCAAGCATGGTCAGTACCTCAACTATTCAGGCGACAATCCAGCCGGTGGCCCGTGGAGTGGCGGTCGAGAACCCTGGCAGAAAGAGGTCACTCACGAGGACATCCCCCTGTCGAATCTCTTCGTGACCATGCTTCAGCGTCTCGGCGTCAAGACCGACAAATTCGCTGACAGCACCGGGACACTTGCTGACGTTTGACGTTCGTGTTTGCGGAATACAAAACCTAGATCATGATTGAGCAGGAAGTTTTCGGATCGATATTCGCTCGGTGAGTTCAATCGTTTATCTTCGGAATAGCACGAAGAAGCATCTCAGAGTCTGTTTTGAAATCGACCTTCGTTATCCTTAGTATTACAGTTGTGCACTTTACAGTTTCGGTGGGTCGTGGCCTCTTATTTTGTAGTGGCTGAGTTTGGCGATCAGTTGGTGATGACGACGCCAGTCTGACCAAGAAAGTGCATGGGCCGGTTCAGGAACTTTCGTCAGGACAAAGCGTATCAATAACCGACGGACCTCTTGGCCTGATCCATACGCAGATCACCGTATTCTTTTCGCCATTTGAAGTAGGTCTTGTAAGCAATGCTGCACTGGCGACAAGCCTGTTTCACTGAGATCCCTTGAACAATCACCATTTCAATCTCTCGAAGCTTGTGGATGATCTGTTCGGTCGTGTAACGCACTTGAGGCATTCTTCCTTCTCCTTGTTTAAAACGGTTTCAGTATGACGAATGTTTACCAAACACTGGTACAGTTATAAGGGGGAGGGTTACTTGGACAATGCTTTGCTCAGCGTCGGTTTTCTCTTATTTGTGGGAGGACTTGCCTATTTGAGCAGGTGGGGTTCGGCCTCTGAATGCTTCATGGAATGTGAAAGGATCGGCAATCTAAAGAGACTCTGTTGCCAACCGGAATGTCCCTCGGAAACGCTTCATTCGAATCACGATTCTTCGTATTGATTCAGGCACCAAGTGCTGTAAAACAAATGTGCAAACACGTTCCAAACTACGGCATACGACAATCGCCTACCGAAGGCGAGTCCCAATCTTAACGGCAGATGCGAGCGGTTCATCGAAACAATTAAGCTGGAATGCCTGGCAAAATTTGTGATCTTTGGTAAACGCCATTTCGACTATATCGTGGCTGAAATTCGTCGACTATTACAACCACCGTCGCAGCCACATGGAACGAGACCACCTACCACCGATTAGAGAAGTCCCTGAAGAGGTAGAGAAGCTTTCTTTTGATCAAGTCGAGGTGAAATCTTACGTCGATGGACTTGTGACATCGTTACAGAGAAAAGCTGCATAATAAGTCTCAAACCATTTTCTTGTGCCTTTCAATCCCCTTACTCATAAACGCATCTCTGCGCAGGAGGTGCGTCCATATTCTCGCAAATTTGAATGCATTCAAATTTGTTGTTCAGTTATGGTGCCAGTTTTCCAGACGGAAATCTAAATCAATCAACGAGTAACATTTACAACATCTATCGATCAGAAGGGTTCGATGCACTTCTTTAGCGATGCTACTCGATTCATAATGTCTCGAATATCACGGGAACGTTGACAATCGCACGCGGGTGACGGATAATACGTAAACGCAAAGACGTTGTATTATACGCAATGTGGAGTAGACGTGCAAAACTGCCTCGTATCAACACTTCTCTTGACGCTCTTGTCGTCCTCTGTGGCTGTCTCGCAAGAGTCGGATCGTTTGCCGCTCCCTCAAGTCGCAACTGACTGGAAGATCAAACTCATCGCGGCGGCACCGTTGATTCATGCTCCGACCGCGGTTGTGGAGTCGCGTGATGGGACGATCTATCTGGGGCAGGACCCGATGGACATGAACGGACCATCAACCGTTCCGCATGATAGTGTCGTGACACTGAGGTGGCAGGACGGAAAGCTCGTGAAGACCGTCTTCGCCGACAAACTCTGGGCGGTGATGGGCTTGGAATTGATTGGTGACACGCTTTATGTTGTACATGCTCCGTTTCTAAGTGCGTTTCGCGATACGGATGGCGATGGGCAAGCCGACCAGCGAACTGATATTGTCACTGGACTGGGGCCGAAACTGCCAGCGTTCAGTGGTTACAACGACCACGTACCGTCTGGTATGCGAGTCGGGATGGATGGATTCCTGTATCTCTCCGTGGGAGACAAAGGAATCCCCCGTGCCGTTGGGCGTGATGGGCGAACTATCTCTCTACGAGGCGGTGGCGTGATTCGCGTTCGACCAGATGGAACAGATTTGGAAATCGTCAGCACAGGTCTGCGTAACCCTTTGTCTGTTGCACTGAACTCGCACGACGACGTCTTCACCTACGGCAATGACGACGACTCCAAGAAGTTTCCGAACAGCCTCGTTCACAACATCGATGGCGGACATTACGGATATCCGTATGAGTTTCTGACTCGGTCGCATCTTTGCCTACCGATTATCACTGGCGAAATGGGTGGTGCTGGCACGCAGGGGTTTTGTTTCAACGAAGATGGGCTGGCACTGCAATTTCAAGACAACCTGTTCTTCTGCGACTTCGGTCGGCAGACAATCGATCGGTTTGAAGTCGACTCAGCAGGCGGAACCTATCGACTCAAGCGTCGTACGAATATCGTATCGGCTGGCGAGCTGAGATCGTTTCGACCATTCAGCGCTGCGGTCGGCGGCGATGGCAACAGCATCCTTGTCACGGACTGGACGCAGCCTGGCCAGCTGGTGACTGGAGCGACTAGTGCCGGGCGTCTGTTTCGGCTCACCTATCATGGCAACGATGCAAGTCAACCCGCGCAGCGAGGCAGTGATGCTGACGATTTACAGAAGCAACTCGTGGCACTCGGACATCCTTCACGTCATGAGCGACTAAGAGCCCAGCGTGCGTTGGTAAAGAACGGCAAAGAAGCAATCACGGCGTTGACACAACTGTTAAACACAAATCATGCCCCTGACCAACATCACTTCTCTCGCCGACATGCTCTGTGGGCTTTGAGTGCGATTGGCGGAGAAGAGGTTGATGCGGCGATCCTAAAAGCTGTTGCTGACGACGATCCGTTAATGCAATCGCAAGCGATACGTGCCGTTGGAATCAATTGGCAAGCAAAGGCATTCCCACGCGTGATCTCCCAGCTTCAGAACGAAGACGCGACCGTCCGTCGTGAGGCGGCGATTGTATTGGGACGCACTGGAATGAAAGATGCCGTCGTTCCACTGCTCGCGGTGGTTGGCGATCCTGATCGCTTTACAGCATGGTCGATTCGGCAGGCACTGCATCGCATTAGCTCATGGGACGCCGAACAACTCGCTGCGGCTGTCTTGGATAGCGAGGGTGAGCGTCGCAAACAATTACTCGTCCTCATTGAAGATGTGTGGGACGTTGAAGTCGTCAAAGCGTGGGATATTCTCTCGCGAAAAGCTCCAGCAAAACCTGATGCACTCCGCCAAACGTCGTACCATATGCTGGCGAACCTCTACCACAAGTATCCTGAGTGGAAAGGATTCTGGTTCGGTCCCAATCCCCTCGCAGGAAGGTTTCCTGAACGGACTGAAGCATGGTCCGAGCAAGCCGAGCAACTGATCCTTACTGCCCTGTTCGAGGGGTTGGCGAGTGAAAACTCGAGTGATCGGCTGGCAGCAATCGAGGCGTTGGAGACCATCGGGGCAGATGCCGCCCGCACGCTTGTCGCGCATCTCATGAACGAGAGCAACGCAAATTTGCGACACGCGACGCTCCTCGCATTGAGAAAATCCGGAACGGTTGGAGCGAGTGAGACACTCGCAAACATTGCCAGTAGCAGCAACGAACGAGCGAACGTAAGACAAGCGGCTGTTGAGGTGCTGGTGCTGGACAAGTCAGCGGCAGCGACATCTCATCTCACAAAGCTTGTCGAACAAGAAGATGCCGCGAGCGTGATCATTGCTCTGGCGTTGCCGGAACTCTCTCGTCGAAACGAACTCGATGACCAGAAGCTGATACGATTCATTGGATCAAATAACCCCGCGATACAGATTGCGGGGTTGGAGGCACTCGCCTTGGGAAAAGTCTCATCGCCGAAGCTCGAATCACGAGTCGTTGCACTGCTGGGGAACGACAGTGAGGAAGTACAGTCCGCGGCAATCAGGGCGACTTCGGCTCATCACTATCGGTCAGCGATTGACCTGTTGATTCAGCTTCACCGAAAGCCGACCACCACAGCCGATGTCGAAGCCGCATTGCTGGCGATGCCGACAGCAGATGCACTGGACATTTATCTTTCTGGTCTGGCCAGCGCGAGCGCATCGCATCGGCGAAGTTGCACCGAGGCACTATTGGCAATCCGCGATGAAGTCACTCCGAAGCTGCGAGAGCTTGCCGACCAAGGCAAAGCTCCGACGTCGGCATTACCGGCTCTGCAACGAGTCCTCATACGATTCGAGTCCGTAGAAGACTGGCATGTGATCGGTCCCTTTCCTCGACAAGTCCCTGATAGCCTGTACCGGTCTAATCCCGATTTGTCACAAACGATACCCGGAGCGGAAGGCCGGACCGTGGCTTGGAAGAAACATCCGTCCGATGCAGTCACTGGGACGCTGGAGTTGAACGACTACAAATCCGGAGCCGGTGACACAGGCGGGTTCGGCTATGAAAACACCGGAACGAACTACGTTAGCTTGTTCGCTTATGCAACGATTGATTCACTCGTTGAACGCGATGCTTTATTGTTGATCGGTTCGAGCGGCTCACTGGATATACGTGTGAACGGCAGGCAAATCTATCGCTTCTCGAACCTCTCAGGACGTCCATTTGTTGCAGACGAAGCGATCGCGCCCATCAAGCTCTCCAAAGGCCACAATTCAATTCTCATCCGCAGCTATACAGGCATCGGTCGCTGGCGGTTTGCAGTACGTGTTTCATCAGCGGGTCAAACGTTGCTCGCAACTGCTCCAACGAAGATGAGTCCTGATGAGTTGCGTTCTTTTGCGATATCGAACACCGGTGACGCAGATCGCGGCAAGCTGTTGTTCTTTGACCAGAAACGTATTGCCTGCTCGAAGTGCCATGCAGTCGGCGGTACCGGAGGTCGCATCGGTCCCGATCTAGCTGGCTTTGCAGTCAAGTACGACCGCACTGAGGCAATTCGGTCGATTCTCGAACCATCGCAGCGGCTGGCGACCGGCTACGTTCCCGTGCTGGTTGCCACCGAGTCGGGTCGCGTTTTCACCGGTCTGATCAAGAGCGAGACACCCACGACCCTGGAACTGGTGGATACCGAAGGTCGGATCACCCGCGTTTCAAAAGACGAGATCGAAGAGCGCCATGTGAGCCAATCATCGATCATGCCGACCGGGCTGGCTGCAACTGTGACGAAAGAGCAGTTCGCCGATCTGATCGAATTCCTGGTCTCCCTGAAAGCAAAACCACAACCGAAATTGAATAAGTAGGAACACCGTAACAGGAGCCCCCGTGAATAAACAACTTCAATTCCTCGTCATCATTTGTGTCGCCACAATTCTGCTGTCTGACCACGCGTTGGGCGACGTCAGTAACCCCCCGAATATCGTTGTCATATTTGCGGATGATCTTGGTTACGGTGACCTGGGTTGTTTTAATGACAACTGCCCATTCAAGACACCAAACATTGATCGGATGGCGACTGAAGGCGCTCAACTGACGAGTTTCTACGTGCCGACCCCTTACTGCGCACCGTCTCGTGGAACTCTTCTTACAGGACGATACCCATTTCGGCATACCGTCATGGGCAATCCTGCCCCCGACGCTGGCTTGTCCAACTTTGGTCTGCCGGCTTCGGAAATTACGATTTCCGAAGCCCTCAAGTCCGTCGGTTACGCGACCGCTGCGATCGGCAAGTGGCACTTGGGACATAAGCCGAAATGGTTGCCACGAACACAGGGATTCGACGAATATTTTGGCATCCTCTATTCCAACGATATGTTCCCGGTACAGCTGATCAACAACGAGGAAGTGGTTGAGTACCCCGTCGTTCAGTCGACACTGACCAAACGCTACACGCAGCGTGCTCTGTCGTTCATTGAACAGCACAAAGATCAGCCGTTCTTCCTTTACCTGCCGCACGCGATGCCGCACAAACCGTTGGCGGTATCAGACGATTTCTATACGCCGACAACGCGTGGTAATCTCTACGCAGATGTCATCGCCGAACTTGATTCGTCGGTCGGCGAGGTCTTCACCAAGATCAAACAACTCGGACTAGACGATAACACGCTCGTCATCTTCACCTCTGACAACGGACCGTGGTACGGCGGATCCACGGGCGGTTTGCGAGGCATGAAGAGTACGACATGGGAGGGAGGATTGCGCGTGCCCCTGATCGCCCGGCTACCCGGTGTGATTCCTGGTGGAGTCGTGAACGACTCACCAGCAGCCTCGGTCGACATCTTTCCAACACTGTGTCGACTCGCAGGCGTTCCCTTACCCGATGATCGAGTGATCGACGGCAACGATTTCATGCCGTTGCTCAAGTCCCCGAATGGGAAGGGCACTCACCAGGCCATTTACGGCATGCACGGAAACAATCTGGCGACGATTCGGTCTGGAAAATGGAAACTCCACGTACGTGGCCCCTCTCGTCACCCATTCGGAGGCATTCCGGAGAGTAAATGGGACGAATGGATCGACCCACGTGGACCGAATGGAGTCACTCTGCTTGCACCATATGAACAACCGGGCCTTGACCAACACCCCGGTCTGACCGATGGCGATCCGTCGAAAGCGATGATGTTGTTCGATCTGGAAGCGGACCGCGGTGAGCAACATGACATCGCGAGTGAGCACCCGGAGGTCGTTAAAAAGCTGATGACCATGTTTGAAAAAACGCGAGCCGAAGTTCCAACTCTGCCACCTGTGAAGTCAGATTACCTCTTCGTTCGTCCGGAAAAGGGACGTCCGAGAACCTTAATGCGTTTAATTGGCGGCGATCTTCGCTACGACCGTATTCCCAAACCACAGCGTCATCTAGTTGCACCGCAAGCAGTACCAAAACAAGGGGGTGACAAATGAATCCTGAACCTCTCAGTATTGAGTCGATCAATCACATTGCCCGAGTCACTCAAGACCTCGACGCGAGCATCGCGTTCTACCGAGACGTGCTGGGTTTTCGAGCGATTCAACGTCCGGACTTTGGCTTTCCCGGTGCGTGGCTTTTCAACTACGGCGTACAGATACATCTTATCGCTGCCGCTGGTGACCCCAGCGTTGATGGCTCGAACATCTCAATTCGCGCTGGCCATGTGGCGTTCCATGTCACTGACACAGACGTTGCCGAAGCTTTGCTCAAACAGCATGGTATCCCATACAAAACCAATTACGTCGCCGACGTTGGCGTAACACAGTTATTCTTCCTCGACCCCGACGGCAACCACATCGAAATCGGAACGTACCCACCAATTATCGAGCTGGAGAGATGAAAGGTAAGACATGAAATACTTCATTGCCATTTTATGCAGTACCGGCACTCCAGCGATTGTGCGAAGCATTGTGCTATCGATCTTCGCAGCAGGTATACTTTCGCTCCATGTCCCGTCGGCTCATTCTGAAGAGCCCTTGGTCAATCGACCGCCGAAGCAGGGCTTGATCGTAAACCTGGCCGCTGACGCATTAGTCGTATGTACTCCTTTTGGAAAAATCAACGATCTGTCTGGCGAGGTCGATACGCCCGCCGGCAACTGGGAGCAGTGGGCCCGATTTAACGGCAAGATCGAGGATCTTTCGCGCGAAAAGATTCTGGAAGGATACCGCAAGCAGATCGACCGTTATGCCGAAACGCAGGTCTCTCACATTTTCCTGAATACGAATTACCAGAGGGCTTGCTACCCCAGCGATGCCTGGGACAGCTATTGGGACATCGAAGACCCTCAGACCAACCTGACTGGGTGGCAGCGAGGGGCGTGGCAAATCCATAAAAAGGGGATCGACCTGTATGCCGTATGCATCGAGCTTTGTCGTGCACGGGGCATCTCGCCCTGGGTCTCGATGCGGATGAACGATACGCATTACATCAACGATCCCTATAAGGCCGACTCGTTTTGGAAAGAACATCCGGAGTATCGATGCAGGCAGGGACTGAATTTCGCGATCCCCGAGGTGCGTCGCCATCACTTGAAGCTGGTCGAAGAGTTACTCACCCGCTACGACATCGACGGAATTGAACTCGACTGGATGCGATTTCCCGACCACCATATCAATCCTGGAGCCGGTAGCACGCATCTGAATGAAATGATGCGCGAAGTACGTCAGATGGCCGACAAAGCTGGCAAGCGGCGTGGGCGAAAGATTCAAGTCGCTGCAAGAATTCCGACATTACCTGATGTAGCACTCCGACTTGGCATGGACGGTGTGAGCTGGGTGAAAGAAGGCTGGGCCGACATGCTGATCCTCTCACCTGTTTGGCGACCGAGCGCTACGGATATTCCGATCAAGGAATGGCGCACACGCATTGGAGAGGTCGATCAACCGTACCGGCTCGTCGCGGCAACTGATCTTTGGCTTCATTCTTCGGCTGGCGGTAAGCTGATGTTGAATACTCCGGAGACGGCCCGTGGTTTTGCGGCGACCCATCTCGACCGAGGCGCGGACCAGATCTATTTGTTCAACCACTTCAACAACGCCTTGACGAATGCCGCCATCGTACGCCAGGCGGGGACGCTGGAATCGGCAGTCGACGGACCACGCCGCCATATCCTTTCATTCCACCACGGAGGTCCAAAACCACCGCTACCCGCTGTCATCAACTCCGACGTCGAGGGCGAATTCCAGCTACCCATCGGACCGAAGCCTGAAGGTGGTCAAG
>DAOUPA010000702.1 GCA_030626405.1 Planctomicrobium sp.
GTGTAAGTCTGTTCGACTTGCTCTTGTGCAGTTTCCGTGACACATCGAACACCGGTTCGTTCTTCTGTGTGTGGAACCATGACAGTGTAAGTCGCGGTTTTTTCTTCCTGAACAACTTCGGCGACCTTGCGAACACCAGTGCGTTCTTCGGTGTGAGGAACCATCACTGTGTAAGTCTGCTCGCGCTCTTCTGAAACAACGTCGCATACAGTTCGAGTCCGAGTTTCTTGCACGGTGCGCGGAACTTGGACGGTGTACTCAACTTCATGCTGCTCTTGAACAGTTTCGCAAACGGTGTACGTTTCCTGACGAGTTTTTGGAATTTGCTCGAAATAAACGACAGTCCGTGTTCGCGTTTCTTGACGTGGAACTTGCTTTTGGACAGTGTAAGTGCGCTCGCGTTGTTCCTGGTTATACTCGGTGACTGTGATGGTGCGTGTTTCCATCACTCGTTCGGGTACCATCACGGTCCGCTCAACCGTTTGGCACTCTGTGACAGGTGCACATGCTGTTGCACAAGGTGCTGGTCGACAGCGACGTCGGTGTCGACCACAATCACCTGCATCTGCATTTGTGACTACAATCGTCATCGCCAACGCTGGCAATAACATCAAAAATCTCTTCATTTCAAGCTCCCCCTAACATAATATTGAGAAAATTGCGGCTAGCCTCCGCAAATTAACGCATTCTTCACTACAACGACCATTTGATCACGATGAAAAGCACAAGGCGCCACACGTTAACAATAGATAAGATACGCAATGTGTGACTATTTGCAAGAAGCGATCTTGAGTTTCTTTAAAGGATTCCGGTAAGGCAGACAGGCATGGATATTTGGATGAAATCGTTTACGAATGTTGCACGGATTTTGATCCCGGTTCTTCTCTCTACTGTTGTTGAGGGGCAGGTTGAAACGAAGAAAATCGACTTGGTAGAGCAGTATATCGTGACATCCCGCGATTCGGCGGTCATGCAGGGATCTGAACGGGTTGGGACAGCACCACTTGGAACGGTCGTTGATGTTTCTCATCATCGGGGACCGTGGCGTTATTCAAAAGAATCGAATGGTTGGATCCACTCTAAAGACCTTGTGTTGCTCAAGGACGCCTTAAAAGAATTTACAAAACAGATTGAGAAGGACTCGAATCCCGATTCATATCATCTGCGAGGAATCGCCTACATGGCGCTTCAGGATTGGGGTCGTGCAGTGAATGATCTCGAAGAAGCGTACAGTTTGGGCGAAAGTTCGGTCACGCTACATCTCAATCTCGGGACATGCTTTTTCAAGCTGGAGTTGTTTAAGAAATCGATCAATGAATACTCATCGATTATCGCCAGCCATCCCGAAGAGGTGAGAGCTTTTGTGGCGCGAGGCGATTTGTTTCTTGATCTCGGAGAGCATGACTATGCCCTCAAAGATTTGGAAATGGCCCTCGAGCTTTCACCTAAAACGGCCGAGATTCATAACTCTAAAGGAGTCACGCTGAGGATGATGGGGAAATATCCCGAGGCGATTGAATCGTATTCAAAATGCCTTGAGCTGGATCCGAAATTTATGCCAGCGTTCATCAATCGAGGTTTCGCTTACAAGAGAACGAAAAAATTCAAGCTTGCTGTGCAGGACTATGATCAGGCGCTGGAATTGGTGCCTGCATCTGCCTCGGCACAGAATGATCTTGCATGGTTACTTGCAACCTGCGAGGAAGAAGACTTTCTGGATGGAGAGCGGTCACTTGAGCTCGCATTGTCTGCGTGCCGTACTGTCAAGTACCGAAATCCGGAATACCTCGACACGCTTGCGGCTGCGTACGCGAGAACTGGAGACTTCGAGAAAGCGGTCGAAACTGTGAGCACTGCGATTGAATTATTCGGTGAAGGAACCGAACATCAGGCAAGCAAGCAGCGGCAGGAACTCTATCGAAAGAAGAAAGCGTTTCTCGATATCGTGAAGGCTCCAGAAGCAGCGGACACTTCGAGTAAAGAAGCACCACCTGAAACGAAAGCGGATCAATCTTCTGCCGACAAAGAAGAGAAGGAATAGGGATCCCTGCCAGTTCGCCATTCTTCAGCTTGCCGATGAGAATCAATAAGGCGGTCATGGATCAGCTTCACGAATTCCTTTTCGCGCCCTTTCTGTGAAAACTCTGCGACAGTCTCCGCTGAAATCGGTTCTCCGAAAACGACACGGATTTTGATAGGCCATATGAGAAACGAGCGACGCGGCATTGCATTGTAAGCACCAGCAACACCGACCGGAACAATTGGAGCTTGAGTTCTTCGCGCGACGGCAATGAACCCCGGCTTGATATTACCGAGCAGACCATCTTTCGTTCGCGTTCCCTCTGGGAAAAGGCCAACGTAAAACCCATGTTCCAGCCGAGCAATCGACTTTCGCAAGCTTTCCGTTCCAGCGGATTCCCTTCGAATTGCCATGACGTATGTGCTTTTGAGAATCCAGCCGATGACTGGAATTCGAAACAGACTCTCCCGGGCCAGATAGCTGACCGGTCGATGGAGCCAGACACCAATCAATAACGGATCCAGAAAGCTTTGATGGTTGGCAAGAATCAGGGCGCCTCCTTCAGGGAGACGATCCATCCCTTTGACGCGGACGCGAATCCAAAGCGTGCAGAAAATCTGAAACAGAAACTGGATGAAGCGCCAAACCCCATTGCGATTTTTGGGGTCAGGAAGTTTTTCAGGTTCGCTCATCGAACAGTCGGGCCACCAATCATGCTGACGCGAGGA
>DAOUPA010000584.1 GCA_030626405.1 Planctomicrobium sp.
AGAAGATCGCTGATACTCCGGAAGTGTGAGAGGGACTCATGCACGACAGGGATACGAAGTTCACTGCAGAGTTTGCTGAGATCATCAAAATCCACAGGCTGCGAAATCAAGAAGGCACCGATCATGTCGCCAAACCTGCAAGCACATGTGGAACAAGTTGTGCAGACATTGAAACATGAAGGCTTCAATGAATTTGTGGTGGTCTCTGAAAAGCATCTCAACCATATCTGCCGCGAAGCACAGGACTGGTACAACAATGAACGCGGTCATTCCGCAAGAGAATCTTCCACCTGGCTGGAGTGAACACCCCGAAGAAGTGCGGACCATCAAACTGTAAGGCGTTGCCTGTTCAACGAGACTCGGTGGACTACTGAAGCACTACTGGCGATGGGCAGCTTGAAGCCCCTGTCAATGTCGAAAAGTTGCGGTCAACTGGGATCGCACCCTGCGCTGAGAATCTTCGTGACTCGGAAAAACGCACCTGCGTTGTTGACAGCTGAAAACCAGTCATCCCAATGTTCAACATTACACTTCTCCCTGCGAGGTCGACTTGAAATCCTCCTGTTCAAACGTGTTTAAGGTTTTTGTACCCCGTGGTAATCTCCTTCGCGTGAAGTACAATGGAGGCGGCGGGGTGAATCGCCTAGAATCAGAATCGGTGGTGTAGTAGACTCAATAGCGAGAGGAAGTTGCCTGATTGTGTCCACCATGACGACCGACTGATTCATTCGACCGGCTGTCTGGCGCAAGTATCCTCGCTCGACTCGTCAATTAGAATATAGGAGCTGTTGCATGAACGATTTCCAATTGAACCGACGGCAAGCTCTCATTGCCAGTGGCTTAGGCACGCTGAGTCTTGGAATGCCGGGAATGGTGATGGGTGCCGACAAGGTTGACGCTTCGGGAAACGCCGTCGCCTCTGAGAAATCCTGCATCTTTGTCCTGCTATGTGGTGGACCGAGCCACGTTGACACCTGGGATATGAAACCGAACGCACCGCTCGATTATCGCGGACCGTACGACCCCATTTCCACAAAGGTGCCGGGCATGCGCATCAACGAGATGCACACGCGACTGGCAAAGTTGACCGACCACTTCACGCTCATCAATTCCATGTCGCATCCAGGCGCGATTAGCAATCACTTCGATGCGATGCATAATCTGCTCAGCGGACAATCGGAGAAACGAGTGCAGCAAGGTATGCCGGACGAGCACCCCTACCTCGGATCGTTCGTTGCGAAACACAAACCCAGCACACGCAACTTTGTTTCCAATGCGTGGCTCATCAAATGTGTGGGACCACCTGTTTTTTGCGCTCCTAACATTGGCATTGGAGGCTACCTTGGCTCGGCTTTTGCGCCAGTGTTTGTCGGTTCGGCGAACAATCATCCGGCGATGAAAGACTTCAAGCCGCCGCAGATTTACGATGCCTACGACGAGAAACGATTCGAGAAACGCAAGTTACTTCTCGGCAGCATTGAATCCAGCAGGCTGGATAAGGACCAACATGTGAAGGACTGGTCTGACTTGCGTGAGAAAACCTACGAAGCTCTAACGCGAGGTGAAGGCAGACAGGCGTTCGATCTGAGCCAAGAGCCTGACAAAGTTCGAGAACGTTATGGAATGCATCCTCTTGGACAGAATCTACTGCTCGCCCGGAGAATGGTGGAATCGGGCGTGCGATTTGTCACTGTCAACGGCTGGACTGGGCAGGCCGAGCATGACAAGGCAGGTCCGCCGAGCAGCAGTTGGGACATGCATGGCGGAAACATGGGCATGGGCGACGCCTTCGGCACTGGCTCTTATGGCATGGGATTTTGTTTGCCTCGTTTGGATCAGGCGCTTGCCGCATTGCTATCTGACCTTAAGGAAAGCGGTATGCTAGACAACACGCTGGTTGTTGTGACAGGCGAGTTTGGTCGCACGCCATTCGTGTTGAAACAAGACCCACCCGGACGCCAACACTGGCCCAAGTGTTTCTCTTCGATCATTGCTGGAGCAGGCATCGCAGGTGGGAACGTGTATGGTAAGACCAACAAGTTAGGCGAGTATCCTACCGACAACCCTGTTCGCCCCGAAGAACTGGCAGCAACCATCTACCACGCCCTCGACATCCCCATCAACGATCCGCTTGACGCTAGCGGCATCTCACGTTCCTTAACTACAGGCAAACCGATCATGGAATTGTTCGGGTAGAGTGGAACCTCCCCGTATTAGGACCGTAATACGAACACGCTTTTTGCGCTCTAACTCAGCAACTTCATTTCGAGCAACGGCTTAGCGATTTCGAGGTCTCACTCGGTAAGAGGTGAGCGAGTGGGACAACTCGAACTTTTCAGCAAATGGTTAACAGCTTTGCAAGTCTGAGAGCGCAATTCACAGAGAATGTGAGAGCGCTTGCACTCGATCAATGCATGATGATGGTCCATCTGTACTGGTGTTACCCGTTTTTTGACGGAGCGAACAGCAGTATTCAGGCAAGAAATGGAAACAGCAGATTCTTACTCACCACGGATAGCATTCTGGCTACAGTTGCGGTTCCCCAGCGGAGTACAAAAACCTCGAACACCCTCAGAATAGTCAGTAAATCAAGCCTGATTCACCATAGCATGACCAGACGCATTTTGCACCCGTTGTTCAACCTTCTGGGCTCTCTCACACGACAAGAAATGGCCCGCCATGTGGCCTACTTGAAGACGGAAAACAAGGTTCTCCGTGCTCGTTTACCAGGACGCATCTACACGACCGAAAAGGAACGGAAACGCCTCATTCGCGCCGGGAAAAAACTTGGCCCGCAGTTGCAGGATCTGATGAGTATCGTGACCTACCAGTCCTTCCGGCGCTGGATCCGTGAAATGGAAGAAGAGCGAGAGAAAGCCGTCGAAGAGAATTCAACCAAGAAAGTGGAAGTGCAAAAAGAGAACGGACGTCCCAAGACAACAGAGGAAGTCCGTGAATTGATCATTAAGATTTAAACTCGAAACCGGATACGGATACACCAAAATCCGTCAGAAGTTGGCTAAACTTGAGATCAATGCTTGAATGCACCACATGACAGAGTACTCGAACTTGGTACATTTTTGTTCAGTGGCAGACCGAAGCATTTGCCTCCACCTGCACTACAACTCCATGAGAAAAAAGTGAACGGAGGGCTGGGAGATGGGTTTCACAGTTGATTTGGGCTTGCTGAGGAATTCCAATGATGTGGTCTCACTACAGCGGAATACGAAGGTGAGCAGGAAGTTCGCGATCGGCCCTACGCTCTGGCGTCCGGCCTGCCACTGAAGCATGAAAGCAAAACAGATGAACCTCTCTCGAATGAATTTCGGCGGTCGCATCGCATTCCTCGTTGTCGCTGCCATCTCAATGATCGGTTCTCGCGCGATCGCTCAACCGCCACAGGCGGGAGAGTATTCACCTGCCACGTACGAGGTCGTCGAGGAACGTGATCGTGATGCGCCAATGCGAGATGGCGTTCAGTTGAAGATCGACATCTTCCGTCCTAACGTGGAAGGTCGCTTTCCCGCTGTGTTGCAGCAAACACCCTACAATAAAAATGGACAAGTGGCACGCGCGAGAAATTTCGCCGCTCGCGGTTACGTTGTCATCAATGTTGATTCGCGTGGTCGCTTTGAATCTGGTGGCGAGTGGGATCCGTTTTCACCAAAACACAAAACCGATGGTTACGATCTCGTACAGTGGATTGCTGAGCAGCCGTGGTGCAGCGGCAGTGTGGGAACGTACGGGCTTTCATATATGGGCTGGACGCAATGGTGGACGGCAACGCAGACCCCACCAGCGTTGAAAGCCATCGTTCCCGAAGTTGCTCCGCCGGATCATTTTTATAATTGCCCGTATCAAAACGGAATCTTCGTCTGCTGGATGGTGGACTGGGCAGGTTCCACATCTGCTCGTCATCCGCATCGTGCTGGTCCAGGTGCATACG
>DAOUPA010000138.1 GCA_030626405.1 Planctomicrobium sp.
ATGTTTTCAACGGGTATCGCTCAAAATTCTAATTCTTTGCCCATCAACAATTTGATTCAGAGTTTTAGGCCAGTACCCACTTTCGTTTTTGCAATTTGCTCGAGCAAATATACGCCTGTAGACAACGCCGACTGGAATCACTCTCGTGTCAAATAACGTTGAGATTACGGTTTCTGACTCATCCAAACCGGCGACTGAGGGAATTCCCTGAGGACTCAGTCTCAAAAACTCATCTCGTTATTCAAAATGCCATCTTCCCGTGAATTGAGCTTCATTTGACACAGACTGATTCGGGCTTCTCTTTTGAACAGACGGGTGAGGGGCAAGCGACAAAACTGCGATTCACATCGACCTGCGAACGTCAGCGTTGAAAGGCATGCCCAGAGTCCAAAAACGTATTTTTTGTGGCGGATTTTTTGCAGACGTTTCTTTGAGGAGTGGTTTCCAGAAAACGTTTTTTTGGCTGAGTCCTCGGCGAGGTATGTAACATTACGAACGAAACCAGATGGGGAACTCCCCCGCCCCGGTCAACTTCCTAGGAGCCGAAGTGTCGTTTCGACAGCTTGTCGGTTTCAGATGGACGATGCATTCATTCCAGTTGCTGTCCGATGACGAGGCTTTCGTGAGTGCTGTTCGAAGACTTCGCGGATCCTGAGAGTGCTCATTCTGCCCCTCGTTCCTGTAAGCAAAGATCCAAGACAGCATCCTTCACATCCCGAGACAATTCCGACCAGGCAGCAACGATCAACCGCAATTCAGGGTCATCAACCGAGCCAGAACCAACGCGATCAGCCTCATCCATTCTCAGTGATTCGCAGGTGTGGTCAGTGGCACTTTTCGAAGAAAGTGTGCAACCATCCGTGCAACCAAACTTTACCTCGTCTTGTAAGTCTCGTTCTTCACTTGCGTTACAAGTTTCGGTCGGTAGACTTCTAATCCGCAGGTCGGGGGTTCGAATCCCTCTGGGCGTAATGACTTACGACGATTCATGGATTTTCTGTACCTATGTGCAGCCTCAATGATTGAGCGTCTTTTTGCACGTCACCGGCAACGTAATGCTTTTTTGTTGTCTCAAATGATGCGTGCCTCATAATTCCCTGCACCAACACAGGTGGAACTTCAGCATCGATTAGCCTCTGTGCGCAGCTACGACGGAGGTCATGTGCTGATGCGTATTTCGCATCACGTTTTATTGATTCGTCACCGTGATGAACAATAATTCCGGCTCGTTTTCCTATCCTGCTGATGATTTTATCGACCCACTCTGATTGCGGTCTCACAGCTGACGGCTTGCGTCCTCGAGAGTGTTTCACCGGACCCGGATTGAACACCCATCCAAGACGATGCTCTTCGGGAACTTCCTGCAGGATCGTTTCGAACCATGGCAGGAGCGGGATTGATTCTTCCGTGTCATTCTTTTGAAGTCTTGCGGGAATGTACAAAATCGAGTGACGACCCTTTTCCCAGATTGGACGTATCGCGTTGGTGCTGTCCCAGGAGACGTTCATCAGTTCATCCAGACGCAACGCCGATTCCCACAAGCCACGCAACAGGATGCACTCGAGCACTTTTCGTATTGATGTTCGCGTTTCGCCTCGTGGAGAGAAACGTTTTTACTGATGGAAACCGTTTTCCACGAGGACAGGAAAGGGCAACCTGCTCCAGATCAAATTGTTCAACTCTCTTTGAAAGACGAAACTACCTCGCCGACTCCCTGGATTTCGACACGGACCTCTGTGTCTTGATCGATCTCGATCAGTTCAACAGGTGATCCAGGAATCACAAGGTCCCCTTTCTTGAGGCGTGAACCTCGTTGGGTCAATGTCTCAACCAACCAACGCAAAGAATGAAGCGGGCCGCCCATGATTTCAACTGCCTGCGCCTCCACAACAAGGTTACCATTTTTACGGACGGAAAAAAGTTCGTGTTTGAATGAGAGTTGCTCAAGAGAAACACTGTTGTTTCCGACGATGAGACCAGCATGAATGCCCCCTGAGCAGATCAATTCTTGTGAGGTGGATGGTGAGAACCAGAAACGAAAATGATGAAGTTCGATTCCAGCGCTCACGGACTCAATCGCATTAATGAGTTGAGCATCGGAAAAACCTGTTCCGCATAGCTCCGCCTTCATTGTGAACACCATCTCAGGTTCAATCGCACAATTGACAAACTCAGCCCAGTTAATTTCCGTCTCCATATTGTAGATGTAAGGTCGAAACAGTCGTCCCGAAATCGGTTCGCTCAGCCCAAACTGCGAACGAATGGCTGCACTGGTGCACCCAACTTTGTACCCAATAGCTTCCTCTCCTTTCTGGGCTCTCATTTCTGTAACGAGATCTTAAACCAGGCAGGCATCCTCGATCGACAATTGAGAAACAAGCGGTTCAAGTTCTCTGCTCCAACTTCTCTCATAGAAGGCTTGAGTAAATTTGTTCGCAAGTTCATTGATCGTATTCATACTGCAACAGAATTCAGGCTACACACAAAGTACTCGTGACAGCGAAGAGGACATCAGAACTGAAATTTCACTTAATATACCGGCGGAACTCCGGTCGATTTTTCCAGCCTTCGAGATACGGTTTGTATTCTTCAAGTGACATCCAGGTTTTTGGTCCAGGGTCGGCGGGGATGACTTTGTCTTCGGGGTAGTCGTTGCCGGAGATGCTGGCTTTGATGGAATCGTTCCACTCTTGCATCTGGGCGATCATGCGTTTCGCGATTTTAGGTTCGAATTCAATCAGGTTTTTCTCCTCCCGTTGGTCACTGATCAGGTGATACAGTTCGTACTTCTCGCTGCCGGTCTTTTGAGTGATCAGTTTGTAGTCGTTGTCGATCCAGGCGGCGCGGTTTGTGTGCCGGAATCCGATTGGCGTCGGACGTTTCTTGATCTCCTTCTTAAAGAGCGGAGCCAAACTTAAACCGTCCCGCGTTTGCAGCATGGACGATTCTGGCAGGCCGAGCACATCGACGAGAGTCGGAAAAATGTCCATCGTGCAGGCAGGGTAGTTTGTGATGCGAGGTGTTTTGATTTCCGCAGGCCATTCGATAATCGCCGGGACACGCAACCCACCTTCATAGACAGACCCTTTGTAGCCGCGTAAGTTTCCTACGGTGCCTGGTTGAATTCTGGGGAGCCCGCCGTTGTCGCTGTTGAACCAGAAGAGAGTATTCTCGGCGATTCCCATCTTCCTCAATGCCTTTCGGAGAGTGCCGATGCTGCGGTCCATTGCGACCAATTCGCCGTAGTGACTCAGCGACGGATCTTTGAGTTTAGGGAAGTTCGCATTGTCTTCGTCACTCGCCATGAACGGGCTGTGAGGCGTGCCATACCAGATCACACTGAAAGATGGTCGGTCGGCACGAACCTGATTTTGAATGAACTTGATTGCCTCGTCGACAATGATTTCTGAAGAATCACCTTCAAATTCTTCGAACTCCCCTACCCGGCTCAAGATCGGATCGCGGTCGAAGAAATTTGTCACTGACAACCATGTCTCGAACCCAAAGGCACCGGGGCTGCGAATGTCTTCTTTGAAGATCGGAGCGCCGGGACCTCGCATTCCATTGAGATGCCACTTCCCAAAATGACCAGTGGCGTAGCCTGCTTTCTGCATAGCCTGGGCAATGGTCTTCTCCTGTGGTCGCAATGGAACCCCATGATTCAATACGCCAGTCCGGTCATTCGTGCGACCGGTCATGACTGTTGCTCTGGTTGGAGAGCAATTCGGAGCACCGGCGTAGAAACGGTCGAATCGCAACCCATGTGCGGCCATCGCGTCGAGGTTCGGCGTCTTCAGAATCGGATGGTCGTAATATCCCGTTTGCCCCCACCCCATGTCATCCGCCATCACAAGAATCACATGCGGTCTGTTTGCGATTGTCTCTGCGCTCCATGAAGAGTTCGTGCTGAGGAAAATTCCGAGGAAAGTGAGTTGAACGGCTCTGTGCATTTTCATTCCTTTGCGATGTTTTGTAACCTGCGTTGAGAGCGAGTATACAATTCAGAATTTCACTTTGACATGCAACGAACTCGTTTCCGTTTTCAAAGCACGTTCCCATGGATGAAAACCCAATCCCGAAATCGTTCCCGGAGTTCTGGCAACTTTACTTAAACGAGCATCAAAGCAACTCGAACCGCTGGCTGCATGTCATAGGCACTGTCGCCTCAATAGTCGTGTTCGTTTTTTGCGTTGTGCAACAAGTCTATTGGGCAGTCATTTTCGTGCCGGTCGTTGGATATGGTTTTGCCTGGTTTGGGCATGCGTTCATTGAGAAAAACCGACCGCTCTCGTTGCGTGCTCCGGTGTGGTCATTATTGTGTGATTATCGAATGGCAGTTTTGATGCTTTGCGGACAAAGCTCTCACTTAAACAATTCGACGAACTCGGATTAGAGAAGTCGGATAAACGGTATGGAGACCATGGCTACTACTGTTCTGGAGAGATCTTCACTCGATGTCGTTCTCGATGACGACTTATTCCCGCTTCCATTAACTGCTTTTGAGCGGTACATGGTCGCGGATGATCACGCAGATTATCCGATGACTTTTGCCATCGAAATTCTCTTGTCCGGAGATTTTCGTGATTCCGAATTCAAGATCGCTCTGAATCAGGCAATTCAACGGCATCCATTGCTACACACTAATATTGCACGTGTACAAGGAAAACGCTGCTGGGTGCCAAGTGAAGAATCGATCGCCTTTTCCGTTCCCAGTGAATCGAATCGATCACCATCGAGCGAAAGATACTCCATCGATCTCTGCAGGCAATCGGGAGTGCGAACAACGGTGCTGCGCGATGGCGAAATGACGCGAGTCGCCTTTCTTTTTCATCATGCCGCGACGGATGGCATCGGCGCCATGCGGATGATCGGCGATCTCCTCGGGTTCTATGGTCAGTTGACCGTCGCAGACGGGGAAGATGCTCCGGAACTTTCACCTTTGCAAAGCGATGTTCTGACAAAACGAGGGCAACTTTGGAGTCCCGATGCCGTACCAGATCGGTCCTGGATGCGAACGCTGAAACACCTCGTTGAATACTTGAGGTGTTTTCCAGCTGGAATTGCAACAGGTGCCAATTCACAGTTCACGGTGAGTATTCACTCACCGTTTGTGTCACGCATCTTGAAAAGAAAACCTTTTCTGGCAGTGAAAAATGCCGCGAAGAAGCAAGGCGTCAACCCGAACGATCTTTATCTCACTTGTTTATTTTCGACAATTAAGGAGTGGAACGCGACCTTCAAGCAGTCGGTGGGCTGGGAGCAGTATCGGGTTCTCATTCCGTCGAGTCTAAGAACGCCTGAACATGATGAAATGCCCGCTGCAAACGTCCTCAGCTTTGTCCTCATCAGCAGTTCGGCAGCCTCTACGAATGAACCAGTCAAACTCGTCAAAAATTTAAGTCAGCGGATGCAGGCAATTCTCAACACTGCGGATAGCCGTCTCTTCACACGCATTTTTCAGGTTGCCGGGAAAATTCCAGGGGGAATGACATTTATGACTCAATCGCCGGTTCGGGTCTGTACCAGTGTGTTAGCCAATGTTGGTGAGGTGAAGCGACAACTCAATTGCCGATTCCCAACAAGTCGCGGAAAATGTGTTGCTGGATCGGTCGTCCTCGAAGGTTTGTTTGGAGCAGCTCCCATTCGAAAAGGAACAGCAGTCGGTATTTCGTTAGGATCATACGCCGGGGAACTTCTCATCAATTTTAATTGCGATCCCAAACAGTTTTCGAGCGAACAGGCTGAACAGTTTGCAGAATTGTTCCTGTCGCAGCTGGAATACTTGACTGCTCAAATGAACCAAGAGATCTGAAATGTCGGTCGAAGCAAGTGAGCCCAACTCTGAAAATCGAACGGGAATTGAAGTCTGGTTGTGGCCGAGGTTTTTACTGTTTCCATTCCTGGCAATTGCAGCCTATCCGCTATTCATCATTCACGTTGGTGGTGATCACTGGACTGTTCAAACGCTCTGGATTATTTTCCTGACGTACTGCTGGTTCTGCGTTGGCGGGGCGTTTCACGAAACGATTCATCAAACGCTCTTTAAGAATGCTTCAGTCAATCTCTGGTACGGTCGCATACTCGGTTGGATGATTGGCATTCCTTATACGGCATATCGAGAGACACACCGGCGCCACCACGCTTACTTGAACACCCCGGAGGACTATGAACTCTGGCCTTACAGCGACCCGACAACCTCCCTGACTTTTCGACGCACATTCGTCTGGGTTGACCTCGTCTTCGGAGTTTTCACAGCTCCACACATCTACGGGCGGATCTTCTTTACCAATGACAAACGACTCCCCCGGAAAGTCTGGTGGACGATTTTCTACGAATACATGGGGCAACTTCTCTACTGGTGTTTGACTGGTTTTGGCTTGTATCTTTTACTGCGAAAGAGTGATGGAACATTTCGCGCGTTCGATCCCATCTGGCTGTTGCCGCTGATCTTTTCACCAATGGTGAATACGGGTCGCAAGTTTGTTGAGCATCTAGGCATGACAAGTCTCGATCCAGTCTTGGGCACCAGAACGATCGTGAACAAAGGATTCATCGGGCGTTGGCTGGCGTTCTTCAATTTTGATATCGCGATCCATGGCCCACATCACCGCTACCCCAAGGCGCGACATTACGAATTAAAAACGAAACTGCACGAGTACCGTACGGCGAATCCCGAATTGAGCGTTCCGCTATATGATTCCTACCTGTCCGCTTTTCTGGATGTCTCGAAATCTCTTTGGAAGGCACCACAGACAGGGACTCATCAGTCGAAAGTAGAAAAGACCGAAATTGTCGAAGAGTACGATGCTTCAGATTGGGACCGTAAGTCGAAATCGACTTGAGTATCCCAAGCCGATTGTGGTCCACTCACGATTGCTCAATGCAAATTATTGATCGGCATCAACGCTCACATGCCCATTCTGCTGACGCGTTGTTGGCATGGCAACGTTTTCAGAATTCCATCACTGGAAGATGCCACTCTCCGTGTCTCAGTACCTCCGTGGTGAATTCACCTACCTGTTACTAAAATCCGCAAAGATCTTTTTTCAGTACACTGCGTCTGTAAAGACATAGCAAAAGTAGTTCGATGTATTCTCTTCTCATCTTCTATGCCTTCGTGGCTGTTGGCTTTTCATTTCTTTGTTCGGTTGCCGAGGCGGTTCTGTTGAGTGTCACGCCGTCGTTCGTGGCGACGCTCAAAGAGAAGGGGAAACCTTACGCTGCACTTCTGGAACAATTGAAATCGAATATGGACCGCCCCTTGGCCGCGATTTTGACTCTCAACACGGTTGCCCACACGGTTGGAGCCGCTGGTGTCGGGGCGCAAGCTGCTCAGATTTGGGGAATGGAAAACTCAGGTGGTCACGCCGTCGGTTGGGCTTCGGCTGTGATGACTTTGGTCATTTTAGTCTTCTCTGAGATTATTCCGAAAACGATCGGCGCTGTTTACTGGAGAAGTCTTGCTGGACCGATTGCGTATTTCGTGAAGGGACTCATCTGGATTCTCTATCCGCTCGTGATTCTTTCGGAAAAACTGACTCAACTCATCGGCGGTGGCGAGCGACACAATGTTGTCACGCGCGCCGAGGTCGCAGCGATGGCCGTGATTAGTGCCGAAGGTGGGCAGCTTGATGACAGTGAATCTCGCATTCTCGCAAACCTTTTCAAATTACAAAAACTTGTTGCTGAAGATGTCATGACACCTCGAACCGTCATCCTGGCATTTCCTCAGTCGATGACTGTCGATGAAGTCGTTCAACAGCATTCAACGCTTTCTGTCTCGCGTATTCCAATTTTCGGAACCGACATCGACGATATCGCAGGTTTTGTGTTGAAAGCCGATATTTTTCTGGCATTGGCGAATGACCAGCACCAGACGACTCTTAAAGACCTGCGGCGAGAGATCATCACGGTTTCAGCCAAGACACCGCTTTTAAGACTCTTTGATTTGCTACTCAACCAGCGAGCGCCTCTTGCCATCGTCGTCGACCCCTACGGTGGAACCGATGGTCTGGTCACTTTGGAAGATGTCATCGAAACACTACTCGGTATGGAGATTGTCGACGAAGCCGACAAAATCGACGACATGCAACGCCTCGCCCGAAAGCAGTGGGAAAAGCGAGCAGAATCAATAGGCCTTGACGTGTCGTTACTCGTTGCTCCAGAGCCAGAAGAGACTGGTGGGGCAATGGAAAATTCATCATCGTGACGCAGTGAAGTTGGACAGCCCACGCAAACTTCACCACGAAAACATCGCCACATCAGTTAGCACCGAGTGAATCACCCGATGAAGCATCTTGGATCAAGAGTTCTTCCTTCTTCTCTGTGCCTCCGCGTCTCCGTGGTGAATTCATTTTTTGTCCACTAATATGTACGAAGAGTCAAACGTCTATCGTCGCAACAGAGGAAGAGATCAATGAAGAACTGCATGAAATTGTTCTGGGCATTCACACTCTTGCTAACTGTGAATCTCTCACATGCCCAAGATGCCGAGAATGTTATTGTTCAAGAAAATAGCAAGGTTGGCAGCCTCGACTGGCAACTGACGCGCGTTCGCCCGGACTCTGGCGGATACAGATCTCAGTCGATCGAAGGGTATTGCTCCAAGCAAAGCGTTGCTGCCGGGGAATCGATTGACATCATGGTTTCGACTGACCCGCCGTCTCCGTTCAAAATCGAATTCTTTCGCATGGGGTACTACAACGGTCGCGGTGCCCGGTTAGTGAAAACGATTGATGAAATTCAAGGCGCATCGCAGTCAGTCCCAAAGCCAGGCAAGAAGAATCTGCATGAGTGCCGCTGGGAACCTTCGACGAATCTGACGATCCCGAAGAATTGGGTCAGTGGCGTTTACCTCGGTCGGTTAACGACACTTCCGGAGAACGAGCAACTGCCGTATTGGCAAAGTTATGTTGTCTTTATTGTCACCGATGACCGGCCTGCCGATATTCTCTTTCAGTGTTCGGACAACACCTGGCAAGCGTATAACCGTTGGCCGAATAACTATTCGGTCTACACGCATCCGAAAGGAAATCAGGGGCCGTGGGCAGATGTCAGCTTTGATCGACCCTATGGGAAAGAAGCACAGTTCACCGGAGTGGTCGCCGATCCGCTGACGTTCGGTTCCGGTGAGTTTCTGCCATTCGAATTCCCGATGGCGTACTGGCTCGAAAAACATGGTTACGACGTCGCCTACTGTTGCAACAGCGACATGCTCACTCCGGACCGAGGGAAGAAGTGCAAGGTATTCGTGAGCATCGGCCATGATGAATACTGGGACATCCGGCAGTTCAACAGTGTGACGCAAATGCGCGACGCTGGCGTGAATTTGCTCTTTCTTTCCGGAAATAGCGTTTGCTGGGTGACACCGTTGCGTGAATCATCTTCCGGCAACCCGAACCGAATTATGTTCCGTGGTGGTCCATATGGTGCTCAGAACAAATACGCACTTGATCGACTCAAAGATCACGGCCCATTCCCTGAGCATGGACCGGATGAAGGACTCCTCATGGGAGTGCGAAACATCGAACCGGTCAACGGTGGCGGTGACTGGATCATCACGAAAGCCGATCATTGGATGTTCGAAGGGACCGGAATCAAAAACGGTGACCGAATTCCAGGTCTCATCGGCTGGGAATACCATGGACAACCCGCCGACTTGCCGGGACTGGAAATTGTCGCCGAAGGGACAGCATTCCAAGGTGGAGTGAATCCGCAGCAGTGGACGGCAACGATTTATCCCGGCCCGAAAAATAACTTCGTCTTCAACGCGTCAACAATCTTCTGGGCACAAGGCCTCTCATCTCCTCCCGGTCACGTCCTCCCCTGGTCTCACTGGAGCCGACCGCACGGCCCAGACGAACGCGTCCAGAAAATGACCAGCAACTTGTTGCAACGCGCGATCAATGGAAACTGAGTCTTTCACTGAAAAAACGGAAGCGACCCTGATTTCGCTTGCAACTTGACATTCAATGTGCGTACAACTATAAGACATTGTCTCTTGTCCGGCTCTTTGCCGAGCATCTCACCCTGAAACGGGAGTTGAGCGGATGTCTGAAACGACTGTGGATTGCTGGAGTTGTGGGTCTTCTCTGCGAGTCAGGGGAGGAGTGACTCTCGACGAAGATTCGATTTGCCCGAAGTGTGGTGATCACCTCAAAGGGGATCAGTGGGACACCAATGACGGAGAGATCATCGGCGAGTATGACGATGACTACGCGTCACATGACACGGGGAGTTCCGGCTGGCTGGGCAGTATTCTTGTTGGTGGAGTCTGTTCTGCTTTGCTGGTGATTGGCGTTGGTCTCGTAATGCTTCTCGGTCAAGGTGATCCAGAGAAACGCGAAAACGTTGCAACCCTTGAACAGGAAACTCCTCAACATGAGAGAGTCGCTTCCCAGGGCAACGCTCCTGCTGATTCTGATACCGTCGCGCCGTCTATTGAGATGCCACCTGAAGCGACTCAATCAGTCGCCACAATTTCCAGTGAGGAACATCGCTCAAGCAGCGGGATCGAACTGATTGGTCGCAACAAAGGCAAAAACAGAAACGCCGCACGCTTTACGTTCTCGGACGGCGATAGCTATCAGTTCAGATACAGTGTGACAGCAGAGCTTGAAAACCGAACCGAAGTCACTTCTGGAACCTGTACGTACTCGATCAAAGGTCGCGATCAGCAATCGGAAATTGTTCAGGGACCGGGAGAAAGTTCCGGGACTGCGTTCGTTGTCGGTGCCAATGGTGTGCTCGTGACGTGTGCTCATGTTGTTGAAGATGCTCAAGAAATTGAAGTCATTCTTGATGGTTCGACTTACATTGCAGAAGTACTGGAAATGGACGTTGCGACTGATCTTGCCGTTTTGAAGATCGACGCAAAAAAACTACCAACCATATCACTGGCGAATTCCGATGACGCTCAATTGGGGCAAGACGTTCGAGCAATCGGCTTCCCCTTGTCAGACGTTTTAGGGACAGATGTCAAAGTCACACGCGGTACGATTTCCGGGATCATGAAACGGGACGGGCAGAAGCAGTTTCAGATCGACGCAGCAGTCAATCCCGGCAATAGTGGCGGTCCAGTTGTGAACTCCAAAGGTGAAGTGATCGGCGTTACGAGCGCGAAACTCTCCGGAGTTGAAGTGAATCGTGTCGGGTTCTGCGTGCCATCGAGTCCGGTTCGGGAACTTGTTGAAAAATCTGGAACGCAACTTCTAAAATCGAAAGCAATTAAAGAACTCAAAGGACCGGTGCTCGTGGCAGCGGTCATTCCGTCGGTTGCTTTCTTGAAGGTCAAATCAGGACCAGATGTCGATGCGAAACATACGGAACTGAATTATTCCGGCAGCTTTCATAAAACATTCAAGGACACTCGTGGGCATTTAATGCCATCACTTCGTTTGCGTGGGAGTCGTCTGGGAATGGGGCGTGGGGCAATGTTGCTGACTCACCGAGGAGAGGTCGTTCGGACCGTTGAAGAAGAGCAACTGCCGTTCCTGGTCGGTCCACCTTCGGAGTTGGCCCTCTTCGAAATGCGAAAAGGAAAGCGGAAAACCTGGACCATTAAGAAGCAGACAAGTCTGATTCATGAAAAACAGAAAACGACAGCGTCTGGAATTCCACTTCCTCGTTATCGTGACCCGTTTGGGCGCAGGCGAAATTCCGAGGTCGTGAAAGTTCTGCCTGCTGTGGAGACGACGACATACGCGATCGAAAGCGAAAATGACCGTGAACTGATCGTGCGCAAAGAATATGACTTCCACACCACGGTCAAACACAATGGTCAGACCATCCGCATGATTGGAACAGGGACAATCAAATTTGACAAGCTGCGGGGGTTCACTTCGAACTACGTCTTCAAAGGAACCTATCAAGTCGAGTCAGAACAAGTGACGTTGAAAGTTCCGCTGCACGTGACAGGTTCACTGCTCAGCAAAAAAGAAATCGCGGACCAGCTTGCCCGCATCGAACAACAGAAAAAGAAAGATTCTGACCGACCGGCGGCTGTGAATTCGATGGGAACAGCGAAGAAGCTCGATTACCCAGTCAAGCAGGAAATCTCGGAGATGGGCTGGGGAGTCAAATCACTCGCCTTCTCTCCCGATGGTCGTTTTGTCGCCGCTGGCAAGGCGGATGACTTTGTGGAAATATACGACGTCGAATCGGGCCGAAAACTCTTCACCGAAGGTCGGCTGCGAGATCTCGGAAGTATCTCTTCGCTGACGTTTAGTACGGACGGAAAGTTTCTGCTTGCTGGTGGTTACAAAGGACTCATCAACATTTGGGAAGTTGCCGAGAACGGACTGCTGACTCCAAAAGGAAGCTTTACTGGTCACTCCCGCGAAGTTTCCGCAGTGGCTGTTTCTCCGGATGGACAACGAGTGCTTTCAGCAGGTGCAGAAAAACGAGTCCGCTGCTGGAATCTGGAAACCGGCAAGGAAGAATTCGCAGTTGCCGATTTCAAAAACAACAAATTCGGCATCCACTTTCTTGATGCAGAACATGTGTTGGTCTCCGATGGTCTATCGCTTAAAAAAGTGAACCTCACTTCTGGCAAGGTTGAAGAAGAGCATGAGCTGCGGACTTCCGGGTCTTCCAATAACGTTTTCTTCTCCCCGAACGGCAGCGTCGTGACCGTGACTGATGGTTATTCATTGAAGCGTTGGAACACTGAGAATGGACAGGAACTGCCTGAACTGAAAGGGAAGGAAGTTCTCTGGGATGCTAGGTATTCTGCCGATGGACAAAAAATCATCGCGGGCGGTCGCGGACATTTAGTCGTGTGGGATCTTTCCAAGCAAGAGCGCGAAGGGCATGTTCTTCTCGGAGACAGTATCATGTACGTCAAGCCGCTCGTCATCTCCGAAGATGGTCGCTATGTCGCCTGCTACCCGAGCTCCGCTGGACAATCGCTGTGGATTTTTGATTTGGAAGAGAAGAAAGAGATAGGGAATGGAGAATAGGGAATGGAGAATAGGGAATGGAGAATTCGTAGGGCCGGTTCCACCGGCCATTGATCGCTTGAGCTGCATTCGGCCGGTGGAACCGGCCCGACTTCACTCGTTTTCGTTTTTTTAATTCTGATTCATTCATCCGGCGACCGACAATTTTTCGTTCACCATTGTTGAGTCAATGGCCCCACCTCGCCCAGCCGAGAATCTGAAGCAGGCAAATCAATCCGATGCCAATGATTCGGTAGCGTCGATTTCCCTGAGGTTTGCTTTTTTCGCTGTTAGACATAGAACGACTCGCCGTCTCGTGATGTTGGTGGTCTTGTTGGAATAGCGGCCTGAAATACTTACGGCATGACAATCTGAAGTGATTTCTTCGTCCTCGAACTACGAAATCAGTTCTCAAATCACTGGGTGAATTTTGTGTTCATGACGAATGCTGAGTAGACCAACCGTTGCAACCGAAACAGAGCAACGACCATTGATCTGTTGCACTGAGTCTGGTCGATAGCGTAAAATACCCTGACAAAAAGAAGCCCCTGTTTTTCCCACCACTCCTTGTTTCATACTCGCTTCGCATATGCCCGCCTGAAGCCGATTGGAGTCTTTTGAATGTTCAATTTCCTACCTTCCATGGATCGTGACTGCGAAGTCGTTTCGCGTCGCCATTTTCTTCAAGTCGGCGGACTGACCGGTTTGGGTCTCACGCTGCCGATGTTACTTTCGGCTCGTAAACTTCAGGGTGCGCAAGCTCCAGGAGCGGAGACGAATTGCATTCTCATCTGGACGCGTGGTGGAACGAGCCACCACGATACGTTTGACCCAAAGCCGAAGGCGCCTGTGAGTGTCAAAGGTGAATTCGGCGTCATCGACACGGCAATTCCAGGTGTTCAGTTCACGGAAATCGTTCCGAACATGGCTCGCGAACTGAAACGTTTTGCGCTCTTGCGAAGTTGGAATCCACAGAATGGATGTCACGGGTCCGCCGATCAATTTGTGATGTCCGGTCGAAAGTTCAACGCCGCCGTTCCTTACCCGACTTACGGTTATGTCGTTAGTTGGCAGAAAGGATTCCAGAC
>DAOUPA010000580.1 GCA_030626405.1 Planctomicrobium sp.
TCATGGTTAATACGTTGTCTCGAATTCAGCCAAATCAACACCAGAGAAATGACCACAAGAACAGTCGCCAGCACGTAAATGACTTGCCTGCCTGATGTGAAGCCGATGTTTTGCAAGTGCGTCTTTCCTTATCGCCGGTAATTAACGTGTCGAGAGCTCAACTGACGAATCTCCCGGGGAAGTATAGACGAGAACTTCAGGTGACTGAGTCTGGTCATTGACCTCGTAACTCAGTGCTGGCGCCTCTTCAGTGGTTTCCGACTCATAAATTGTTGGGTGAATGATGGCGACATGCACATAGAGCGGTTCACTCGTCGAAGATTTCCCCCATGGCAAAACGATAGGCGTTTCGAGAAATTCGATGTTCGAGTATTGCGAGTCATACTGGTACCGATCCGTTAGTTTCTCCACGGAGTAAACTTCATTCTTGTTATCCAACCAGAGAATGACCCCACCTTCTTCCAATAATTTTTCATCGTTGACACCGATCGACTGATTTTTGTCGAGGTTGTTGTAGACCAACGGACGCTTGAGGGTTCCATGATACCAACTCGCATTTTGTGCCAACTGGTCTGGCCCGGCAATGATTTCAAGCGGTTGGTCTCCGACGTGAGTTTTCCACAATGTACGAACTTCCTTCCCAAGTTCGCGGCCTGGGAAATGGATATCTTTTCGTCCACTTGAAGTGTTGACGTAGGGCATCATGAAGTTCATCACCACGAGTAAGGCAGCGAAGCCACCACCTACCGCACCACTATGCAAAATCACTTTTCTCCAGGCAATGCGGCTTTCATCGAGTTCACTCCACATGAGGAGAACCACGCCAGCAAACGTCCAGAGAGTCAAGCCAGTTGATCCGAGATCGACGCCCACGATGAGTGCGAACGCCAGCATGAGCGCGGCGGGGAGGAGCGTCACGACGAGGAGATACTGTCGAACAAAGTCGCGTTCTTCATCTTCAGTTGAGGTCGGTTCATCAAGACGAAAGTACGTAATGATCGGGATGAGCAAGAGGACGATCGGAATGATTGCCAGCAGCTGGAAAAACACAAATTCGAACGTAAATTTTCCATGACTGAGAAAGGAATTCCAGCTGTGCATGGCTGTGGACACTGTGCTGAAATCGTGAGACCAAGCCCACCAGAAGTGAGGGAAAACAATCACAGCGGCAATCAGACCCGCCAGGAACGGCCACGAAGTATCCCAGCACTGCCGTGCCTGCTTATTGAGAAAAGAAAACGCCAACATCGCCACAAACAACAGAGCCGTGCTGTAGTGACTGAGCATTCCGAGACCCAGGCAAACTCCAACGATCACCCAGTAGCGTCGTTGTTCAAGTTGAAAACCATGGTAAAGAGCCAGAATAGCCAAGGCCCACAGGCAGCCAGCGAGGTGAGCACTGGTGAATGCGGTTGAGCTGATCGTAAAGAAATAACACCCTTCCAAGACGATGGCTCCACAGATTGCCGTCCAAGGGTGTAAGAACTCTTTGCCGATTTTCCACGCAGCCCACATGCACGTTGCAATGCAAACTTGAGCGAGAAAATAAGCAGGCCAAGCCGCTGGAGCAAAGATCACAGAGACGACCGACATTAACCAGACCGCCAATGGAGGATGATTGTAGTACCCCCAGGCCGGAAATTGTCCATCAGTGAGAAGTTCCAGTGTTTCAGCAGGCAGGTTTGCTTGAGTCAACGCTGCGAGAATCGTCCAGATTAAGACATGGGCCACCAGAAAAACACCGAAGAAACCAACCGTCGGGTCACCGCCTGCCAGTTCATGCTGCGATTCTTTTTCTATAGCGTGGGCAGCCTTGGTGAACCGTTCAGTTTGCTTTGCGCTATCCCATTTCATCATCGTGCGTCTCCATCCTTGGTTTTCGCAACACGAACATTGAACGTGTTTGTAATTTGCTATGTGGGTCAATCAATCCCGTAGGTTGGGACTCGTCCCAGCTTTTTGGAAATAGACGCCAAACGTGGTGCTGGATCACCTAAATGGTTCACCCAGCCTACAAAAAAGTAATCGGCCACGGCTAGAAGCTGTGGCTTTGGCTTGCCCCGTAAAACGGGGCGGGTTGGTAAGGAAAGCCCCGCTGGGGCTGATTAGTCGTTCATGTTAATCAAAAAGTTGACCCTGTCCTTGGTCCCAATGCTCCTGGTTGCGGATGTATTGCCGCACGGTCTCTTCATCGCGACCAACTGTGCTGACCCAGTATCCTGTCGCCCAAAAGTGCAAGCCCGTCATCCGACGCTCATGCAGCAGTTCGCGATGAATGCGAACCGCACTCTTCCCTTTGATGAACCCGATAATATGCGACACCGAGTATTTCGGCGGAATCTTCACACACAGATGAATGTGATCTGACATCGCATGGCCTTCCGAAACTCCCACTTTTTTCTGATCGCAAAGATCCCGAAGAATCTTTCCAATCCCGCTTCGCAGTTTCCCGTAGATCACTTTTCTGCGATACCTCGGGATGAACACAATGTGATACTTGCACTCCCAACGGACGTGCGACGTCGATTCAAACTTTTCCATATGCTCTTTCTCCTTGGCCTGGCAGGGCTTTCCGAGAAAGAGCATATGATTTATCTCGCCAGAACGGCAGAGCCTATCAGGGTCCCACGGCCGGAGGCCGTGGGTTTATGGGGTACTAAACGATTGCTTCTCTGAATTGTTCTTTCCGCTGCCAGTTCTTCGTAGACTGATAACGTGTCTGCAAGCATGTTGGTTTTCAAGTATTGATGTTCATCTGGAACGCAAACGTCATCTTCAATCATGGATTGAATTCGTTGTGCAACGAGTTGAATGTTCCCTGCAGCAACTAAACCGGCTGGAAAAATGGAACGCAGAATCTCTCCGGTCCCTCCATGGTCGTAACCGACAACAGGAACACCCATGGTCAGTGCCTCTACTGTTGTTCTCCCAAACGCCTCAGGCGGGTCCGAGGTGAGAGAAAGCACAACATTCGAGACTGCGTAAATTTCTCTAATCTCAGATCGCTGCCCAGCGAATACGATATTCTTTTCTAAGTTTCGCCTCTTGACTTCGGCATGAAGTCCTTCTGCATACTGAGCACGTCGCGGATCGACACCTCCAACGATCAGCGCTTGGAGGTCGGGAATATCCTTCCGGAGTTCATCAACAATCTTGATGAGGTCAAGGTGCCCTTTGAGTCGAGTTAAGCGACCAATGAGTGAAATCGTCGGCCGACCGACGAGCTGCGGAAACTCTTCGAACCAGGCTTGCAGCCATTGCTGTGAGGGTTGAAAGTGTCGTGGAAAATCAGCCGGGTCAATCCCACGTGGGATGGTCGTAATGGTGGCAGCGTTGATTCTGGGGTAATTATCTTGCAGATAGTTGCTGACCGTTTCGGAGATGGCAATCACACGTTCTCCACGCGTCATCACTTCACTGTATCTATTAACGCTATACAGACCGTGCGCAGTCGTCACGAAATGTGGTCGAGTTGCTACGTTCATCCTCTTCCAGCAGAGGTAAGCGATCCAGCCTGGAATCCGAGAGCGGGCGTGGAGAATGTCGACTTTGTTCTCGTTGAGGAAACGCCGTAGCGGCCAAACCCAGCGCAGACTGAAAGGAGACTTCGAGCGAATATTCCATTGGACATGTTCGGCACCATGTTCATCGAGTTGCGAAACCAACGGTCCGCCAGCAGAAATGACAATCGAGCGATGTCCCTGAAGAACCAGTTCTTCGGAGAGTTCAATGGTTCCCCGCTCGACTCCGCCGCCGTGCAGTTCGGGGATCATTTGGACGATTGTAAGTGGACGCGAAGCCATTCGCAGGTCTCTCAATTGTTGATTTAAAAGTGTGCAAAAGTAGGTAGGGCCAGTCCCACCGACCAGAACTATCGTAATCTTTCGATGGCCGATCAAACCGGCTTTTCATCGCTTCACTACTTCACGATATTCACTCTGCGGAAAGTTATCGCAATTTGGCAAAACGGGTCAATATGTCAAATGTTGAGAGGCACACTCCAAGCA
>DAOUPA010000035.1 GCA_030626405.1 Planctomicrobium sp.
GGTCGCCCAATCTCCGAGCTTCCAATTCCGGACGATGTGATCGAAACTCACTTAGCCCCCGGTGACCCACCGGGGGAGAAAGCCGCAGCAACGCGCCGTTATCAAGACGCAAACAGACTTGCGTATCAAAGCGAAGCCCCAGTCAACTGGTGTCAGGAACTCGGAACTGTTCTTTCCAATGAAGAAGTGACCGCCGAAGGTCTCAGTGATCGTGGGGGATTCCCGGTGGAACGTCGCGCACTGCGGCAATGGATGCTGCGGATTACTTCGTACGCTGAGCGACTGATTGATGAACTCGAACCGGTCGACTGGCCCGAGTCGGTCAAAATTCTGCAACGCAACTGGATCGGCAAAAGTACCGGCGCCGAAGTCGATTTCTTCGTGAATACGAGCAGCGCGCAGAGTTTCAACGATTGGAAAGCGAAGCGCGCCAGCAGCGGATTCATCGCTTCGCCAGAACCGAACGTGCTTCGCGTCTACACAACCCGCCCCGACACACTCTTCGGTGCGACTTACATGGTCGTCGCCCCGGAGCATGAAATTGTCGATTCAATCACGACCGATAATCAGCGCGAAGCTGTCGAAGAATACCGCCGCAAAGCATCACTCAAAAGCGATCTCGACCGAACCGATCTCGCGAAAGGAAAGTCCGGCGTCTTCACCGGATCGTATGCAATCAACCCGGTCAATGAAGAACAAATCCCAATCTGGATCGCCGATTACGTCCTCATCAGTTACGGCACCGGCGCCATCATGGCAGTCCCGGCACATGATGAACGCGACCTCGAATTCGCACAGACCTTCGACATTCCGGTGATTGAAGTGGTCGAGACTGGCAACGATGACGAAAACATCGGCTTCACCGGCGAAGGCACCGCGATCAATTCCGGTCAGTACAACGGGTTGCGAACAGCTCAGTTCAAACAGCAAATTGCAGAAGAACTGAACTCTGCTGGACTCGGCAAGGCAGCCACAAACTACCGGCTTCGTGACTGGCTCTTTTCGCGACAACGTTACTGGGGCGAGCCGTTTCCGATCTGGCATGAACTCGATGCCGATGGCAACGCGACCGGTCACGTCCGCCCGGTCGCTGAGGATGAACTCCCGGTCACGCTGCCTGACATGGACGACTACAAACCGAAAGGAACGCCTGATCCACCGCTCAGTTGGGCACCGGACGAATGGCTCTACCGCACCGCCGAAGATGGCACGCGTCTCAAGCGGGAAACGAACAGCATGCCGCAATGGGCTGGCAGTTGCTGGTACTACTTACGGTTCGCCGACAACAAGAACAGCGACCGCTTTCTCGATCCGGAAATCGAAAAGCAGTGGCTCCCGGTCGACCTCTACATCGGCGGCGCTGAACACGCCGTGCTGCACTTGCTCTACTCACGCTTCTGGCACAAAGTCCTCTTCGACCTCGGTCACGTCTCCACCCCGGAACCGTTCCACAAGCTCATCAATCAAGGGATGATTCTTGGAGAGAACAACGAGAAAATGTCCAAGTCGCGCGGCAATGTCGTCAGTCCAGACGACGTCGTTCGTGATTACGGTGCCGACTCACTTCGGCTTTACGAAATGTTCATGGGACCGCTCGATCAGGTGAAACCGTGGCAGATGAAAGGGGTCGAAGGTGTTCACCGATTCCTTGGTCGCGTCTGGCGTTTAGTTGTTGATGATGAGGCCGAAGAGGTGACACTTCACTCCGCCGTGCAAGATGCCACGATGAACGAAGAGCAGGAGCGGGTTGTTCACAAAACGATTAAAGGTGTCACTGTCGATATCGACAAACTGAGCTTCAACACCGCGATTAGCAAGATGATGGAGTTCACGAACTTCTTCACGAATCAAGACGTCCGACCACAGGCAGCGATGGAGTCACTCGTCCTTCTCCTCGCCCCGTTCGCACCGCACATCGCGGAAGAACTGTGGCAACTCCTCGGTCACAAAGAGTCCCTGACCTACGCTCCCTGGCCGACTTACGATGAATCAAAAATCGTCGAAGCCGAAATCGAAATTCCGGTCCAGGTGAATGGCAAAGTCCGCAGCAAAATCAAAATCCCAGTCGCTGCGGATCAGGCAACGATGCAGCAACTCGCCGAAGCCGACGAAGCGATCCAAACCCAACTCGAAGGCAAGAACGTTGTCAAAGTCATCTGCGTCCCAAAACGACTGATCAACTTTGTTGTGAAAGGGTAAAGAACGATAGCTTCCGTTTAGCCGGACACTTAAATTGTCCGGCAAGCTGGCGACTCTTCTTGAATGTGAAGTAGCACACTGAACCGATTTCTTGTATCGCACAAAATTAGTCTTTGATCGTTGATCCTTGTTCGTTGACGAGTTGGAAACGGTCAAGGTTTTTGTTGCCAGGATGTGCATCGATTCTTCAAAGCGAGCGACGCGAGAAGATTTCGTGGTTCGCCATCATTTAGTCGAAAGGTAAAGCAGATGAAGTCTCAGTTTAATCGTCGTGATTTTAACAAGCTGACCGCCGCTGCCATGGGTGGTCTGGTCACTGGTTCGCTTGCGACCGGAGCATTGGCTGCGGACAAAGCGAAGCATGATCCGAAATTGCTTCTCAAAGATCCACACGTTTGCCGTGGGTTGAACACTTGCAAGTCCAAAGGTGCAGACAAGAAGAACGCCTGTGCTGGCATGGGTGCTTGTGCGACCGCAGAAAAGCACGAATGTCATACACACAATAAGTGTAAAGGTCAGGGTGGCTGCGGAGATTATCCAGGTCAGAATGCCTGCAAAGAACAAGGCGAATGTGCCGTCCCTCTCGGCAAGAAAGCCTGGGCGAAAGCACGTAAGTCGTTCGAAGCAGAAATGAAAAAGGCTGGCAAAAAAGTTGGTCCTGCTCCGAAGAAGTGATTTGCGAGCGGTTGACGGGCCTGTTTTCATTTCGTTGATTGAAATGTAGGCTGGGACTTGTCCCAGCGTGATTGCGACCAATGTCAAACGTGGTGCTGGGTTACGCAAAAGGCTAACCCAGCCTGCTTTTTCAATTCGTTGTCAAACTTAGCTTGCCCCTCACCTTACCCCTCTCCCCAAGGGGGAGAGGGGACAAGCGGTGATTGGTTTCGTATTGTTCTTTGTCGTTCGCCTCTCACCATCAGCAGCGAGGAAATTGTGGTTACACCTCGATTAGGACATGACAATCTGGGGCTTGGCGTCGGGCTGCGGAGTACGCACTATCCGTACATCCTCGATAACGAACCGGACGTGGATTGGTTCGAGATCATTTCTGAAAACTACATGGACTCCCAGGGGCGTCCGCGCTACGTTCTGGAGCAAATCGTCGAGCGTTATCCGATTGTGATGCACGGCGTTTCAATGTCGATTGGGAGTAGCGATCCGCTTGATTTCGACTACCTCGATAAGCTCAAAGCTCTCGCGGAAGTGGTCGATGCCCGCTGGGTTTCCGACCATCTTTGCTGGACCGGAGTCGCTGGGCGAAACACCCATGACCTGTTGCCTGTTCCTCTCGATGAACCAACATTGGAACACGTGATCGAGCGGATTCATATCGTTCAAGATGTCCTCCAGCGTCGGTTAATCCTGGAAAACCCCAGCACGTATATTACCTTCGCGCAGTCAACGATGCCGGAGTGGGAATTTCTAACCCGTATGGCGGAGGAGACCGACTGTGGTCTACTGCTAGATGTGAACAACGTCTACGTTTCGAGCGTGAATCACGATTTCGATCCGGTTGAGTATGTCGAATCGGTTCCGCACGAACGGATTGTACAATGCCATCTGGCAGGGCACACAAACATGGGAACGTACTGCATCGACACTCACGACGGAAAGGTGATCGATCCGGTCTGGGAACTTTATCGTCTGACCCACAAACGCACAGGTGGAATCTCGACGCTGCTCGAATGGGACGCAAACATTCCACCGTTTCAAGAGGTGCATGCGGAGGTCCTCAAAGCGAAGCAACACATGAGCGATCAACTGACGTCGACGACCACCAGCGAAGATGCATCTTCAATTGTCAGTGAGAAGGACGATGCTCCAAGTCATGCGATCCCGCAGCCTGTTGTTTTCGTCGGAGCGGAAGTCGAATGAGTACTGGTCATGAATTAAATGTTGTCCAACGCTGGATGCAAGCTGTCATCACGAATCCGGAAGGGATCGTCGATGGCGTCGCGTCGGAAGCTGCTCAGCAGGAAATTGCACTCGATCCGGCAACGATTGAATCGTTCATCCTGCCTTCGAAACGTTGTTCCAGTATTGAACGCTTATCGGTCTACGGAAATGCTTACTTCGCCCGGTTAATTGAATGTCTGGCAGGCGAGTTTCCAACACTGGAATACGCCCTTGGAGAGGAACTCTTCGGGGACTTCGCGTTGACGTATCTACAAGATTATCCATCGACAAGTTACACGCTTGGAAACCTCGCTAACCACTTCGTCGACTTTCTGGTCAATTCTCGACCACAACAAGAGGAAGGCGAAGAACCGCAGTGGCCTGACTTTCTAATTGATCTGTCCAGAATCGAATCGATCTATTCAGTTGTTTTCGACGGTCCGGGTGAAGAGAAAGTCGAACTGATTTCAGCCGCAGATTTGCAACAAATCCCTGCCGAGAAATGGGGAGGCATCCGTTTTAACTTCTCGGATTCATTTCGTTTGGAAGTCTTCGATTTTCCGGTTCACGAGTATGTGACTGCCGTCAGAAAAGAAGAATCTCCAGAAGTTCCATCTCCGCAGAAAACGTGGCTGGCGATCAGCCGCCGTGACTTCATCGTCCGACGACAGTCACTCTCGCAATTACAATTCAATCTTTTGAAAGCTCTGTTGGAAGGTGCCACATTAAGTGAATCGATTGAACAATCCTTAAACGAACTTACTCATGAAGAAGCGGCGGGGTTTGATGAACTCGCTGCGAATCTTCAAGACTGGTTCGCAAACTGGACCGCTGCTGGCTGGTTTCGCTCGCTGAACTGTGATTAAGCGTTTCGCCACACACTTGAAGTGTCCGACTCACCGCGAACGGTATTCAACAGCTGACTCTGATCTGTTCTCGCTCCGTTTCACATTCTTTCTCTGATCAACTATTATCCCGTCTGAACCACAAAAACACCGTATAGATCGGAATAGTGAGATGGGAAAGAATATGCTTGTCGCCCAGTCGGGTGGCCCTTCGCCGGTGATTAACAATACCGTTCGCGGCATTGTTGAGACCGCTCGGCAGATGGACGAAATTGGCACGGTTTACGCTGGTTGGCACGGAATTGAAGGAGTTCTCAAGGAAGAACTTCTCAATCTTTCGGAGCAATGCGAGGAAGAGATTTCCTTATTACGAACCACACCTGCTGCCGGTTCGTTTGGGACGTGTCGCTACAAATTGAAGGAAGGTCAGGACGAAGATTTCGACCGTGTGATGGATGTCTTCAAGGCACACGATATTGGCTATTTCGTTTACGTCGGCGGCAACGATTCGATGCACACCGCCTATACCGTCGCGAACCTTGCACGTGAGCGCGGGCTGGACGTCTGCGGTCTTGGTGGTCCGAAAACGATTGACAACGATGTCGGCGACAGCGAGTTCAAACTTGTCGACCATACACCTGGCTACGGTTCAACGGCTCGCTACTGGACGCACTATATTCAGCAGGCGAACGAAGAAAACCGTGGTTCTTCCCCGGCTGATCCTGTTCTTGTGTTGCAAGCGATGGGTCGCAAAATCGGCTATATCCCTGCTGCTGCAAGGCTCGCAGATCCGAATCGGGAAATGCCGCTTCAGATTTATCTTGCCGAGCGAGAAGTGACGATCGATCAGATCCACGAGAACATCAACACGATGCTCAAGGAACAAGGCCGCGCGATTGTTGTCGTTAGCGAAGGACTTTCTATCACCGGTCTGGAAATTCCTGAAGAATTCATCGTCCGCGATTCTTTCGGTCATCCGACGTTTTCATCGAGCAAGATCACCGTTGGTCAAATGCTCACGAACGCCTTGAATGACCGTGGTCTCGCCGTCAAAGGAGCTGCTCGCTGTAACGTCCCTGGCACACATCAGCGCAACGACATGGTGTACGCCTCGACTGTTGATCTTGAAGAATCCTACTATGTCGGTCAAAAGGCGGCTCTGCTCGGCGCCGCTGGTGAACATGGGTATATGTCAACCATCCTGCGAACTGACTGGGATAATTATCAGGTCAAGTACGACAAGGTTCCGCTTAGCGAAGTGGCTGAGAAGGATCGTAAGTTCCCGAGCAACTGGATCAGCGAATGCGGCACGGACGTTACCGATGACTTCGTCAAATACGCCCGACCTCTGATCGGCGAAAACTGGGTCAGCGTTCCGATGATCGACGGTCGTTTGCGTCTTGCAAACCTGAACACCAGCAAAGAAATGTTCGCCAATCAAAAACTGGATGCGTACATTCCTCAGGCGGATCGAAAATAATCTTCGCTTGAAAATTAGATTCAGGGCGTCGCGACAACGGATTGTCGCGACGCTTTTTGTGTGAAATTCACAGTGGAAGAGAACGGCGATTCTGCCGAAGTCAAGAAGAATCCCAAAATGTTTTGACTCTCAAAGAAGTTCGAAAAGCTTGCTTGCCGCGAGTGTTGAGAAGATGTAGGATCAAGATGTTGGATCAACGATCTGACCTCCTCTGCTGTGTTCGATACCGGACAGTATTTCCTCGACCCGACTTCCAATCCGCAGGGAACTGCTTCGGAACGGCTGACTGTAAATCTGATTGTTGCTTCTGTTTTCAGAAGACGCAACTCGGCTCACAAGACCCGTTCCTGCGGTGCCCACCTTAAATTGCGGGTTCTGGAGAACTCAGTCCACCGGCACGTGCGGAGGCTTTTTTTGCGCTGTGGGCTATGTATGAATCTCTTGTTTCGCCGGACATTTTCAGTGTTCGGCGAACGATGTTCGTTGATTCTGGATTTCTTTCTCTATATCAATTCTTTCTTGCCGTTATGATAAGCAGTCGAATTTCGGTTCAAACGTTGAAGTAGACAGCAAGCTGACTACTTGCATGAAAGTAAATGTGAAAGAAATGGACGTAGAAGAGCGAACACTCCCCCGCAATCCGACGCGCGCTGTCAAGATTGGGTCTGTCACTATTGGTGATGGAAACCGCATCGCGGTCCAAAGTATGACGGCCACACACACGAAAAATATCGATGCGACGGTTGAGCAAATCAACGCTCTGGTCGGTGCAGGTGCGGATGTTGTGCGAGTTGCCGTTGATAGTACCGCCGATGCTGAATCGCTTGCCGAAATCAGCAAACAGGTGACGGCAAATCTCGCCGTCGATTTGCAGGAGAACTACCGGTTGGCAGAAGTCATCGCTCCGCATGTTGCGAAACTCCGATACAACCCTGGGCATCTCTATCACCACGAGCGCGACAAACCGTGGCAAGAGAAAGTGGAGTACCTCGCTAAAGTTGCGGTCGATAACGACTGTGCGATGCGTGTTGGAGTGAACTGTGGTTCGGTCGATCCTGCGATGAAAGAAAAGTACGCTCCAGAAGATTCGATCTCACCGATGCTGGAGAGCGCGTTCGATCATTGCCAGCTACTCGATTCACTCGGCTTCACCCGCTATTGCGTTTCTCTGAAAGATTCTGATCCGCAAAAAGTGATTGAAGTGAACACTCGCTTTGCGGAACACCGTCCGGATATCCCATTGCATCTGGGGGTCACCGAAGCTGGAATGCCTCCGGATGGAATCATCAAAACGCGAATTGCATTCGAGCAACTCATCAGCAAAGGAATCGGTGATACGATTCGCGTCTCACTGACGCTGCCGAATCCTCGCAAGCCAGAAGAGATTGACGCTGGTCGTCAAATTTTGGACGACATCGCTGCCGGTCGCGTGCGCAGTGTTGTTGACTTCGGCACGAACACGCTGAATATTATTAGCTGCCCAAGTTGTTCACGCGTCGAAAACGAAGCCTTCATCGATCTCGCTCAAGATGTCAAAGAGATGACGAGTTACGCGCAAGAGTACGACATCACAATCGCTGTGATGGGCTGTCGTGTGAACGGTCCTGGCGAAACGGACGACGCGGATCTTGGGTTGTGGTGTGGACCCAATCAGGTCAATCTCAAAAAAGGTCCAGAAGCCATTGGTGCTTATTCTTATGAAGAGATTCTGCCTCAGCTTCGTATAGAACTTTATAACGTGATCGAGCAGAAAAGTTTTTCTGCGCAGACCTGATTCGCCACACACTTCAAGTGTGTGGCGAAACGGCTCAGCCCTCAACCCTCAACGACTCTCCTCCATGTCTAAACGAACTCTGATTCGCGGCGCAAACTGTGTCCTCCCTAACGGAATCCAGCAAGTTGATCTTCTCATCGAAGACGACAAAATTCTCGGTGTCGATCCACCTGTCACTGCCGCTGTCGACGAAACGGTCGATGCGTCCGGGCTACACTTGCTGCCAGGGATTATCGACGATCAGGTCCACTTTCGTGATCCGGGACTTGAGCATAAAGAAGATTTGCACACCGGATCTCTGGCTTGCGCAAAAGGTGGCGTCACGACATTCCTTGAAATGCCGAACACGAATCCGACGACTACGACGAACGAAGCTTTGGAGAACAAGCTTGAACGAGCCTCGCAAAAATCGGTCGTGAACTACGGTTTCTATATCGGAGCGACCGGCGAGAATGTGGATGTTCTGCAACAAGTCACTCGCACGCCGGGGATCAAAATCTTCATTGGTTCCAGCACTGGTCCTTTGCTGGTCGATGAGCAAGAAGCCCTGGAACGCATCTTTGCAGAAACAACTCTGCCGATCTGTGCCCATTGCGAAGATGAAGCAACCGTTCGTGCCAACAGTGAGCGATTAGGTGGCGGGAAGAACATTCACGATCATTCCAAAATTCGTAATCATGCCGCCGCACTCATTGCGACCAAGCGGGCCGTCGATCTTTCGACACGTCACAAACATCCGTTTCATGTCTTGCATGTCTCAACAGCACAGGAAGTCGAATTCCTACGAGATCGACCAAGTTGGGTGACGGCGGAAGCATGTCCCCATCACTTGTTCTTCAATATTGATGATTACGACCGTCTGGGTTCAAAGGTGCAGATGAATCCTTCGATCAAGACGGCGGAAGACAATCTCGCCCTGTGGAAGGGTTTACGAGACGGCATCATCGAAGTCGTCGCCACCGATCATGCTCCACATACGCTTGAAGAAAAAGACCAACCGTATCCAAAGTCACCATCTGGATTACCAGCAGTTGAGAATTCATTGGCGCTGATGCTCGATGCAGCCCATCGCGGTGAGTGCACACTCGAACAAATCGTCAGTTGGATGTGTTCCGCACCGGCACGCATTTGGAATATCGCCAACAAAGGGGCGATTCAAGAAGGCTTCGACGCCGACCTTGTTCTCGTAGATCTGAAGCAGAAAGCGACGATCCGAGATGAAGAGCAACTCACAAAATCCGGCTGGTCACCCTGGCATGGAGTCGAACTGACTGGTTGGGCTGTGCGAACATGGGTGATGGGGCAAACTGTTTTTCAAGATGGCAAAGTCGATGGCACTCATCGCGGGCGCGAGGCGAAATACAATCGTCGGTGATTTTCAATTCATCACAACTTCAAATCGTATGTGAACAGAACGGCTCCCTCACGATCTGGAAAATCTTCGGTTTCAACCTGCATGTTGAGTGGTGCTGTGGTGAGGACAAACAGCCTGATGGTTCGAAGATCAATTTTCATGATTCGCGGATCAATTTCTTCACTCAGCCCAAAGCTATTGCCGATCAATGGCCTGACTAACTTGATGTACTGCTTCAAGCCAACGAGTTCTTCCTCTTCTTCGTCCTCATCCGGCTTTACAGTGCCCCACCACAGGTTTCTTCCGAATTCATAGGGTCGCTGAAGGAAAGTGCTGAGTCGTTTTGGCTGTTTTTTTGTGCTCAGTTCGAGAAAGTTTCCTTTGGTTTCGAGCTCGTAAATCATCCCTTGTATCAAAGCGAGGGCGTAGAGCGGTTCTTCCTCGAAAGCGTTGGTGATTTCGATTGAAAGCACCCGTATGCGAGTTTCGTCAGAGTTGCTGGAAATGACCTTCGGTAAAGCGAGATTGGTCCGGATTTTGGATCGATAATGAAGCGTTTGTTTTGAGTCAGGCAGCATGTTGATGGTGACTTCGCCGCCAGTTCCGGGATTCATGGTCCCGTGAATGATTTTCGCCTCCTGTGTCGTTGTATAAGCGATTCCACTGCCGGGATGGGAAATTGTTTGGTCGCCAGCGAAGATATTCGCCAGCATCGTCCAGCCAGTCACATCGAAGCTTCCATCTCCGAGAGAACGGGCAATGGCGACGCTACGGACGCGATTCTCTGAACGACCTCCGACCTGACCAAGCAAGCTGAAGATGAGTGCAAAGAAGCAGACCGACGAGAGAAAGAGACCATAGAACTGCGAAACATTCTTTTGCTGTGTTCCGATGATATAGCAGCCAGGGTAAAGTGTCGCCAGATACGCGAAGACGGAAATGTAGATGAGCCACCAATGTCGTTTGAATTTGGAAAGCTCACTCAAATCCTTAAACAAATCGTAATGCTTTGACCAAACGGTGTTCCAGCCGACATACCCATAACCTGATGAGTTGTATTGCTGTGATAGGGCTGTCTGTCGCACTTCTTTTCGCCTCTGCTCGATGGTGCTCCAATCGTCGTTGAAAATTTCAACACGTGCTTCATCGAGAGAGAAATCAGATGGCTCTCGTGGAATTCTCTTGACAACACCTGCACCGATTCGGAACCGCTGTTGCTCGCTGTTGAGAAACGACAATGCGACCGGGAACCTTGGAAACTCCTGATCGCTGTCGTGGAGGATGTAGACCCGTCCTCCCAGAATGATCCAGTCGTGCAATGCTTTGGCTCGTGCTCCCTGCCAAAACGGGACATCGTTCAGGATGACCCCCCGAAGGCCGTCGGTCCCCGTGACTGATGTCGGGAACCGTTCTTCCGGCATACGTTTGAAAATTGTTGTCTCTTGAGAAACCGCATCAGTATTGTAGACGAGAACCGTGGAGCGATCCGACTTAATGACCGGTGGAAGTTGAAAGAAGTGATTCTCTCCATCGCCCCATCGCAGTTCCCAATCTTCCATGTCGTCAATCACATAGGGAGTGAATTGAAACCACCGAGTTTCATCTCCTTGCAATGAAATGTTGATCGCGAGAGTCGCCCCAAGTTGGCGGGATCCTGACAGGACTCGGGTGAGATTCAGAGTTCCCAGCCAGGGTGTGGCTCCCAAATTCTTGACTTGAACCGATAGCGGGACGAAACGATGAAGCGGAACGCGACCATCAAATCCCCAGGCAGTTTCTGAAACGATCAGCAAATCTGGATCGGAATCTTGAGCATGAAGTTCAACGGCATCCGTCATGAACGCCGAGACGGCGATGAAGGCCAGTGAGAATTGAAAAGGAAGACGCATAATCCTGCCAAAAGACGTCGACTGAAAGATTTTAGTAATTGTAGGGCAGGCTCCTGCCTGCCTTCCTCGAATGCGGTGTCTACGTAGAGACAACGCTGATGACAGGGAGGACCCTGCCCTACGTCAGTTGTGTCTCCGTGGTGAATTTAATTCCTTGTTTACTCAAAAACCCTCAATCAAGTTGCCGTCATGCCGGTTGCCTAGGTTCAAGCGAACTTGTCCATCCATGTTCTGAGAGAGGAACCGTACTGAACCATCAACGAAACAGAAATTGACACCACCTGTGTGATAACTCAAAAAACCACCGACAAACAAGATCGGATCAATCGCCACCTCGCCGTCCTCTTCGGCGATCTCCTCATCCGGAAATCCATAATAGTTGTTGCCTGATGCCTCTCTGTAAAATGAGACATCTTTACTGGAATTCAATCCAGACATGTTTCGCAGAGTCGCTCTAGTTCCATACGACCAATTCCCAGTCGAAATGACTTCGCCGATCATCACTGTTGCGCGTCGACCATCGGTGACATCGCGAAATCGCACGCTGCTGTTGAGGAAAAGGACTCCGTTGTTCTCGATATCAATCGCCGTTTCCACATCATTGTGGCAACCAGCGTATGCGTTCCCTCCGCTTGGAGAAGATGGGCACGTGAAAACAGGACTTGTACGGAAGATGACTTCGCTGTTTGCAACGTCATGAATCGATTTACTAAAGTCGAGTTTTTTGTATGCGAGTTGTTCGTCGAGGTAAGGCAAGATCTGTGTTGTCCAGCTGTACTGATATCCTTTTCCATCATGTTTAATTGGACCGGTTGGGTTAATGGACCCTGGCGGAAGCATCTGGTGAGTGTGGTGGTAACTGTGCAGTGCCAGACCAATTTGCATCATGTTGTTTTTGCATTGTGTCCGTCTGGCAGCCTCGCGAGCCTGCTGCACCGCAGGCAGTAACAGGGCAATCAGGATCGCAATGATGGAAATGACAACCAATAATTCTATTGCAGTAAAGCCTTGCCGGGTTCGTTGATTCTTCATGACAAATCTCGCAGGTTCGTATGGGACATTGCATTGCACCCTACTGATTTTTTCGTTCAATTTCGGTTTCAATGGTGACTTGAGCACGGGTCACGACATCGCTCGGGAAACGAGCAACAACTTTGACCTGATATCGATCCTGCTGCGAGTCAATGACTTGGATCATTGCAGATCCTCGTTCTTCGTTGACACTCACGGTCCAGGTTTCTCCGGTGTACTTGGGGTCGTTGGTCAATTGATGATAAGCACGTTCGAGGGCAGAGTCGGCGATGAGTTCGGTTTGCAGTTTCCACTGCCGATTCACAAAATGTTGCTGGCGGAGCATTGTTGTCTTGAACATAGAGAGGGAAATCGACGTGCAAATGATCAGCGCGATGATTGCCATAATCATCGCGGCACCTTTTCGGCGACGTTGAAGACTCACTGATGTTGTGTTTGTTTTTTGCATCAGGTCTCTTCTCCGCCAGAGTTCGAAGAAGACGCAAAACGAAGCGCGCGTCCGAGCGGAACCAAGATTCGAACCGAAGTTCCCTCAGGTGTCCCGAGCAGTGATGCACGGTCTTTCTCGCCTAATGAACTCACCTTGCGTATGGTGACTTCGATGTTTTCTCCTGAGACAATCAATCGGACTGAAGATTCAACGAATGCGAATGTCTCTTCCGAAATATGGCGATCACCATTGATGTGGCGCTGCACCTTTCCTTCAGTAATTCGGTATTGAATTGTTTGCCCTTGTAGAGTGGTCAAGTTCACTCCATCATCGGTCGCTTCAGACTGTACGGTTGACCGTGCGTCTTCTCGTAGCTGGTCCTCAAGGCGTTCTGCGGTCAATTCAAATGCCGATGCCGTCGCGATCCCGGTGTCCAGTTGCATGAGGAGTGTGAGCAATGAAGTTGCCACGAGGGTAAAACCTCCGAGCAGTGCGATCATGAGAGACATTTCGATGAGCGACCAACCTTGTCGACAGTTTTGCTCTGTCTTGAGATTCTTTCGTTTCATGGTGTCTCCTTTGGTGATTCCCAGAAGGAAAGAGTGACCGGCGAGACTTCTTCATGAAAACGGTTCGACCAAACGAGTGAAACGCTCACTTTCTGCTGTTGTCCGACTGAGGGCTCGTTTCTGGTCACTTCAAGCTTCGGGTTCTCCAGTCTGGCAGTTGCTTCGGCAGAGAGTTCTACGTCTGCGTGCCCAGATTGAAGGTCAGTGATCAGGTTGCGGACTTCACGAAGCGCCCATTCACGGTCGGCGATTTCTTCGTTGGTCGTGGCGACCTGACCGACAAACGGAACGAGAAAAGTCATGACGGTTGCCAGTAACACACCAGCGGTCAGGAATTCAATCGTTGAGGCGCCTTGTCGGGGTTCTTTCAAGGTTTTCTTTTTCAGTGTTTTGATAGATCGACGTATCATGAAAGGTCTCCCAGAAGTTTGATGATTGGGAGAAACATTGCGATGCAGAATGAGGCGACCAGAAGACCCAGGAAAACGACTACCGCAGGGCGAATGAATTCCATGAACCAGCGGGAGCGGTTGATTCTTCGCTGTTGTATGGAATTCGCAATGGAAGACAACGCCCATCCCAGGTGGCCGATGGCAGCCGCGTTGTCGATGGAATGTGCTTCACGCACATTGATAAAACCTTCGTCTTGAAGTGCCTTCCCGAGGGAATCGCCAATATCGAGTCGACTCTCCAATCTTTCGAAACGCCGCGAACGCGCTAAATCTGGCATTGAGTCCGCGAGCGATTCCAAGCTGGGTTGCAACTCCATCTTGTTCGCCGCTACGTAACCCAGGCGACGCAGGAGCATCGGTGCTTCAAATCGTGGAAAGATTCGTAGTACAAACGATGGGAACCGAGATGAATCATCAACGAGAAAGACTGCCGCGATCACAAAGGGAACCACAGGCAGAAAGATGATCGGTCCGGCAAGATACCAATAGTTGACAAACCAGTTAGAAAGTTCAATTAAAATGACAGTTAAGGCTGGCAACTCAACTCCGAAGTCCTCAAAGATTGCTTTGTATTTCGGAATAATGTAGTACATGATAAATCCGGTGATTTGGAACAAGATCAAGCAAATGAGAGTCGCGTAGACGGCTGCATTTCCTCCCCATTTCTCTGTGAGAGTACGACGTTCAAGATACCGAGAATTTTCAAGTGCGATTTTTGTCAACACGGTGCCGACGTTACCTGTTTCACTTGCAGATTCGATGGCGCCAACGATGTCGGAAGAGAGCAAGTCAGGTTGGTGACTGAGTGCTGTCGCCAAGGGGACGCCGTCATAGAGTGCAGACGAAAGCAGAGACAACTGGTTGATGAGCTTGTTTCGCTTTCGTGTTCGGAAAAACCAGGGAATGAATAACAAAAGCAGGAAGGGAAGCAGGACGACTGTCGCCACAGCGAGAACACGAAACGCAATGACACGACCTGATGATCTTTCCTGGATCAATGAATTCGCCAGACTCCGGACCTCTGTGGCGACGTCCATTTTATTCTTGGTAGCCAATGCCAGAGTCCAGAGAAGCTGATTTTGCAAATACTGCTGAGGGAAGACGGAGAAGCTGTATATGAGAAGTGGAATCAGACCCACCGTGGACATGACAACTAATGATGGCAGCGCCAGCGGTAACAGAATGAACAAGATCGCAGCGGTTTTCGCGGCAGTTGCCTGCTGATCGCGGCGCACGATTTCTTGAAGCAGTAAATCATCGTCTGGAATATGATGTGAAACCTGCCAGGCTTTCCAACCGAGATAGAACAAACCGAATCCGATCCCCAGTCGAGCGAGCGTCACAAGTGCCAGTTTGTATGAGCCTCCTGCGAGGTGGAATTCTCGAAATCCCAAGACCAGAAACAGCACTCCGAGTCCCCAGACGATGATTGACAGGACCGGCAGGAGTCGGCGATAGCGCTCGCGTGTTTCAGGGTCGAGGCCGTTTGAACGAAGGGAATCTGCGCGCAGCATCATGAATGCGATGACAGGGATCACAAGCAGGATGAGCAGTGGTTCCATAATTTTATTCCGTTAACTTAAATCGTTCAGGAGCTTAATCAAGGGGGCAAACATCGCAATCACGACAAATCCAGAGAGCAGGCCCACGCCGATAATTGCTATCGGTTCCGTGATGACGATCAAGTGGCCCGTTGACAAACGAGCCTGCGAAGCGAACACGATTGACAGTGAACGCAAGCCTTCTGCGAAGGTCTCTGGATTGTGAGCCCACCGAAATGAGTTCGCCAGTGGGCTGGGGACTGCTGCATTGCGACTGACAAGGTCTTCAGGTGCCGCACCTGACTCGACTCGATCAGAAATTTTTAGAGCGATATGGCTGAAATACGGATCATGCATCGTTTTCGAGACGATACGCAGTGATTCTTCAAGAGGAACTCGACACTCGACGAGAACAGCCAGGCGTGAGCAGAACTCTGATGAAGCGGCCATTTTCTGAGCCGTCCCGACCCAGGGCAGCATATGAAATAACTTCGCTCGAAAATGAGCAAACGGGAGAAAGTTATTGAATATGAAAAAAAGTAGCAAACCAAAGAAGACGATTAGCGCTGGTACCCATATGACCTGCATGGAATCAGATAGGGTGATTAATACTATCGTTGACACAGGAAGTTCGACCCCGAAGCCCTCGAAAATCTCTTTGAATTGCGGAACTACGATGAGAACAAAACCAGCGACAACAAGGAACGAAAGGAATAGTATCAACACCGGATACAGCAAGTTGAGATAGAAGCCTCTCCAAAGTGATCGCGACTGGCGATTTGTTTCCAGATACTCTTCAAGCAGTCGCGGCAGTCGCCCGGTTTGAACGCCAGCAGATACGATTTCTCTTAAATCTTCTGGAAGGCCAGGCACATTCTCAATCGCTCTATCGAGGGTTTCTCCGGAACTCAATGCATCTGCCAGTTTCAGTAGTCCTTCACGGTCTCTTCTGGATGAAGCAAAAATCGATCTTATCAGAGCCATCACTGGACCTCGCAATTGAAACACTCCAAAGAGCCTTGGTGATTCACCACTCCAGGACATCTCATTTGCGGCGGCGCGCAGACCTGCAGCAATTGTCAGCGACGTCAATTTTTGGCGCGGCTCACTTTGCAACTGATCGTTCACATCTTCCTCAAAAAACAATTCCTTCTCCAATAAAAAGGCCAAACTTCGTCGCGTTCAGCTTGGCATCAATACTCTGCTAGTTTTGACCATAAATCGACCATCGGTCCAAAGACAGTGAGTGCATACAGGAGCGTTACTCCACCACCGACCAGCAGGACAGTTGTGGTTGGGACGATCTTGCTAATCCAGATCGCTCGATTTCTTGCGCGCCCTTGATAAAAACTTGATGCCTGATTCAAGGCACTCCCTAGATCGGAATCTCGATGCCCGGTAATCAGAAGCCATGTCAAAAATTGCGGGAATGCGGATTGCTGATTGATCGCGGATTCCATGTCTGTCCCACCTTCAATCGCGTTGGCGAGGTCGAATGTTTGCTGGCGAAATTTTTCAGAATCAATTGTCTCTCCGGTCAGCCTAAGTGCTTCCGGGAGTGGAACACCGTAAGTGACCAGCAGAGCTAAAAGGTGCGAGAAATGTGCAATCGAAAAATCGCGAGTGACACTCGATACTCCTGGAATCCAACTCAGCCCGCTCATCGGAGATTTCTTTCCGCTTCTCCAAAGCAGCATCAGAACAGCAAGAAACGACAGAATGAGTCCGAGCAGGTGAAAAGGGCTCACTTTGATGCTGGTTGCCAGTGATAGCCATTCCGGAAATTCAACATGTAATTGGCGGTAGATGACTGCAATGCGTGGAAGCATCGTTGAGACAACAACCGCAAAAAGTCCGAGTGCGAAGAAGACGACAATGATCGGGTAGATCAGGCCGAGCTTCAGCGATTGCCGTAGGGAGACGAGCATTTGAGTGAGATTGGTCACATCTTCCAGAACTTTCTCACTCTGACCACAACTCAGACCAGCAACTAAAATAGCTCGAAAGACTGGAGGAAGAGCGGCTTCGTCGCGAAACGCTTCGGAAATACTGGCCCCTTGTTCCAGTCTGGCTGCAAGCCGGTTTGCCATTTGTTTCAGGTCAGGTGGAAACCCGCCAGCAACGTTTCGCATCCCAAGGTCGAGCGGAACTCCGGCGGCAATCATTGCTTGAATCTCTTGACTCAAAGTAATGATTTCTTCCGGTTTCAGCAGGCGATTCTGTGATAGAGAGGAAATTGGCATGGTCTTCTATTGTTCTGACGCGATCCCGCTTCCCTCCGTCACATGTTGTTTGTTGCACGTTGAAAGAAGCAGGCTGTCATGTGTTTACGTACCAAACGGAATTCTTCGCTGGAACATTTTTCGAAATTCCACGCTTTAATTACCTTTCTTAAGCCCTCTCGCGTGTGCCTGTGCAATTTCAGGACGGAAAATCTGTTCGACCAGACCATTTCGTGAGACAACGCCAAGAACTTCTCCGTCTCGATGGATGACTCCAAACGTTGCTTGCTCACGTTGCAATTGATGCAGGGCGACCAGTTTACTGCTTTGAAAATCGATGACCGGCATCTTCTGAACGATGAGTTGTGGTTGAGTCGTAGCGAGCAGTTCAGCCACAGAAATGTAACCGTACCAGCTCTGAGGTTGATCGGCTTTGCGAACGACGATGCCGGAAACTCCAAACTTACGGGCGAATTCAAGGAATTCGATACGACTTACAGAGTCGGGGAGTCCCAGGATTCGGCTGTGCGGCGTCATGGAATTCAAAATCGGCTGAGGTGCCAGTAGTAGCAGCCCGTTTGTTAATCGACTTTGAATGTCGGTTAGCACACCTTCTTCGTGGCTGTGTTGAAGCAATTGCACTAACCGATTCCGTCCCAGAAGCATTTCCGTTGGCTGGTGTTGCTGAGCACTGATCCGTTCAAAGACCCGAGTGATGAGAACGAGCGGATAGCTGAGAAGCAGAAAGCTTCTGAAAGAGTATCGAAACCATCGGGTTTCTTTACTCAAACGAGTCAGAGGAGTGAGGTAGTAAACGTTCTTGGGGAGAAGTTCACCGAACTGGAAGATGATCGGTGCCATTAATAGTGTCGCGACAATTTCGATTTTTGCATTCGTTTCGGCGAAAACAATCAGAGTCATCCAGCCGATGGCTGCTGTCGTCACGTAGTTGGCGACGTTGTTTCCGATCAAGCATGTTGCGATAAAGTAAGCTGGGTTTTTCGAAAACCATTGAAGCTGCCGAGCTGTTTTGTCTCCAGCTCGAGCATCGATGTCCAATCGTGGCAAACTCAAACGGTAGAACCCAGTTTCTGAGCCGCTATAGAATGCCGATAGCCGCAGCCCGACAAGAAACAGAATCGCAGCAGCGATTGCCTCCAGCTTAAGCGACAATTCTTCCTCCTGCCTCAAGGGGAAACAACGTCCCTCTCTCGCCTGTCGAGAAACGTATCATCAGGTACGAAATGCTCGTTGCAATTCCTCCAGCGACGTTTTTCCTTCTCCAACAAGACGGATTCCATCGGACTGAAAGGACTGCATCTTCATTTCCCGAGTTTTTTTTCTAATGGCATCGGCATCGGCTCCAGAAAGGATTAATTTCTTGATTTCATCGGTCAGTTCAATGACTTCAAGGAGTCCAATTCTCTTGCGATAACCTGTGCCCCCACAAGTTTCACAAAAATCGTCATCATCGTCTTCATCTTCGGCGGGGCGTGGTGCTCGATAAAGTTTCCTCGTGTCCGTTGGCAGCCCTACTTTCGCCAGTAATTTAGGATTTGGACGATAAGCACGTCGGCAGTCTCGGCAAAGTAATCTAACGAGTTTCTGGCTGATAACGATCTTCAGAGCGTTCACCACAAGCTGGGCATCTCCCACCAGAGCGACGAGTCGAACGATTGCATCAGCTGCGTCCTTCGCAGGCATCTCTGCAATGAAGCCCTGGTCTTCCGTCGCTTCGAGAATGGGTTTGACATCCTCTGCTTTTAAGAGCGGGTCGACATAGACGACATCGATATCGGAACGCTTTGTACGCCTAATAGTCGTTTCCAGATCGTCTCCTTCATTCCATTCAAATTCCTTGACGTGTGGTAGATCTCGACCATTTAGCTCGGCAAGGGATGCAATGGAAATAAGATAGGCATCAATCCCGCGCACCATTGCAATGGAAACCGTCGTCACTCCCGACATGGGTGGTCCGGCAGCGAGCATCAAGCCGGATTTGCTTGCGCCAATTTCTCCGATTTTCGTTCGAAGTTCTTCGCTGAAACCAAGATCCGTCGGTGTTTCCAGTTTCTCTTTCAAATTTTGAACACGAACGAGCAAGCGTTCTCCACCTCCTTTGACAGGCGTTGAGTCGATGCGCACTTCGTGTTTCACATCGTCGAATTCAGCATTGATTGCGCCACCTTGTTTCGATGTTTTGTTTGTGATGTCCAACCCTGCCAGCAACTTCAGCATCTGAATAATTGCGTTAGCTGCCTTGGGAGGCATTTTTGCTGCGGGAAAGGGAATGCCGTCAACAAGGTATGAAATCGCCGCAACTTTGCCCTTTGGCTCAATGCGAATGGTGTCTGCGCGCCGAGCGAGTGCTTCCGAAATAACCTTCTTCGCTGGGAGCAAACCAGCTTGCACAAGTCGACCGTTTTCGGCGAGGTCCGGATTATTTCCGTTCAATGCCCCCTTGAAGAGAATGAAATCAAGATCGTCATCTTCATCATCGTCGTCGTCATCATTGTCGTAGTCTCGACCACCTTTTCCAAATCCAAATATCACTGGCAGTTACTCCAACCACAATCGCTAACGGAATTTAAACTCCTGACAATATGCCCGATTTCTTCTATCCATTCATTGTGACAGGACATGGGCGAATTGCAAACCATGCTCCGGAGTTGAATCATTATAGGGTGGTTTGAGCATTGACTTCAGAGAGGCGGGTTCAGGGGATTTACCACGATGCTCTATGGAATGAATTATTTCGGCGATGCTGGAGAGTCGACTTCTGCCAGATATGCGAGCAGCCGATCACGTTCATTGCTCAAATGGCGAACTCGCAAGAGAGAGCGAACGCGCGTCTTGAGCTCCAGTCGATGGACAGGTTTTGTGAGAAAATCGTCAGCGCCAGCAGCAACGGCTTTTTCAATGTCTCCCATTTCCTTCAAGGCAGTGACCATGAGAATTGGAATGTTCGCGGTTTGGGAATCTGCTCGCAATTTTTGACAGACTTCGTACCCGCTCAATTTGGGCATCATGATGTCGAGTAAAATGAGATCCGGGTGTTCTGCCGAGGCTTTTTCGACGGTTTGCTGACCATCGACCGACATGATGATTTCATGACCCTCGCCGCTGAGATAGGCTTCGAGGAGTTCTCGATTCTGTTCATTGTCGTCCGCAATTAAAATGCGACTGACTGGAGTTTCTGCATTGCTCATGGCGATAGTGCCCTCAAATTCAGGCGGAGTTGTCAGCGTAACTTAATAAACGGAGCTTCGAAATCTTGAATTGAGCTTGCCTCGAACTGTAGCTAGTGCTACATTCCGGGCGTCTGTCAACAAGTTTTCGCGTCAAGGTCGTCTATTCATTCAGGACGGAATTCTACTGAAGATCAACCCAAATCGGAAGAACTCTCTACCGTTACTGAGTTTATTTTCAACGAGTTCTGTAAGAACAGGCTCCTCTGATATTCAATAATTAGGGTATGTAGATGAATCGTTACGTTGTTCTTTTTCTCCTACTGCTGTCTTGCGGTTGCCAAGATAATCCGCAGCAAGAGGCGAACCGTACACAGAATGGTCCTCAGAAGAAATACACGGTTGTCGTCACTACGGGCATGGTTGGTGATCTTGTGCGACACGTTGCCGCTGAGCACGCCGAAGTGATCGGACTCATGGGTGAAGGTGTTGACCCTCACCTCTTTCGCCCCACAGCGAGCGATAACGGAAAAATGATGGGCGCTGATATCATCATTTATTCAGGGCTCATGTTGGAAGGTCCATTGCAGCCAGCCCTGGAACAGGCGAGCAAGCGAGGAAAAATTGTTGCCGCCGTGACTGAAAAATTACCGCAGGACAAAGTCCGTATTCCGGACGGATTCGGACACCACCCAGATCCCCACGTTTGGGGCGATGTGAAAACATGGGCGCTCTGCCTTGATCAAGTTGTCGATGTCTTGAGCGAATACGACCCGGAATCCGCTGAAGATTACGAGAATAATGCGGCTGCCTATCGAGACGAACTACAAGAGATTGACGATTATGCGCGGAAGGCGATTGCATCGATTCCAGAAGATCGTCGTTATCTTGTCACGGCTCATGACGCATTCGAATATTTCTCAAACGCGTATGTGATACATGTGAAGTCAGTGCAGGGGATCAGTACCGATTCCGACCCTGGGGTTCAGGACATTAATGAGCTTGTCGATTTTCTAGTGGAGAACAAAATCCCTGCGATTTTTGTGGAGGCGACCGTCAATTCAGCCAATCTTCGAGCGGTGATTGAGGGTGCCAAACAGCAAGGTTGGGATGTGACAATCGGAGGAATGCTCTATTCCGACTCATTGGGAACTCCCAATACATACGAAGGAACTTACATTGGAATGATGGATTCCAACATCACGACCATCGCCCGAGCACTCGGTGGAACTGTCCCACAAAATGGGCTGAATGGCAAGCTGACGATTGGCGAGAAGAATTCAAATTGATCGTTCAATTTATTCTGCATCTGACATGGGAGTCAGTTCGCGTACAATCACCGCGAACGGTTTGATCTCGTACTCGATGCCAGCATTTGTAGCCAATTGTTCGAAGAGTTGTTTCAGCGTGACGTTCTTGATCGACAGTGTGACTTGATTTTCGAGAGTCTCTTTCTTGAGTGCGGAGGTGTCCACAGGCACGCCTGCAAGTTCTTGAAATTCGATCAACAGGCGTCGAAGAGCAGTTGGCTTGGCGATTTCATATGACAGAATACGCTGTGAGAGAGCGTCGTGAATGTCGAATGGCGGAGGGTCGGGAGCAAGGAGCGGCTCAATAGGCGGATCGTCTTCAACCGTTGCCTGTCCTGGCGGATTCGTCGCGAGGTCTGTTTGTCCGTTCATGGCGAGCGGATCGCCTGATGTTTCAAGACTGAGTGGAAGACCATCTGCCATGGCAGCCATTCTACGGGCGATGATAGGTGAAGTTTCTTTCGAAAGTGTCTTTACGCTCCCATCCGCCATGAGGACCAACATTGAGTCCTCCTGTCCCGTTCCCATTCCATCAAGTCCATTGATGTACGGCTCCTGAGTGAAATTTCGTAATGTGAAATCACCAGGTCGTGCCCATGATCCGAAATTGGAATTGATCCCGACGATCATGATGGTGTTTGCAGTTCCGTCGATGATATCCGCGATGCTTGTCTCGCGATATGGGCTGAAGATGCCTGCTCGCGGATGTCGCAGCGGTAACCGTTCAGCATCTTTTCCAACGCCAGAGACTCCAGCGAAATGTGACGTGGGGTAACGGTCTTCGCCAATTGCATGCTGAGCTTGGGGATTCTGAAACAGTTCGAGTCGACGCCGGACAAAGGGATCATTGACTGGATCATTCCAGGGTCGTTGTGTCGCCAGTGAGGCACCGTCTTCAAATTGATTTCTCATTAACTCGGCAATCCAGCTGAACTCTGCCGGTTGGCCATCGACTTCAAGCATCTTCCCATTCGGGTAAATACCGTTCTGCTGAGAATAATCGAGAACGAGCCGATGAATATTCTTTAGTCTGTCCGAGACACTGATTTCATCAGGCGGAGATTTTGGGCTCTCTTTCCGAGGCGGAGTGTCCACTTCTGGTGTCACTGACTGCTGAACGTCTGGAGGTGAATCCGTGTCGGTCGACTGAACGACTGGTGAAGTTTGGAAGAGATTGTAAATGAGAACCGCGACCACAACGCTTCCAAGCACAGCGAACAACATTCGAAAGCTGATTGGCGAGCGAACTGCTGAGTGCGTTGGGAGTTCGACACGCTCAGGCACAACGCCAACCAGTTTTCCATGGGATTCCTCGAGGACAATTAATGCAGCGCAATCGGGACAGGTAATCGTCCGACCATGGTGAGTGGTTTTTCGAATTCTGAGTGGAGTGGAACAATGTGGACACGGAAAAGAATGAGCGGGCAATTTTGTGATCCCAGGTTTGAAAGTAATCGAGAATCGTATGCGATGAGACCGAATCAGGAATAGGGCATCTTTCAATTAGGATAAATTCGAAGTCAATGCGATTGCTCCTCCTGCAAGCGCGCACGTGATGACGAGAGTCACAGCGATCAACGTACTGAATCCGAGATAAACCGCAAGTAGGCATCCAGTTAAGAGACCGATGAGAGCACCAATTGCCAGTCGTGCGTGGTATGCAAACAATTGGTCAATCAATAGCAGGAGGATCGCAGCAAAGATGAGCAAACGAGAACGGGAATGTCTTTTCGTTTCGTTAACCGTCAATCGATTCGACGCCAGCATTTCAATCTTATTCACAACTTTGATTGGTAAGCCTCGCATTAATGGTCCAGAGAGAAGTTTTCTTTGAGGAATTGTCTTCAGATTACTTTCCGCGGTATCAGCGAAACCGTATATCGTTTGGATTGTTTTGCGTGAACTCTTGGACTGGAGGTGATACGGACCGGGGCGAGTCACCACCGCGTCGATGATTTTTTGCAAATGATCGAACTCCATTTGAGGTTCCCAAGCAGTTTGTTTTTCGCTGTTCTGTATCACTGAGAATTGCTGGAGATCGATGACATTTTCAGGAACGTTTTTCCCAATCGTCATTTTGACAATGGAGTTCTCATTTTGAGAAAGATGATCCACTGCTCGGCTGATTATGGGGAGAAAACTCGGCCAGAGCACCCAACTGCCCCATTCGGTGTTGAACGCCGTTGTTACTAGGATGACTTTCCCTTGCCCAAAACGTTTTTCAATGATGAGTGGGTCACCAGATTCCAGGTCAACGATTCTCGTGACTGTTTCAAGATCTTCAAAGTCGGTCTGAATATAAGAATAGATTCGAGTTGTGAATAACTCAGACGACGGGTTCAAATCAAAAGGAGCGACAATAGGATGCTGGTCTGTGATGCGTCCGAATCGAAACGCCATTCCATTCGAGGCTTCGATGGAAATACGCTCCCTGAGAACTCCAGGCAACAAGTTGGCTCCATCCGGGCCAATCCGGTTGTTGTATTGGTTGAGTGGAGTTGTCTCACTCATCGAGAACAGAACACCACCACCAGACGCTGTGAAATCTGCCAGTCGGCTGGCGTCATTCTCGTTCAAATTCGAAATCCCGCAAACTACTAAAACATCGAAATTGTCTAGGTCGAAGCTCCGGAAATCAGAAGGGCTGGCGACAGTCGGTTCATATTGTCGGGTAGGTTGTAAGAACCCTGAGCCATCATCTGTTTGCAGGGCGAGTTTGAGGAATTCGCTTTGCCGGAGCGAGTCGTTTCGAGAGTGAGGCTCATCAACGATCAAGACCTTCGTTGTTCCAATGACAGGGACTGCGAATTGCAACGTGTTGTCTGCGGAGAGTCTGTCATCCTCAATGCTCACTTCGCAACGTTGATGCCCTGAGTCGGTGAAAACGACTTCAAACGAAATCGATTGTGATTTCTCTGAATCCAGCTGGACTTCTTTTTCAGCAATGACTTCCGAGTTCACCATCAATCTCACAAACGTTGAGTCAGGAGATTTGGAATGGTTCGCAATGGTCACATGCAAAGGTACTGGCTCCCCGATTCGAATCGGAGAACTTCTCACATGTGCACCTGTGACTGCAAGGTTTTCGGAATGCTCTGAACTGACATTAAGAAGAGTGACTTGAGCCGCTTGAGAGAGCTGCCCCATTCTTTCATTGAGCTCATAAACATCGCTGGCAGAAACGTCCCACTCTGAAGTTGGTAAGTCTGTCCAGAATAAGATCTCGTTTGCGTTTCCCGGAAATTCCTCGGCAAGTCCCAGTGCGCGTGTGAACGTCTCGGCGATGTTTGCTGCTTGAAAGGTTGTTGTAATTTGAGAGATTTCTTCGCGAAGGATTTCTGTTTCGTAGGTCGGAATGTTGATTCGCACAGGTTGGTCATTCGACCCATGCAGAAGCAACTGCCAGGAATCTCCTTCTTTTGTCTTCGAGAGTAAGGAGAAAATCTGCTGTCGAGCATCGTCGAGACGTGACTTTCCGTCTACTGTTGCGGACATACTCATTGAGACATCAACAATGAGCAGACGATGTACAGCTGAGGGGTGATCAATGGTTTCCAGGTCACCATTCACCGTTGGCTCCGCAGCACTGAGGGCAATCAATGCCAGGATGATCACGCGAAGTAGTAGATGAGAAACTGATTGAACTCGATACTGCGATTGGTTTCGCTCAACAACGA
>DAOUPA010000289.1 GCA_030626405.1 Planctomicrobium sp.
CTGAAACTGATTGAAGTGTGCCCGGATGATGGGTTTGACGATGTCGGCACTCTATTCGACTCAGCGTTCCAAGCAGACACTGAGATGCCTTTACTCAAAGGCTATTGTCGGTATGTCGGTTTCAACGGACGTGAGGTCGACGGAGTTTTTCTGATAACGAATCGGCGTATTCTACTGTTTTCGATGGAAATGGGGGCGAAGATCGTATTCGTCGAACTTACGAGGCGTTTGCTCGACAAATTGCCAGTGCCCTTCCTTGATTCGATCGTTTGCTTTTTTCTGTTCTCTATACCGCGATCTATCTATGTGGCTTTGCGAGGCGGTAAAGGAAAGCTGATTGCGCAAGCTCTGGACGTTGAAGAACACCGGCTGCTCTCAGATCAGCCACCTTTACGCAAAATCGAGGACTTTGACTTTGCGAAACTCACCGAGACTGTCGCCCAAGTCGACATAGGCACCGGTGTCAGTACCGGATTCCTGTCTCGAAGCTTTGGCGTTTCATTCGCCCCGGTGAAAATTGCCAAGGCGTTCAGCGTCCCAAAGGATTTGATCCTGCCGGAATACGAGACACTGAAACCGTTTCAGCATCTCCTTAACTCCGTGCGTTCCACGCTCGTGAGAATAGGACTGGACTATCGATTGGATGCGGAAGACCAAAAGCTGTCGATTGCCCCATGTGAAACAAAGAATAAGATTGCAGCTTGAGGAGCGGAGCAGTTCGAGTTGCTTCAAAAAGGGCCGCGTTCGTGCACTTTACCAACCGCACGCGGAGTGACCATCGATACGAAGTCCAGTAGGTGACCCTTCAAGCGGTTCAGGCAAAGCGGGAAAAGCCCGCAAGCTCGAAATCCCGATCATGTCCATTGCCGATTTCTTGAAAGAAGCAAGAAGCGGATAAGGATTGCCAGGCAGCACCGATTTCAAGAGGTAGGTCTGCTCTGCTCAATCGTGAGTGATCTGCTAACTAACTGCGTCCCCAAAGTACGCGGCGATGATCCTCTCGTCACTCATGTGACGGAACCGAAGGACCCGGACGGACTGTGTTTGGATTGTGTGCGAATCGAAATACCCCATCGCTGTCAATCACTCCGAAAAGGACCCACGAAGCCCTCTCTCTCAATTTGACGGGTCCTCCTGCTCCCTTTTGCCCCCTGGCGTCTCCAGAATCGCAGATTTTTTGCCGCCGACAATTTTTAAAAATGTGTTGCCGCTGCGTCTTTTTGTAAACACGAAATGGAGATTGAACGAGAAAAAAAACAAGCCATATTCGAAGATTTACGTTCCGGCCATTCCTGCAAAGCCTGCAAGCGATGTCGTACTTCAGGGATGAAATGCGATGTGGAAGGGGGAGAAGCCAGTTTCACGTCTCTTGTCGGTGAAAATCTTTAGCGTCACGAAAATACGGCATGGTGGTGAGGTGAGAAAGGGACCCGCAGGAAAAAAGGAAAGGGGTGCCCCCGTCAAAATGTTAGTAAAAATGTGTTCGAGGGGGGGGTGTGGTTTCGGTCCGGCAGTCCTCAGCGATTCGATACCCCCTCCCCCTCCATTGAAGAGCTTTTCAGTCGCTCTAGTGCATCCCGAATCGCCCCCATCGTAGCACGAATTGCGTCGAATTCTGCGTGCCTCACACCATGATCCAAGTGCGAAGCGGCAATGAAGAAACCGTGTTTTATGGAACGTAAGTTGGATCATCTGGTACTGCTGGGTCTTCTGCACCTGGGTCGACTGGTTCTTCTTCAAGAATATCTTCTACAGGAGGCTCATCGCAGTTATCAACTAAACTAGAACTAGTAGTAGAGGTGACACGGCAAAGCAACCGCCGATCTTCACTGTTACGAGATCTCAGCCCAGTGATGTAGAAATTCAAATCACGTAGCTTAAATTTGATAGCTTCTCTTTTGAATTTTTCCGTGCCATTTCCTTGGGTTTCTGGCGTAATTACAACTTCGCCTAGGTAGCTACGATTTGTGTAGTGCCGATCAGTGGGAGCGCCACTTGTCACACCTCTATAAACCCACACTTTCGCAAATAATTCATGGTCCTTTTCTCGCACCTGAACTACATATGCGAGAATGCTTCCCCCGATAGGTCTTGTGTCGCAAGCGCCAACCCACCTCACTCCATCCCCATTTTTGAGCAGGTTCCAGTGTTCCGCCGAACAGGAATTACTGATTGTGAATTGAGCAAACATGCAGGCCGTAACAATGAAAATACTTTTGAATTGTCGCATAGTTCGTTTCCTATGGTTCCCTGGTGTAATGGAGGTGGAGCATCTGCACTTGACTACTAAAGCGATTGGAACAATCAGAAGGTTGCACCACTGAAAAGTCGCATGCCCCATGCAAGCTGCATATATGCCTGCGTCTAATTTTTTGTGAGTGCGTGTATCAAACGCAAGTGAAAAAATCAAAAATAGCGGATTCGTTGATTCGACCTCGCTGTGTATTTACTCTGAGCGGCGTCGATCTCAGTGAAATACCAAGAGCAGGGTCTGAAATGTTTCCCACCAAGACAGTCGATGAAGGCGAACCATCGACTGAAATTTCACGAATCCACTTTTTCACTCTTACCGTTCGATGAGCACATCGAAAGCTGCTTCCGAGCATCCCGGATTGCGTCGGATTCTGCGTCGCCCATTTCAGAAAATGGCACTTTCCCAAGGTTTCGCAAGGCTTGTTCGAGTCCCTCCACCGCTACTTTTTTTCTATCACCTGTTTCAGTCTCTTCATGTACTGGAACAGAATTCATGACTGCTCATTTATCTACTGAACGTGCTTCTCAGCAATTTCTCAAATGGCTGAAGGTTCATCGAAAAACCAGAACTCACCAATGGTATTTCAAGAATCTGGCGAATTTTCTGCCATACGTAATACGTAGTAGGGATCACTGTTGATGACCTAAGAGTCTTTCATCTCCAGGACTTCGCGTCCGTTCTGACTTTGGGCCAGTCATATAAACCTGGGTCAGTGTGGTATGCCAGGTGGCAACGATGAAACGCTGGGCAAACTGGATCATCGAAAGAGAACTTCTTTCAGTGAACCCGTTCCCGGATTGCGTTGGATTCAGTTCAGTTCTTATTATTCGTTGATGAGAATTTGAAATTTCGAATCTCTCAGGCAACACAAGGAGCGGAGCAGACGTGAATGACGACGAACGACTGAAATGGTTACTTGATCCGAGCGCGCCAGGTGAAAAACAGTTCCTTCACGGTAGATGTGATCGGGACGAAGAATTGGCAAGTGCGGCGCGAATCTTCCTGGAGTTTGTTCAAGGTTTTTCCGGATTGGACATCACCCAACCATGCGTCACAATCTTTGGATCGGCGAGATTCGGAGAAGGGCATTCTTACTACGAATTGGCTCGAAACTTGGGGCAGGAACTTGCTGCTTCTGGGTATGCAGTACTGACTGGTGGCGGTCCAGGGATCATGGAAGCGGCCAACCGAGGCGCCAAAGAGGCTGGAGGACTGAGCATTGGCTGCAATATCAATCTTCCGGTTGAGCAGAAGCCCAACGACTATCTTGATCGATACGTTCATTTTGAGCATTTCTTTGTTCGAAAAGTGATGCTTGTTAAGTATTCACAAGCGTTCGTTGTCTTGCCAGGTGGCCTGGGAACGCTGGACGAAGTGTTCGAAGCGGCAACACTGATGCAGACCGGGAAGATCGAATCGTTTCCGATAGTCGCGATGGGAAGTCAATTCTGGCAGCCAATGAGAGACTTCATTCGGAACACTTTGATTGTTGAAGGCACCATCGCCACGGGCGATCTCGATCTAATTCATGTGACTGACTCCACAACAGAAGCGGTAGACATTATCAAACAGTACGGACTGCCTCTCTCCGAAGACAAAAAATAGAACGTTGGATCCGATTTCTCGTGCTCCCGAATATTATCACTTCAGTTCGCATCGTTGCCTCGCCCGGGTTGATCTTGTTGGCATTGGCTGATCAACCGATCTGGCTCATTGTGCTCGCAGTTTTTCTCGTTTTCACAGAATGGCTGGACGGTTATCTTGCCAGGCGTATGCACACGACGTCTGAACTGGGCGCTCGACTCGACACGGTTGCTGATGCTGTTTTTTACTCATCGATGCTGGTCGCGACAGTCTTGTTTCGTCCAAATTTGATGTTGCGAGAGTCAGCCTGGATGTCCGCAGCCGTGGGAAGTTATGCGATCAACTGGATTGCGAGTTGGATCAAGTTTCGCCGATTACCCAGCTACCACACGTGGGCCGCCAAAGGAGTCTGGGGAATTGTGGGTTTGGGAATCATCAGTTTGCTCTCAGGGTTCAATCCTTGGCCGTTTCGAATCGCCATGATCTGCGTACTGCTGACCAATCTCGAAGCAATCTGCATCACGCTCACCCTAACAGAAAGCAAAGTTGACGTGCCTTTCTGGTGGCACATCAGAAACGCACAGTCTCCCTCAAAGGATACTCCATTCTCTCCAGAAAAGAATGAAACTTAGCCATTGGAGAACTTCCAACCGCGTCTCTTCCACTGATCTGGAAGTCCCGCACATTTTTCATCAACAGGGGAATTGCTTGTTGGCAAGATCCACTGAGATTACGATGCCGTTTCTGTTTTAAATCCGTACTTCGGTTTATTATGTGTTGGAGCATTTTATGGATTTGGTCTGTCGGTGTACTCTCTTTGCGGTCTTCGCCATTGGTCCTTCTGTCGGATACGCCGAGCCTGCGAAAACGGAAGTGGTCGTGTCTTCGCCATCAAAGAAGTGCAACGTCGCCTTGAAGATCGTTCCAGATGATCAGAGGACGACAAGGCTGGAATATCGTGTCGAATATCGGCAACGGACCGTACTGAGTGAATCGCGGCTCGGAATTTCGATTCGTGGGCACGGCGACCTTGGTGTGAATTCCGTGGTTGAGTCAGTCGAGAACCAATCAGCCAAAAAGAGTTACCAGCAAGCCCTTGGGAAAAACAATCCAGCGGTCGATCACTACAACGAATCCAGGGTGCGATTCAACGCGACTAGCGGGATTGTGTGGGAATTGGTCATCCGAGCATATGACGATGGCATTGCGTTTCGGTATCGCATCCCCAAGCAACCCGGCGTACAGGACATCGTTTTTCAAAACGAAAAAACGGAGTTCAATCTGACGCAGCAACCGCTGGCTCACTTTCTGACTGCGGCGAGTTTTACGACAGGGCACGAAGGTCCGTACCGTTCAGACTCTTTAGAAAACCTCCCGGCAAATGAACTCATCGACGTACCTGCCCTTTTTGTTCGCCGTGACGGAACGGCAGTGGCGATCACCGAAGCACGTCTTCGAAATTTTGGCGGAATGTATCTGTCGAAGGAGGAGGAGTCATCGACAAAGCTCAGGGCCAAGGTTTCGCCAATTCCCGGTCGACCCAACATTGCAGCGATCTCTCGTGATTCACTGGAAACTCCATGGCGTGTCGTGATGTTGGCTGATCGAGCCGGTGAACTTTTGGAGAGCGATCTGATCGTCAACTTGAATGATTCGCCATCGTTCGACACCACATGGATCGTACCTGGGAAAAGCACCTGGCACTGGTGGAATGGAACACGGCAGCAGGGTCTTTCGTTTGTACCGGGGATGAATTTAATCACCCATCAATACTACATCGATTTTTGTGCGGAACACAACATCGCCTACCATGCAGTCGTCGCCGATGAGCGACCATGGTATCTCCAAAGCCGAAATGGCTACGCCCCAGGCGCGGACACAAACATTTTAAGCCCGCGTCCTGAGTTGCAGTTACCGAAAATCCTTAAATACGCCAGGTCCAAGGGCGTCGGAATCCGGTTATGGGTTCATTGGAAACCGCTTAGCAAGAAACTCGATGAAGCATTTGCTCTTTATGAATCGTGGGGCATCAAGGGGCTGATGGTCGACTTCATGGACCGCGACGACCAGGAAATGGTGGAGTTTTGTGAGCGCGTTCTGGAAACGGCAGCAAAGCACCATTTGCACATCCAATTTCACGGCGTCTACAAACCGACAGGCCTGCGCCGAACTTATCCGAATCTGTTCAACAAGGAAGGTGTCCTCAATCTGGAATATCTCAAATGGAGCGATCGCTGTACGACCAAACACAATGTGACTGTTCCATACACGAGAATGCTGGCTGGTCCGATGGATTATCACGCAGGAGGATTTCGCTCTGTCTCGAAGGAAAATTTCCAAGCCCGTAATCTTGCGCCGTTTGTGTTGGGAACACGCTGTCATCACTTGGCGATGTATGTTGTTTACGAGAATCCCATGCCGATGGTTTGTGATTTCCCAATTGCGTATGAAGATCAGCCTGGGTTTGAGTTCATCGAAAAAGTCCCCACCGTATGGGACGAGACACGTTTCATCGCAGGTGAGCCGGGCGATTTTATCGTGCTCGCTAGAAGAAAGGGCGACACGTGGTACGTGGGGGCGATGACTGACAAACATCGCGAAATTCACGTCCCGATGCGGTTTCTCGCAGATGGAGAATATCACTTAGAGCGTTGGTCAGATGATATGCAACAGCATGATGATCTGAATCGCCTCACTCGATCAGAACGAAACATCACGTCAAATGAAACGCTCACTCTTGTCCTGGCAACAGGGGGCGGGTGTGTGCTTCAAATCACGCCCGTTTCCCAATCAGGGACACCTCAGCGTTGATTGGTAACAACTGGAACGGTTACGGGAAGCCGTTACCAAGTTCGAACGTTTGCCACACAGGTTTGCGTGAGCTTCTCGGTAACGATGGTCGTGTCTATGATAGTCCAATCGCAAGCCGATCCATGACAGTCGCGCGTATTTCGTAACCCCATGATACCCAGTCAACGGAGTGTAGACTGAAATGTTTCAACAGTTCTCGACGGTGGGACGCAACAACCTGTTTTTTGTGGCAGCTGTCGGCATTCTGTTTTTACAGATCACGGGTTGTTCCAAGAGTGGCGGAGAAAGCAACGCAACCGCGCTACGACTTGCGACGACGACGAGCACCCGTGATTCGGGACTCCTCAATGTCTTATTACCAGTATTTGAAAGCCAGAACAATTGCCGTGTGGACGTCACTGCAGTGGGGACCGGAGCGGCGCTGAAAATCGGTGAAGCGGGAGATGCAGATATCTTGCTGGTTCATGCCCGCAAAGCTGAAGAGGCGTTTATAAATGCGGGACATGGAACCCGACACGAAGAATTCATGTACAATGATTTCGTCATCTTGGGTCCTGTTAACGACCCAGCTTCCATCCGTGATACCGCACCCGTGGAGGCACTTAAGAAAATCGCTGAAGGTAACCACTGGTTTGTTTCTCGTGGGGACGATAGTGGCACACACAAGCGGGAGATGAGTTTGTGGGAAGCGGGAGGTGGACGACGAACCTGGAAAAACTATCTAGAAAGTGGCCAGGGGATGGGGCCTTCTCTGGTGATGGCGAACGAGAAGCTGGGTTACGTTCTTGTAGATATGGGGACTTACCTCAAGTTTAAGGAGAAAATTGATCTCATCCCTCTGGCAGCTCCATCGGAAAGCTTACGAAATCCCTACGCTGTCATTGTGGTCAACTCCGAAAAGCACTCCAACGTCAACAACTCGCTCGCGAATGCATTGGTGAACTTTTTAGTTTCGAGGGAAACACAACAGTTGATCGCGGAATATCACATCGCCGGGCAGCAATTGTATTTCCCTACGCGACTCGTCGAAACAAAGTAAGGCAAACGTCTGATGCAGCTTCTCTGGGACGGTGTAGCCGGTGCGTTTCAACTGCTGATCAAGCGTGATCCGCTGGTCTTGGCAGCCGCATGTCGTAGTATTTGGATCTCTGGATTTGCCGTCTCATTTGCGTGCCTTCTTGGCGTCCCTGTTGGAGCGCTGCTTTCCCAAACACGGTTCATTGGCCGCACAGCTGTCACCGTGCTGTTTCGAGCCGGGATGAGCGTCCCGACAGTTTTGATTGGGTTGTTGTGTTACGCCCTATTCTCCCGCCGTGGTCCGCTCGGAGAGTTCGACCTCCTCTATTCGACGAAGGGGATCATTGTTGGCGAGTTCTTATTAGCACTTCCCATTATTATCACCTGGACGCATAGCTCGCTCACCAGTCTTGACTCACGCGTCGCCGAAACGGCGATCACGCTCGGCGCTGGGCCAGTTCGTCGATGCTGGACATACATTTGCGAAGCGCGCCTTGGAATTACTCTCGCGGTGTTAACTGCATTTGCGAGATGCTTCACCGAATTAGGCATTGCCATGATGGTGGGAGGAAACGTGAAATACAGAACTCGCACGTTAACAACCGCCACCGCGCTCGAGACTGCTAGAGGCGAATTCGATCGGGGAGTCGCAATGAGTTTGATTCTGTTGTTCATGGCAGCGATCGTCACAGTCCTCATTGGAGGACTTGGTCGCAATGAAAGGGAGAGGTGATCTGATGTTGCAAATTCAGAACCTGCACGTTGAAAAAAACGGAATGGCGATTTGCCGCGTTCCAAAGTTGGACGCAAGTCCTGGTGAAAGACACGCAATCATCGGCCCCAACGGGAGCGGTAAAACGACGTTGCTTCGCGTCCTGGGTGGCCTGGAACGGGACTTTAGTGGAGAGTGCAACATCGAGCCGACATTGCGTCAACGCGTCTACGTACACCAGATTCCCTACCTGTTTCGGGGCACGGTGATGTTTAACGTTGGTTATGGATTGGTAGCGAGAAAAGTTGCCAAGCAAGAAAAGCTCTCCACAGTGCGACACTGGCTGAAGACTTTCGGTCTTGGCAGTCTTGCAGGGCGACGTTGCGACAAACTTTCCGGAGGAGAGAGGCGACGTGTTGCACTGGCACGCGCGTTTGCGATTCGTGCGGACTTGATTCTACTAGACGAACCGCTCGCTGATCTGGATCAGGAAGGGATCGA
>DAOUPA010000644.1 GCA_030626405.1 Planctomicrobium sp.
CCGGTGGCGATGCGTTGACCGTCGACGGACCAAAGCTGAGCGTCGAAGAGTTCACTCCCAACGTTCAGGGATGCCTTAATGTCCCAATAAGAACCACTGCGGAACGCGCGGCGTTCGTGTTCTCTTTGTACCAAAACGCGGACTGAAACACTTTGAACTCGCCCGGCGGACAAACCTCGTTTCACCTTTGTCCAGAGCAGTGGAGAAAGTGTATAGCCGTAAAGCCGGTCGAGCAGGCGGCGTGTTTCCTGGGCTTCGACAAGGTTCATGTCGATGTCACGCGTATCTTGCAACGCAGCGACGATTGCCTTCTTTGTGATTTCCGCAAAAGTCATCCGCTTGACGGGGACTTTTGGCTTGAGAATATCGACAAGATGCCAGCCGATGCTTTCTCCTTCGCGGTCTTCGTCTGTCGCGATTATCAGTTCTTCAGCATTTTTGAGCAGGTCTTTGAGTTCCTTGACCACTTTTTTCTTAGCAGGCGAGACCACATAAAGCGGAGCGAAGTCGTTTTCGACGTTCACTCCGAGCCGCGTCCAGGCTTCCTTTTTCATTGCAGCCGGGATGTCTGCTGCCTTCTCTGGAAGGTCTCGAACGTGTCCCATGCTGGCTCGGACATCGTATGCATTCCCTAGAAATCCAGCAATTTTGCGTGCCTTTGCCGGTGATTCGACAATGACGAGGGCTTTTTTCTTCTTCGCAGCGACCATTCGATATCCGTGTTATTACTGTCTAAAGGAATGCCTATGCATTCGGCATGTGCGTGTGCGTGTGAATGAAAACAAAGCTGCGGTGAGTTGACTAGAGCAAATTGCTCGATCTTGACTGTTCCAAAGACGGATGTCGTGAGCCAAAGGCTGATCTCACAGTGACTTCGGAAATATCGTCACCACCACACTGGGGTTGCCACACAGACTCTCCCAGCTAAAATGCCGACTATTGTTAATTGCCCACACTCTCCAGATTCCTTGAGGAAGGCTCCTTGGGGAACGTTTGTTAAATACAGTTGATAAATGTTGTTCGGAATGGTCAGTCAAGGTTGGTTGACTACTTGAAGAACAATTTCCGCGCCATGTGATTAAGGAATCGTTTGCGGGATTGTCAAGAGAGCGTAGGGGTAGAGTCCACGATTCACAAAGAAAATTTCACTTTTCGGCCCGTACAACTACGGGCGAAGTTCAGATTCAACGACGTAATTCGATAAGGCACACGGATGAGTTCTCCTTTTTCTCTCTTTCGACGTCACCAGCGCGTTTTGATGGTTGTCACGACCGGTCTTGCGATGATTTCATTCGTTTTACTGGGAGCAATCAGTGATCCACGCGACTTACCGATGCCGCTGGTCGTGGTTTTCCTCGCAGCAATGGTCGGTGGGATTTTCTGGTTGGCTGGCCTCAGTCGAGGAAAAGGAACCGACTGGGGGCTGACCGGAGTCATCATTGGTGTCGTGATTGGACTGGCGATGATTTGGTCAGGGCAAGAACCTGTTGCAGTAGAGATGGTCGGCGGAAATCTTAAAGGCAGCGAACTTTCTGAGATGATGCACCAACGTCAGGTGGCGAATAACTTCGTCCAGATGGCAGCAACATCTGGAATTCCTCAAGGCGAAGGCGACGCGGCGCAACAGGCACAGATCGAAGCAAGCCAGAGAATCCGAGGAAATCTGTTTGGATTCAACAGAGAAGGGAACATCACAGCTCAGGATGTTGTGCTTGGGGAAGTTTTGCGTCGTGAAGCCGATGACATGGGAATGGTGATCTCCGATGCGATTGTCCAAAAATTTATCACCGATGTTTCCGGTGGCAACTTGACGAAGAATTCCTTCGCAAAAATTCGTCGTAATCTTCAAGTTTCCGAAACAGGGCTGATGGACATTCTTCGACAGGAAATCCGAGCCCGTGAGGCAGCCCGGCTCTTGAGTGGTCGGACACTCATTACTCCACAAAATCGTTGGGAATTCTACAAAAAGCTCTCTGTTTCCCAAGCTGCGGAACTGGTTGCAGTTCCAGTGAGCAGTTTTGTTTCCGACTCAATGCAGCCCACCGACGAAGAACTGCAAAATCTCCTGAGTGAATTCAACGGAAATATGCCAGGGTTCACACCCGAAGGACGACCTGAAGAGGGACGACCAGGATTCTTTCAACCTCCAAAAATGAGAGTTGCTTACCTGGAAGCGGTGTTTGACGATATCAAGGAAACTGTTGGTGAAGTGACTGATGAGGAAATTCAGAAACGCTTCGAAGATGAATATCTACGCGAAGTACCCACTGACCTTCCTGCAGAAATGAAACCAAAAGACGGCGTGACACCGCCCGAACTGCCTTCGCTTCCAGAGCAACCTGACACAAAGAAACCATCAGCGGAACCACCAGCCGCACCGACAAAGGGGACTGCACCAGAAGCAAAGCCTGAAAGTGAGTCTCCTGAGGCGAAAGCCGAAGAAACCGAAACTCCGAAAACCGACGGCGACAAAGAATCTTCAGGAGATCAATCAAAAGAAGTACCCGAAGCTGAAAAAACGAGCGAGCCAGCACCGAAAGAAGATTCACAATCGTTGAATGCGGAGACTTTGAATCGCTTGCAGTTTGTTGCCTTTCAGGATGACGAACCAAAGAAGGAACCACCTGTCGCTGAACCGACAGAAAAGAAGGGACTTGCCGCGCCTGAAGTGAAAACGAGCGAAAAAGCAGATGACAAACCTGCTCCTGCCGCAGATGAAAAGAAAGACGAGACGAAAGAAGAACCAGCCAAAGACGGGAAGCCACCTGCGGAAGAAGGCAAACCCGCGAATGCAAAACCTGAGATGAAGAAAGCACCTGCCGGGGACATTGACTTGCCACCTGCTCCGACTTCGGATGTTCCGGAACTCAATGACGAACTGAAAGCAGAATTGCGAGACGACATTCTGCGGGAACGTACTCAGAAAAAAATCACAGTCTTAATGGACGACGCTTACAAATTTGTGAACGAGTTGTCTCGCAAGTATCGCAATGGAGAGTTAGACAAGGATTATGTGTCACTCGAAACAGCAACTGAGGAAATCAAAGAGTATGCGAAAGCAAAGCACCTGGAATACATCGAGACACCATTCTTGACGTTGACCGATCTACGTGATTCAGAGGATCACCCCATCGGGTCTGCTTTTATGCAATCGTTTGCCGATCCTCGTGGGCTGCGAACAGTTGTCGATGAACTTGCTCAGTCAATTCCTACGATCATGTTTAACGTCTCTCGTGCACGCCGCTTCAATTTTGGAGATGCCGGTGCGTCTGAGAGCCGCTTCGTATTCTGGAAAACCGGATTCAATGAAGCTTATTCCCCAAAGTCGATCAACGATGAAGACGCAGTCCGTCAGCAAGTTGTAAAAATCTGGAAGCAACAACAAGCAGAACCGATAGCTA
>DAOUPA010000550.1 GCA_030626405.1 Planctomicrobium sp.
GCAGTCAGATCGCCACCGAGTTTCGCTGTCCAGCTTCGCTTCACTTTCGACGGAACATCGCTCACTACGGAGCCGGAACGACCGGCATCGTGGCGATAGGTGGGCCAGTCCTGACTGACTGTATTTGGTAGAGCGGTCACCATCTTCGAATCGAACGCGGTACCTTTTTCCAGGCGACCTTCTTCGGAGACTTCACCTGGCGTTGGTCGAGATTGTGCCGCAGGTGCGAGTGCGTTGAAGCCGAAGAGCTTCGCTTCCGGGTAGCACGCACAGTTGTGAGAAGGAGCATAGGTCAGGCCATTGCACGGCATGATCCCGTACAAACATCCACCACGAACCCAGTGGTGGATTTCCCATTGTTCCTTCTCGTGGTCGACAAACTCAATCCCAGTTCGCGAGGGCATCAGGTATTTGTCGGTCGCTTTGGCGATGTAACAGCGATGGTGAAACCAATACGTTTCGACGTCTGGTGCAAACGATTTTTTGACTTCACCGGTCCGCAGATCACGCCCTTTGTAAACGCCAGTGTCTTTCCCTGATGTCAACGGGGCGAGCCAGACCAGACCGTTGATCACCATCAAATCCTGTGGGGACTGATACCCGGAATTCGGATGTTCCGACGACCAGAGTTCTTCACCATCTTTGGAGTTCAACGCGACCATTATGTTGTCGCCGCCTGCATACAGAACGACACCATCGTAAATGACCAGACGCGGACCGAAGTTGAACGTGAATTGCTTCCGCCGAGTGACTGATTTCGTCTGCCAGGCAATCTCGCCAGTCTTTTGATCCACGGCGATCAACTTCTCGCCATCGTGGAAGTAGACATGCTCACCATCCGCCGCCATCGTTAGCGGGGAAACGGTTGTCGAGCGTGCCCAGAGTTGTTTTCCGCTCTTTGAGTCGTAACCCATCAGCACGCGCGGCTCTTCGTTCCAGAAGAATTCGTTCCGGACCAACGCCTGATCACCGGCACTCGCATTAAGCGGCGTGTAGGAATCACGTCCGGTTGCCCCTTCTTTATTGACGACGAGAAACGCAAGCCCGTTCGTTTCAATGATCTCTTCAGTCCCGTCTGAGTCTTCAAATGTTCGCAATGTTTCGCCGGTGATGGCATCGAGAACGGAAACTGGATCTTTAATGCCGAGCGTGACGAGAACTTCGTTGTCGGTCGAGACTAACCGTCGCGAGAGTTGAGACGGTCCACTTTTCAGTGGCCAGAGATGGTTCTGCCAACTGCCGATATCCCGCTTCCACAGGACCGTGCCGTTGAACGCATCGCGTGCGATCAGCTTCCAGTCCGGAGGAAGCTGAATCGAAATCCGACTTCCTTCGTCTTGAATGTAAAAGAGTTTTCCGGCCGTCGAGACGAGCGCACTCATGCTCGCCATACGATCATGGTGTCGCGACCAGCGCGGGCTACCGACCCACTGCAAATGTCGCGGTGGGCCAACAACATCGTCGTGAGCAACGGAATTGCCCGACGCATCGTGAAGGTAATGCGACCAGTCGTCAATTTCCTCCGGGCGCGGCTTGATTGTTTTCACCCACTTGCCATCTTCACCCTTGAGGTACGCAACACCATTCGGAACCAGTACCCGCAGGACCTCGTCCATCGGAACATCACCAAGGTCTTCCGAAATGAGAAGGTTCACGAGATTATCAACATATGGAAGTTGACTCGACGACAACAGTTCGACCGCCACGTCCCCGTATTTTCCAGATTTCTGAATCGCCCGCCGAGCTTTCTGCACGGTCGCTGCATCCACATCGAGTGCATGAACCTGAATCGAATCACTCGCTTTAAGTGACGCAGTGAACTCAGGGTCGTCGACACCGACCTGAACAACAAAGCCGCCAGTAATCCCGGTTTCTTCAAGAATCGCTTTCGCATCAGCCGCAAACGCCGAACTTGCAACGAAGCCAATCAAGAGACCGAAAACAGAGAACGCTCGCGGAAGAGAAAACATAAATGTGCTCCGAAACAAATCAGCATTTGGAATTGTTGCAGGATCGCGTGCAACTCACTCCGAGAAAATAGCAGATTGGAACCACGATTGGCTATCGTCTGAGGAATCACCGACACGCTTCATTCATTTAGCTCCCGGTGATCCACCGGGGGCTAAACCAAGCTTGGCTCTCTTCCTGACTGTTTGACCTCCGCCATCGGTCGGGTACGATCTGTAGATGAACTCGAAATCAATCTTTCAGATATTCCAGCCACTCGTTGTACCAGTCGCGGTAATTACGATGTTGGTGGGAGTCGTAATCGCCTATCTTATTTTTCAAGAAGAGAATCCCCCAAGAGTTGCCCCCGCTTATCCTGAAGCTGAACCAGAAATTCACTCTGTTGCAATGCATATTCAGGCAAGATTTCTTGAAGCGATGCAGCTTGCCGAAGAAGAAATCGCGGACGGTGAATTCGAATACGTGCAATTGCTGATCGCCAGCGGTTACCGGCTTTCGCTACAGAACGTAATTTCAGTAGAGATCGAAGAGGGCTCTCATGCCGATTTACTCAGCCGTGCGATGGTGTTGATGTCTCAAGATCGACTGGAGAGTACTCGGGATTTGATTCGCTACGTCATCGCCGAAGATCCTGACCACTTTCAGGCACAAGGATTGTACGGGCAAATCCTGGCGAAGCAGCACTCCGCCGAATTTGCAACCTGGTATGCCGCTTTACCTGATGATGCGGAGGACCATCCGGCAATCTGGTTTGCCTGTGGTTTAGCAGCGGAGCAGAATGATGAGCAATCGCTGGCAGCACGGTGCTATCTCAATGCTTTGCTAAAAGTTCCTTTACATGCTGAACTTGCAAACCGATTCGCGGAGGAGATGTCGAAATCTGCTCAAGGGGAAGAGGCAGCACTCGCTGTCGATTACGCGCGCCACGTGAAGGAACTTCACCTTTTAGTGAACGACCTCTCGCACACGCCGGATTTCGAAATGATGCAGCGAGCGGCTGGGAACCTTCTTGAATTGGGACGAACGCAGACGGCAATCGGCTGGGCGATTATCGCACAACAACAGGGTCACGAGGCTGAGTGGATTGAAGAGGTTCGTACCTCTTCTGATCAGGAAAGGAAACGACATGGAACACATGCTCACACTCTTGAAACGCTGAACGCGAGTGAATTCCTCTTAGATGTCACTCTTCCAGAGTGGAGCCAGTTTCACTTCACTGACTCATTGGTCTCAGAGAGTCTCATCGAAACCAGCGTCGCGTTTCGTGATGTTGCACACGAATTGGGAATTGATTTTCAATATGAGAGCGGTACTCAATCAGACTTGCCGCTGGGGCATCTGTTTGAAACAACCGGCGGCGGGGTCGCGGCATTCGACTACGATGACGATGGCTTGCCGGACTTGTTCCTCGCACAAGGGGGCGACTGGAGAAAAGTCGATGGCAGCTTAAATAAAACGAACAGGCTCTATCGCAATCAGGTTCCGAGCAAATTCACCGATGTGACAACTGCCGCAGGTTTCAAGGAGGCGAACTTCTCTCAAGGAGTCACCTGTGGTGACTTCAACAACGATGGTTTTCAGGATCTCTTTGTTTGTAACTTAAGCAGAAACCGACTCTACGAGAATCTTGGGGACGGGACATTTGCGGAGATCTCAGAAGAGGCAACAATCGCTGGCGAAGATTGGTCCATGAGTGCGGCGTTTGCTGATTTGAACGGAGACGGACTCTCAGATTTGTACGTCGTGAATTACCTGAATGCCGAAGAAGTTCGAGCGGCAGAGTGCGACTTCGATGGCAAGCCGAGAGCCTGTCCGCCGACAATGTTTCAAGGGACGAGCGATCAAGTTTATCTCAACATGGGGAACGGTCAATTTCGCGATGTCAGCAATTCCAGCGGTGTCGGTAAGCATCTTGGGAAAGGGATGGGACTGGTCGTTGCCGATTTCACTAGGAACGGGTCGCTTGAGGTCTTCGTCAGTAACGACAGCGAAGAGAATTTCTTTTTTGCAATCGACGAAAACACCACTCCAAATGCGATTCCACGTTTCGAAGAACGCGCCGCAATTTCTGGTCTTGCAACCGATGATTCCGGTCGAACTCAGGCAAGCATGGGAGTCGCGACAGGTGATCTCAACAGCGATGGTCGACTCGATCTGTTGGTCACAAATTTCTACGGCGAATCAAACACGTTGTACGTTCAGCAAGACAGAGGAACGTTTCAGGATCAAACAAGTTCGACCGGTCAGTTGAAGTCTGGCAGCATGCAAATGCTCGGCTTTGGAACGCAGTTCCTCGATGCCGATTTCGATGGTGACATTGATCTCGTCGTTGCAAATGGGCATGTGGACAGAACATCCGTCACCGGCGAACCTGAC
>DAOUPA010000775.1 GCA_030626405.1 Planctomicrobium sp.
GTACGCCTTCTGGAAAGGACAAGCCGAAGCGAAAGTCGTTGAGGTGGACCTGCGGGAAACGATGGTCGATGTGAGCGGTCAGGACATGATGACGGCGGACAAAGTGACGCTGCGGCTCAACGCGGTTGTCACTTACAAAGTCGTTGATGCCCGCAAGGCGGTCAGCCAGACCGACGATGTTCGACAGGCGCTGTATCGCGAAACGCAGCTTGTGTTGCGGAGCGTGATCGGTGCGCGAGAACTGGATGCGTTCCTGATGGAGAAGGATGCTGTCTCGACTGAAGTTGAAGAGAGCGTCCGTCGCCGGGCAGGTGAGCTTGGTCTGGAGATTGCATCGGTCGGGATTCGAGATGTCATCCTGCCGGGTGATATGAAAGACTTGATGAACAAAGTGACCGAAGCGAAGAAAGTCGCTGAGGCCAACCTGATCTCTCGTCGAGAAGAAACCGCAGCGATTCGGTCGCAAGCCAACACGGCGAAACTGCTTGCGGATAATCCGGCTCTCATGCGAATGCGTGAACTGGAAGTCCTCGAAAAGGTTGCTGCTGGTGGAAACCTGAACGTCATCCTGGGGGAAAAAGGGTTGACTGATAAGGTCGTTAACTTGCTGTAGTTAGTCGGCCAAGTCTCAACACCTCACACCGCTGGTTCGAGAAATCGATCCAGTGGTGTTTTCGTTATTCAATGTGCCAACAGACTGAATCGATAGCGGCAATCACAGATTAAAAATGAAAGTCTGCCGTAGGAGCCTGAGAGCCGATGACAGAATTGTTTCTGATTTGAGCCGAATGACAGCTTGTCCTGATTGACCGAGTGCGAATTTCTTGTTGTTCCCAGCGAGACTGACGCGCACTTCATGGATTGGTCTCGCTGGATGAATTCGACCATCCTGATCGGTTTCAAATGGAATCAGATTGAGTCCCATTAAAATCGGTGGGACGCTCTCGATTGGTAGGGCGGAAATTTCGATGACCTTTCCAATCAATTCTCTCCCAACTGTTTGAGAAGTGGTCAGACGAACCGGCATCCCGGCAGCGAGAAGGACAGCTTCGGACTGATCGAAATATAAAACGGCATCGTAATCCAAAATCGTTGCGTCATCTTCAGAAGTTTCTGCGACGCGGCAAAGCATCGTTCCGACATCCAGCCAGGCACCCTCGTTGCTCGCCTCAAATGGTTGATCTACCCTTTGAAACTCTGGATCGGTAGTTTGCGGTAATTGTGCAACATCTGGAGGGATTACAATACCCGCTTGCGGAGCCTTTAAAGTTAAGCGTTCGAGTTCGTTCTTTTTGTTCCGCAGTTGTTCTTGAAAATCAAGCAGCGAAGCCCGTGCAGATGGCAATTCAGCTGAAGCAGAGAGATCATTCACCTGTCGCTGCACGAGTAATTCAATTCGCTTCTGGTGCTGTTCGACTTTCCCTCGCAGTTCGAGGAGTTCGAATTGCAGTTCAGGGTTGTCCAATCGGGCGAGGACTTTGCCTTCTTCGACAGCAGTGCCTGGGATAAGGCTGATGAATTCCACGCGCCCCGCCGCGCTGACGAAAACGGGGCTGCTTTGAGAGGCTTCAATAATGCAAGGTGCGGCGAGCCGTCGCGGCAGTTTCAACATGAGAATGCCGTA
>DAOUPA010000649.1 GCA_030626405.1 Planctomicrobium sp.
ACCAACATCAGACGCAGTCTTTGTGCCGAATCGTGTCATAGAATCGGGAACAATGTCATGAAATGCTATGATGCCTCCCGGTCGAACAAGGGGAGAATACATTTCGTAATCTGTCTTCACGCCGTCACAGGAATGATCACCATCAATAAATAGGAAGTCGAGAAGATCTCCTGCAAGCCATTGCTTGACACGTGCAAGTGCGTCCAACGAGTGTGAATCTGATTCGATACAGTTCACTGTTTGACCTTCTCCTGACAATGTTTCATAAACTTTCGCACGAGGTCCGGGAAAGTCAATGTCCAACGAAAGGATCTGCGCGCTGGGGGCCGCAGCAGAGGCGAATAAGGCAAGTGTCCCACCCATGTCAGAACCGATTTCACAGAGTCTCTTAGGTTTAATCGACTCTAACTCTTGCAGGAGTGCAATGATCTCTGCACGCTTTTGATTTGAACGGAGTTGAGCATGCCCACGAGCAAAGTCAACCCGCTCTTCAACCGAATTCAGGCGATGAATTTGTTCCTTAAATTCCACCGCATGTTGGTGTAGCCAGCGTTTTTCCAAGAAGCGATGAGTCGACCTTGGAGCGACTGTTTCAGCAATTTTACGAACGGTTACTTTTAACATTGTCAGACTATTTCCAATTTGAGCGAACAGCAAACGAGCCAAGTGAAGCTGAGGGGAGCACTCCATTCTGGTAGAAATCTCCACTTATGATATCGATATGAACTGCTTCATCGATGGCATCCAGTAATCTTTCGGATGTAGTTCCGGCACTAACTGACAGGTAATATCTACCTGAAACTAAAGGAATTTCCGGGAGGACACATCTCACGACACAAGGTTTAGTGATCTGCTCCATCGGATAATCAGACAAAAAGGTTGCCAAACTGAATATTCGCCCAGCCAGTTGCGAATCGAACCCGATGCCAAACTGAGGATTTCGAAGTGGAACTACCGGATTGACAGAGAGTTCTATCGTCAATGACTCACCAGTTTCAAAAACATCTTTCTCTCTCCCATCTGCTCCGAGAAGTCGGAGAGATTTTAGAATTGGGATGCAACCTGAGCGCCGTGAAGGATGTGGGTCGAGCAAACAATTTCCTTCGTGGCTTTGTGTCTTTGAACTAAGGTAGAATGTTACCGCTTCTCGAGTGTCTCCGTCAAAATTTGACTGACCATCGCAGAAGACAATCCCTCTAGAACACAGATTTTGCACAGCAGCCATATTGTGACTGACAAACAACACCGTTCGCCCCCCTTCAGCGACATCCTTCATCTTCCCCAAACACTTCTTCTGAAACTCGGCATCACCCACAGCAAGTACTTCGTCGATGATTAAGATTTCTGGTTCCAGGTGCGCGGCGACGGCGAAGGCGAGGCGGACTTGCATGCCGGAGGAGTACCGCTTCACCGGAGTATCAAGAAACTTCTCAACACCGCTGAATTCGACGATTTCGTCAAACTTGCGGTCGATCTCTCGCTTGGTCATGCCGAGGATCGTGCCGTTCATATAAACGTTGTCGCGCCCGGTCAATTCCGGATGAAACCCGGTCCCGACCTCCAGCAGACTCGACACCCGACCGCGAATGACGACGCGCCCGGAGGTCGGTTCAGTAATCCGGGAAAGGACTTTGAGCAGCGTACTTTTCCCGGCCCCGTTGCGACCGATGATGCCGACGACTTCTCCTTCCTGCACATCGAAAGAGACATCCTTGAGTGCCCAGAGCGTGTCCTCGGAATGGTCATCGTCTGGACTGCCGGAGAATGTATCGAGCTTGCTGAGTCGGTTGAAGTTTTTGAAAGGGGCGCGCAGCACACCTGTCATCGCCCCGACAAGCGTATCCGGAATCTCATCCTTGACCCCAATGCGGTAGGCCTTGGAAAGATTTTCAACAGAGATAACAGGTTTAGACATGGTTAGTACGAAGCCTCCCTACACTGAGCGTTCCACTGTTGCCTTGCTGCTGAATTCGGTTCAGAACCAGCAAAGTCGATGCACCCACAATAACGCAGATGTATGAAGTTTCAATCAGAGCACCGCTGGAGAACATGGAGGCTGCCATGTACCCCGGGACTCCGCACAGAACTGAAAAGAGTGGTGCTCTCGCCCAAGGCGGCAGCGTTGCTTTTCCTCTTTTCCAACGAACGCGAACGGCCCACCAGACTAACCCAAAAAAAGTAAAGTAGAGGATTGCTCCAGGGATTCCGGAGCCAGTGATGACATCAAAAAACAAATTGTGCAGGACCTTGTGATCGGTCGCTAGACCACCTTCGTAGTATTGCGGAACAAGCCGCCCGGTTGCGTTAGGGCCAACGCCAAAGATTGGGTAGTCTTGCGTAATGGCCACGCCTGCCTTCCAAAGTTTGTAACGGCTTTCGGCAGAGGAGTCGAGTTCACCTTGTTCTTTAAATGAAGATGAGAACTCCTCCACAACGGACGGACCAGCCAGTGCCGTCCCGAGTAAGAACGAGACAATGATTGTCGAGGTAGTCCATGAATTTTTATGAACATACCAAACCCCGAGCACTCCAAGTCCAACTGCTCCGATCATGGTACCTCGTGATTCCAGAAGCATGATCAAGTGCATTTGCAGAACAAAAATGAAGCCTGCCAAAAGTCTGGCCCAGAGTTTCTCCGAATAGAAGGCCAACCCCAGACTAGCCCCCATGACTGGGACCGTCAAAATTGAATATCCATTATTGTCGGCGATTCCCCAACCATTGTAAGCGGCCCAGCAGTAGCCATCTTGAAAGTATTGCAGGTTGATTTCCCAGGCGTTCCAGCCTTGTGCAATGACGATGACCCACATCAGAGTGGTAACCTTTTTGGGCGTATCGATGAGCAATAACCCAATGCAAGACATGAGAACGATCTTCCAGATGTTCGTCATGTAGAACGTTGTATCACCTTCGTGGATCGTAAATTGTGCTGTCACGAATGCCCAAGCCAGATACAGCACCAAGCCGCTAATCGCCCAGGCTGGAGCACCTTTGATTTTGTTACCTCTGAAGCCTGAAATGATCAGACCAATGAAAGTTGAACCGACGATGAATTTTTGAAGATCAACATCGGGCGGTAAACTGTACCCCCACAAGTAAACCGGATTGAGGATTGCAAATCCAAAATAACCAACAACTCCGATCCAGGGACGGACAATTGCCATCACGCAAATGTAGATCAGAGAGCCATATACAAAGATGAGTCCTTTCAAAGCTGTGATCCTGAGGGGTTGGCTTCTTCATCTTGCTGGGTGAAGAAGACGCGGAACGTTATCTTCACGCGACGTCGGCGAAGATTCTTTCTTTGCGGTTGAAGTAGAGGAGGCCGCTGAGGGTGATGATTGTTG
>DAOUPA010000007.1 GCA_030626405.1 Planctomicrobium sp.
GAGATTTTGTTGCACGGAGTCGATGTCAGTGACTGGATGCCTGGCGACCGCGGGATCGGATACGTCCCGCAAGATTTAGCACTCTTTCCCAACATGAACGTTAATGAACATCTATCATTTGCATTGAAACTGCGCAAGCAACCAGCAAAGAATATTCAGACACGTGTTTCTTCGTTAGGGGAGCAGCTCGGCATTTCGCATTTATTGAATCGTTCGATCAATGACCTCAGTGGGGGTGAAAAGCAACGTGTTGCGCTCGGTCGCGCGATCTCCTTCGAACCGAACGCGTTGCTGCTGGACGAACCATTTAGTGCGCTTGATGAACAGACTCGGCAGGAAATGCACCGACTCTTAAAACAGATTACTTACGAGTCAGGCATCACAACGCTGCATGTGACTCACAGTGAAGAAGAAGCCGTGGCGCTTGCAGATCTTCGTTTTTCTCTTGAAGATGGTGTCGTCACTAGTCAGAATTCGCTCAGGAAGGAATGCCACAGCATGAACATCAAAGTCCGTTTTGAAGCGCAACTCCGGCAGGCCGCCGGAATTGATATAGCAACAATCAATCTCGATGAATCAAATTCGATTGCCCGTGTTTTTTCTCTCGTCTCCGAACAGTTCGGCAAAGATGTTTCGTCGCGTCTGCTTGATCAAGAGGGGAATCCGCAGAAAAGCCTGCTGGTCTTCGTCAACGATCAGCCGGTCGCTTCTGATTGTTTCGATGACGGTTCTCTGAGCGAGGGGGATGTCGTCTCTATTCTGCCACCAATCGCTGGCGGTTAACTTTCTTCAAGGTATTCCGGAAAATCAAAGAGCCACGTTCTATGTCCGATGCTCCATCTCTCTCAGCTGAAGAAAAAGCCCGCTATGAGTGGCAAATCTGGACGCCAGATATCGGTGAAGAAGGGCAAGAAAAGCTGAAGGCGACCAGCGTACTCGTTTCTCGAATCGGTGGTGTCGGTGGCACGGTCGCCTATTACCTGGCTGCGGCGGGAATCGGAAAGTTGGTCCTGGCTCACGGTGGCAATGTGAAACCGAGTGACCTCAATCGGCAATTACTTATGACGACCGATTGGCTGGGCAAGCCGCGAAGTGAATCTTCTCCAAGACGACTTGCAGAACTGAACCCAAATGTCGAAGTCGTTTCCGTCAGTGAGAATATCAATGAAGAAAACGTCGACGCTCTAGTCGGACAGGTTGATATCGTCGTCGATGCCGCGCCACTTTTTCCAGAGCGATACGCCATGAACCGTGCTTGTGTTCAGCAGCGTAAGCCACTTGTGGAAAGTGCCATGTTCGATTTTGATGCCCAGCTCACAACAATTGTCCCAGGCAAGACACCGTGTCTAGCGTGTCTGTATCCGGAAGATCCTCCGAACTGGAAGCGGGAGTTCCCCGTCTTTGGTGCGGTTTCCGGGACGATCGCTGCTCTCGCGGCTGTAGAAGTCATTAAACTCGTCACTGGTGTGGGGGAAACACTTCAGGGGAAAATGCTCTTGGCGAATATGCGAACAATGGATTTCCGTAAGCTGCCAATTGCAAGGCGAGCGGATTGTCCGATTTGCCGGAGTGTCTAAAAACAACGCCACGTCAGGAGGGAGCATCCAGAGTTTTTACGAGAGATGGAACTATTCGTGGTGTGAACACTGTGGTTTGGCACAGACTGGAATGTCTGTGCCACCTGGAAACACACTGCAGCTCTGGATTCTCAGCAGAGAAAAAATTGTCCTCGCTGCGCGCTGAGCATTGATGTTCTCCAAGCAGAATGAGACGATGCCCCGACAGTCACGCGACAAATAAACCTCGTTCGCATCATGGGTGTCGATCCGAGGGCTTTCCTACAAATACATTCGAGTTTTCCGATACAGAAAGAGTCAGTGCAAGATGGCAGATTCAGTAGTTTTGGCGTACAGCGGTGGTTTGGATACTTCGGTTCTTGTCGGCTGGCTGATGGACAAAGGCTATGACGTTCATTGTCTTTATGTTGATTTGGGGCAACCCTGTGAAGACATCGAAGGGATTCTCAAAAAGGCGATTGACATCGGTGCGAAGAGTTCCATTTCAATCGACGTTCAGGAAGAACTCTGTCGGGACTTCGCCTTTCCGGTTCTTCAATGGCAGGCAAAATACGAAAACATCTACTTGCTCGGCACGTCGATCGCGCGTCCACTGATCTCGAAAATTGTGTTGCAGCGCGCCCGCGAAGTCGGTGCCATCGCCTATGTGCATGGAGCAACAGGGAAAGGGAACGACCAATGTCGCTTCCAACTCGCCGCGGAAGCACTTGAGCCGTCAGTGAAAGTCATCGCACCGTGGCGAATGAATGAGTTCCGCGACCTGTTTCCTGGTCGAACAGAGATGCTTGAATACTGTGCTGAGAAAAACATCCCAGTGAAAGCGACAGCATCGAAGCCGTATTCATCGGATGAAAACTGCCTGCACATCAGCTACGAAGCTGGCGATTTAGAAGACCCGAACGTCGATGGCATTCCGGTCATCGATTTCGGCATGACTGTCTCTCCACAAGAAGCTCCTGACAGTGAAGCCGTTGTCAAAATTGGTTTCGAGTCTGGTATTCCAACAAGCGTCAACGGGCAATTACTGAATGCCTACGAAGTTGTCGCAACGCTTAACAAACTCGGTGGTGAAAACGGGGTCGGGCGGATTGATATTGTCGAGAACCGATTCGTCGGCATGAAGAGCCGGGGAGTGTACGAGGCGCCTGGAATGACATGCTTATACGCGGCACATCAATCGCTTGAACAACTCACCGTTGACCGCGATGCCGTTCACCTTCGCGACCGCTTTAGCCCTGAAGTTGCCGAGATGGTTTACAACGGCTTCTGGTATTGTGCGAAAATGGATGCACTGATGGCGTTCATCAATCAGTTACAACAACCGGTCACAGGTGAAGTGACTCTCGGACTGTACAAAGGGAACGTTCGCGTTATCGGACGGACCTCTCCCAATTCGCTCTATGACGAAGCGATTGCTTCCATGGAAGCCGCAGACGAAGCCGACTACAGTCAAAACGACGCCGAAGGTTTCCTGCGAATTCTAGGCGTGCCGTTACGAGTGCAAGGTAAAGCTCGTCCTCGCAACTATTAATGCAATCAATCTATGTGAGAAAACGGAAACCTAAAAGTTGCCTCCGCCCTGGATTTGGTTTAGAAGAATATTGAATCCCAACACGCTGATTGCGGCGTTGTACAATTCTTCTGCGAGTGTGTACCGAAGGATCAGAGTATCTCCAGGTTGAACGAGGATTCGTTGCGAAGGGTTGACGAGTGCATCGTTGAGATTGACTCGAATCGGGACGATGTCACCGCATTCAAGCTTTCTTAAAACGATCAGATCTGACGGATTGCGACCAATACTCGAACCGCCACCTCGCCCACCACCTCCGATTCCACCGCCGCTTCCCATCCCTCCGATTCCGGTTCCGCCACTTGCAAAGGTTCCTCCAACCAGAGCGACAGCTTCGACAACGTCTAGATCGTAGTCTCGTGGCAAAATGTTTTCTCCGCCATTGAGGAGCCCTCCGGTATAATAGTGCTCTCGATCACGTGCAGGGATGTAAACAATATCGCCTTCATCAAGAATGATGTCTTCTTCATTAAAAGCAGGGCCGTTTTCGGCATAGAAACGCAGTGGGATTTTTACAATTTCCGGACCATCAAGGATTTCCTCAGGGCATTCACAAGGACCTTTGCAACTGTTGATCGCAGAGATCATTTGGTCTCTCTCAACTCCCTCGGCAAAGGTCCCCTTGATCACGTAAATGTCATTTCGGGCGTCAAGCCCAGGAAGCCCACCGGTCTCATTCAAGGCATGGAGTACGTCGTTCTCAAATGCAGGCAATTCGATTGTTTGTCCTGTCCCTCGTTTGGTAACACCTTCTGCACCACCACCTTCTTCACGAATGACGGTCACCTGTACTTCTCGACGACGTATTAGCGTTATGATGATCCTCGTTTGATCACCCTGTAGAATTTCATTTTTTGTGTAGATGTCGCGGATGAGGTCTGTGGCCTCGACCACTGAAAGTCCTATGACAGGAATTGCTTTGACGTAAGGTAAATCGATCGAGCCATCTTCACGGATCGGAATTGGAAAGCCTAATGACGGAGCCTGATTGCCTTGTTCTGCGAAATGAACGGGCGGTTGAGAATTTTCATCTCCCAAGACATTTTCGATAAAGACTCCTAGAACATCCCCCTTATCGAGCAGGTACACATCAGGTTGATCCTGACGGAGGCGAGAAAACGAGATGCTCTGCATCTCTTCACGTCCTCGGCCAAGAAATTGTTCCGGGACTCGATTTGCTGGAATAGCTTGGATATTGTCGCAAATTGAGCAGCCTTGCAGTATTGAGATACTCAAACAGACAAGTGTTAATAAAATGTTACGCGGAGGCGTCATCGGTGATGACATGAGATTTCTTCCTTGAAATGAAGGCTTCGCTGCTTCGCCCATCCTGAGCAGACAACATTCATAAGGTGCAGACATGAAAGCATTCGAATCACACACGCACATAACTTCAGTATCGGATAATTAGTTAAGCATAGGTGACTTAAACCGTGGTATCAGTTATGCCTTTTGTCGGGAAAATACCGATGTAAATGGAGTGAAACCAAAACGACCTCTTCCCAGTCTTCCCACTCCGCAAATTAGGAATTAGGCTGGAAAGAAATTGACAATCTCAAAAAAACTGTTGAAGTTCGTCTGAATTCATCAGGTAATCTCTGCCGTTCCCAATAATGGTTTGGTTCACCATGTTTCGACATTTCCTCATGTCCGTATATCACTTGAAGGCAACGTGTTTGTATCCAAGTCGTCTCTGAATTTATCGAGTCCAATCATGAGGGGACACTTGACCAGTTTTCACTACCTCTTCCTGGTATCAAATCTGCGAACCCTATCCTTCATTACCACAGAACAATAGAACTTTAGAGCAGATTGCTCTTTCCTGTGCCCGTGAAAAACGTTTTCAACAGTGTCAACGGTTGTCTCCACGAGGCAGAACGCGAACACCAATACGAAAAGTGCTCTAATGCCAGTTTTAAAAGAAGAAAAGTCAATTAACCCGGAGGATTTGTTTGACGAGAACTATCTTTGCACACGTCGTGAGTCTGGTGCCCGGTGGTGGGCCGTTTACACTCTTTCTCGTCGAGAAAAAGATTTCATGCGGCGGTTGCTCCCGCACCAAGTTCCATTTTTCTGCCCGATTATTGGGGTTCCGAAACGTTCGCCCAAAGGTCGAGTTCGAACAACTTTCACTCCACTTTTTGCGAATTACGTCTTCATCTACGCAACAGAAGACGAAAGAGTTCGGGCTTTTAAGACCAATTGCATATCACGCTGCCTGGAGGTCAACGACGAAGAACGCCTTGTCTTTGACTTGGCTCAGATTTCTCAGTTGATGAAATCCAAGCAGGAATTACGATTCGAATCGAGACTTGAGCCAGGAACACCCGTCAGAATTAAGTCCGGGCCAATGGAAGGGATTGAAGGATTCGTCATCGAAACACGTAGTGAAGCAAGACTCCTCGTCACAGTGAATTACCTTCAGCAAGGCACCTCACTGGAGATCAAAGATTTCGAAGTCGAAAAATTGTGATCTATGGGTCTCTGCCCGAGTCTCCGATCGCAGGGGACAGTTTCGCTTCTGTTGAAAGGCAATTCGCTAAAGCAACTTGCTCGTTTCGATCCCCTCGTAAATCAGTATCCACCAATGAAACGCTTGTTTCCACGAGGCAGTTCGCAACATCATGTCGCATTGCAACACTAGATCTTCTTTTTCGGGTCCGGACTGTACTTCTTGTCAGGAGTCTTCAAAGGATCAATCGCTGGAGGCACAAACGGGATCTCGTCCCCTTTGCCACGAGAACCCGGTTCTGATTCAGTCGGAACGTCTGGTATGGGAATGAGATCGAAATCATCTTCAGCAGATGAACTCGATTCGGGCCATGCAATTTCAGACTTTTTCGATCGTTGCTGCAGACGTGGTGCAATTTGAACTTCTCGATGATCAAATAACCCGTCAGATGTTGCAGCCGCAGATCCCATCCACCATCCGTGAAACCACGCATTTGTCCTTGCTTGTGCGTCAGGACCGCTATTCTGGGCACTCCAGTAGAACTTGGGCGGAACCGCAGGAGGACACTCTTCACCATCTAAGGAAGCGAAGTATCCCGCCTTAAAACCGATTCGGAAGTCAACTTGATGTGACTCCGTTTCCCAGTACCCGCGATGGAAACTCCACGCCCTATTTGTAGTATTCTTGTCCTGAATCTTGATTGCACAATCGTCAATCCGATTCAAAATTTGGACGCAACCAGTCTGATGCAGAAGGCAGATTGCGATCAGAATTCTAAGCGTCATCCATGACATTTGTATATCTTGCCAGCTTGATTGATTGACTGAGAATCTCATGTAAACTGAATAAAATGCTGCCTCAGCGATCCCATTCACCGTATCGTCTCGTTTCTCATCAAAGTGTGAGAGCGTTCAGCTGATTCACAATTCCGAACATAGGAATTTTGCGAGATGTTTGGATCACGTAATTCTGAGCGTCTGGCCCGAATGTATGTGATCAGGTAGTCTGGGTGAAATTTAACGACTATTGGCGAGAACGCGACTCAACTGAAAACAGAATTGACAACACCAGAGAACACATCCCAGTGAAATATATCTCCCATAGCCTGACGATTGTCAGCCTGACGATCCTCTCATTCACCACACCTGTCTTTTCTCAAGTTGAGAATTCTAAATTCGGTCAGAAGGACTCCTTTCGCCAACTTGATGAACAGTTGCCGACGCCAACAGAGGCTCGATTAGGCTCTGGAGCACCTGGTCCGCAATACTGGCAACAGCGGGCAGATTATGTCATCGATGTGAGCATCGATGACGAAAAGCACCATCTCACCGGAAGTGAGAAAGTGACGTACTTCAACCACTCCCCGCATACGCTGAGCTACCTCTGGTTGCAACTTGATGCGAACATTTTCGCTCCCGATTCAGATTCCGCACTCACATCAAAGGCTCCTTCGATGAGTCGCGTCTCAACCGATGGTTTGAAACGTCTTCGTGCTCGACAAACGTTTGATGGCTCGATGACTGTCACGAAACTGGTCGATGCCGATGACAAACCGCTCAAGTACACCGTTGTCAAGACAATGATGCGAATCGATCTGTCGACACCTCTGAAGCCGAGTGAGTCGTTTCAATTCCAAATTGATTGGAACTATGCCATCAACAACAGCAAACTCGTGCCAGGGCGAACTGGTTATGAGTTCTTCGAGAAGGATGGCAATTCGATTTACGAAATCGCTCACTGGTATCCGCGTCTGGTTGCCTACACCGACTACACCGGCTGGCAGCACAAGCAGTTTTTGGGTCGAGGAGAATTCACATTAGAACTTGGCGATTTCATCCTTCGCATCAATGCTCCGAACGACCATATCGTCTCGGCGTCAGGCGTCTTGCAAAACTCAAATGAAGTTCTCACACAACCGCAGCGTAATCGTCTTGAAACGGCAAAAACCGCCAAAACGCCGGTCTTCATCGTCACGCCTGAGGAAGCAGAAAAGAACGAATCGTCAAAACCGTCCGGCAGAAAGACCTGGGTCTTCAAGGCTGACAATGTTCGCGATGTTGCATTTGCGTCCTCTAGAAAATTCATTTGGGATGCACAACATCACACCGTTGGTGATCAATCCGTGTGGGCAATGTCATATTACCCAAAGGAAGCGGAACCGCTCTGGAGCAAGTATTCCACGCATTCAATCATTCACACTCTGGACGTCTTTTCGCGCTACACATTTGATTATCCCTATCCGGTTGCAATGTCGGTCAACGGACCTGTGTACGGGATGGAATATCCGATGATTTGCTTCAACGGTCCCCGCCCGGAAAAGGACAAAACCTATTCGGACCGAACCAAGTATGGGCTGATTTCAGTCGTGATCCATGAAGTGGGACACAACTATTTCCCGATGATCGTTAACAGCGACGAACGGCAGTGGACCTGGATGGATGAAGGGTTAAACACGTTTTTGCAGTATCTCGCCGAACAGGAATGGGAAGATGAATACCCTTCGAAACGCGGCGAACCGAAACTGATTGTTCCGTACATGAGAAGTTCTCAACAGGTGCCGATCATGACGAACTCGGAATCGATCTTGCAGTTTGGGAATAACGCCTATGCGAAACCGGCGACGGCGCTCAACATTCTGCGAGAAACAATCCTCGGACGCGAACTCTTCGATTTTGCGTTTAAAGAATACGCCCGACGCTGGAAGTTTAAACGCCCAACGCCGTCGGACTTCTTTCGAACAATGGAAGACGCCTCTGGTGTTGATTTGGACTGGTTCTGGCAGGGCTGGTTTTACACGACGAATCACGTTGACATTTCGATCAATCAAGTTCGATTGTCAACTCTCGAATCACCTGATCCAGCGGTCGAGAAACCGCTTAAGAAACAGGAACGAGACGAAAAACCGAAGACGCAATCAGAGCAGCGCAACAAGGAGCTTCCGAAACGCGCCGATGTATTTCCGGAACTCAAAGACTTCTACAACGACTTCGACAAGTTCAACATCACTGAAAGTGATCGGAAAGCGTACGAGCGATTCCTGAAATCTCTTGAGAAGGACGAGAAGAAACTCCTCGAAGAGAAACGCAACTTTTACGTCTTCGACTTCGAAAATGTCGGTGGTTTAGTCATGCCGATCATTCTTGAATTCAAGTTCGCAGATCAATCGACACAAGAGTTGCGAATCCCGGCAGAAATCTGGCGTCACAACAACCAGAAAGTTTCCAAGTTGTTCATCACCGAAAAAACGATCGAATCGGTGACAGTCGATCCGCATCTGGAAACCGCAGATACAAATACCGAGAACAATCACTGGCCGAGGAAAATTATCAAATCGCGATTTAAACTCTTCAAAGAAAAGAAAGGTAAGAACGCGATGCAGAACGCCAAGACCAAAGACGACGATAAAGAAAAGAACAAAGACGAAAAAAAGGAGAAGGAATAATGTCGCGAGGCTTGATCTCGCTGACAGTCATTGCCTTCATTGCCTGCGGTCTGCTTACAACAACCGCGCAGGCGCACCCTTTTCATTCTAGTGCGGCGGAAATGGAATGGAATGAAAAGGGCAGTTGCTATGAGGTCGCCTGGAAAATTGATCCCAACGACCTCGAACAAGAACTTCGCCGCCGTACAAAGCGACAGATTGTTCTTGAAAAGCTGACGAGTCACGATGTCGTCTTCAATTATCTTAACTCGGTCTTTAGTGTCGAATTGCAAGGCAAGAAAACGACTTTGAAACCGGTCGGATTTGAAGTGAACAGCAAAGACGCTTGGATCTATTTCGAGATCCCGGTCGGCACAGAGTTGAGGGATATGAAAATCACGAACCAACTTCTTCTTGCTGCACCAAATCAGACGAACACACTCTCAATTCATCATGGAAAACAACGTTTGTCATTCAGCTTCACCGAACAAAAGCAGATATTCCAATTGAAATGGAATGCAGCGAAGAAGACCTTCCAATTGAAATCTTCATTAAAGTAATGGAACTCTAATATGACGACCGGCGTTTCCCGACGACAGTTTGTTTCGCAAACCGGAGCAATCATTGCAAGTTCATTGCTTTCGAACTTAGTTTATGCTGCCGACGAATCCAAATCCGGAATGACACTCGGTTTCAGCACCTACGCGCTCCCGAACAGAACCCCGCTTGAGGCAATTTCACTTCTTTCTGAGACAGGCTACGACAGCGTTGAACTCTGCGTCTTTCCACCTCGCGGGTTGCCAACTGCGAAGGAGCAATTTGAAATTGCCGATCATCTTGATTCGACAGGGCTCAAACTTACTTCGCTCATGGAAAACCTGCGTCCACTTTCCTCGGAAAAGGATTACGAAACCAGTACCGAGCGATTCAAACAGGCGTGCGAGTTTGCAAAACGCTTCACTTCGCACACACCACTTGTTCAAACAGTTCTCGGTGGTAAGGATTGGAATAAAGATAAAGACCTCTGCCTGGAAAGACTCGATGCTTGGGTGAAAGTTGCTGCAGACGCAAAAGTCGTCCTGGCGATCAAACCACACCGCGGTCACGCGATGTCCCGACCTGCCGATGCGATCTGGCTGATCCATCAACTCGGCAACAGCCCGTGGTTGCGGATGTGTTACGACTACAGCCACTTCATTTTCCGCAACATGCCGATGGAATCAACGATCAAGGAAAGCCTCCCATACACGGCGCACATCGCCGTGAAAGACGCAGTTCAAGTCGATGGCAAAGTCGCCTTCAAATCCCCCGGGGATGCAGGCACCGTTGACTATGTTTCACTCCTGAAACAGTTCCATGCCGGTGGTTATCGCGGTGATGTCTGCGTCGAAGTCAGCAGCCAAGTCTGGAGGCAACCAGGTTACGATTCAGGGGAGACTGTCAAAAAGTGCTACGCCGCAATGTCGCATGCTTTTGAGAATACCAAACTTCGACCGGCGGAGTAATTCGTCCCCAGGTGCAGGTCATCCTGGCGTTTGATACGATTTCATCTTTCTGAAGTTCGAAGCATGAAAGACGGAGAATGGCATGAGCGGACCTTATCCTTTTCAGAATTCGACGAGTGTTTCTCGTCGACAGGCGATGCTGGCGACAATGGCGGCAGCAGCGACGACCGTGTTGCCACAGTCAGGTGAGTCCGCAGAAACGGCAACTGCCGACGATACGCGGAAATCGTCACCAAAGAAATACGACATGAAGAAGTCGATCAATCTTTGGGCGTTTCCGTATCCAGATCGAATGTCGCTCAGAGAATGTCTGCAACTTGCGAAAGACGCTGGCTTCGATGGAATTGAACTCAACTACGACCTCGAAACCGACCTTTCTCCGAAAGCAGGTCCCAAAGAATTCGCCGCGATTCGTCGCATGGCAGATGAGATTGGCATTGAAATCAGCGGACTCTGCTCGTTCTTGTTCTGGCCTTATCCACTCACGGCGAACGATCCCGCACGCAGTGCTCGCGGCATAGAACTCGCAACGAAAATGACGCACGCCGCACACGAACTCGGCACAAAGAACTTGCTTGTCGTTCCAGGCTCGGTGCATATTCCATGGCGAGATGATTACCCACCGGTTGCGAATGACATTTGCCACGAACGGGCAATCGCTGCTGTCACCAAACTTCTTCCGACCGCGGAGAAACTCGGCATCAGCATGAACATCGAAAACATTTTCTTCAATGGCTACCTGATGACGCCAATGGAAATGGCGGACTTTGTCGACCACTTTGACAATGAATTCGTCAACGTCCATTTCGACACTGGCAACATCATGATGTTTCAATATCCAGAGCACTGGATCGCGTATCTGGGCAAGCGAATTCGAAATGTTCACTTGAAGGAATTCACGAAGAAAGGGACCGACTTCACGCTCGAAACGTTCCGCCCATTACTCGATGGCACGACCGACTGGCCCGCCGTGATCGATGTCTTCGACCAGAACGGCTACGATGGCTATCTGACATTCGAATACTTCCACCCTTGGCTGCATTACCCGGAAGCGTTGATTTATCAAACATCCGATTCGCTCAACCGCATGTTGGGAAGAACGACTTAAGGTAAACATTTTCGCAGGGTGCGTCGTGACGCACCCTGCGACAGACGCAAGTTCAGGGAAGGTGCATTACACCGCACCCTATCTTCTAACCAAAGCTTCAATGATGAACTATTCAAAACTGAGCGACCTCGAAGAACGCGAACTGATTCCCGGTTTTCACGGGCGTCTTGTTCACTCGGCAACGATGACCTTTGTCTATTGGCGAATTGAAGCAGGCGCCGTTTTGCCGGAGCATTCTCATCCTCACGAACAAGTCGCGCACACTTTTGAAGGGGAATTTGAAATCTCCATCGAGGGCGACACTCGCCTCCTCACTGCCGGAACTGTTGCTGTGATCCCAGGTAATGCCAAACACTGGGGCAAAGCGATCACCGAATGCCGCATCATGGACGCTTTTCAGCCGGTGCGAGAAGATTACCGCGTTTGAGTTTAGGGTCAGTTTCGAATGGGGGGGACCGATCATTGTACTGCAGACGATCAGAGAATATGTTTGTGAATTCTCAGAACTAGGTGTAGCAGTATTGTGAGAATACGCGTTGTTCTTGAACCCTATACGTTGGATTCACTACAATCTCTGGTCCCACCTGATCTTTCTCATAGATTGAAAATCACGCCATGTATCGAGTTCTTCTCTCATCCATTTTGTGTTTACTGATTGTCCAGGCATCGGTGTTTGCCGAGCAACCAGACGCTGAAGGATTGAAGTTCTTTGAAACAAAAATTCGCCCGGTGCTGGTGCAGCGGTGTTACAAGTGTCATTCCGAAGAGGCCGTTCAGAAGGATGAACTCGAAGGCGAATTGCTTCTCGACACTCGTGAAGCAACTCGCAAAGGTGGCGAGAGCGGCCCTGCCGTTGTTCCGAGTGACGTGAAGTCGAGTTTGCTGATTGCCGCGATTCGGCACGAGTCATTCCAGATGCCGCCGGACACAAAACTTGATGCAGCAGTCATCGCTGATTTTGTGAAATGGGTGGAAATGGGATCTCCCGATCCCCGCGATGGAACGGCGACCAGGCCAGCAAAAAGTCAAATCGACATCGAAGCCGGGAAAAATTTCTGGTCTTTCCAGCCGATCAAATCAGCGTCACCTCCACAGGTAAAAAACGCTGACTGGGGTCGAACTGAGATTGATCGATTTATTCTGGCATCTCAAGAGGAACAAGGCATTGCTCCAAACGAACAAGCCAGCCGACGCACACTTATTCGTCGAGTCTATTTCGACTTGTGGGGAATTCCACCTGAACCTGCGGACGTGGAAGTTTTTGTGAATGATCCGGCTGAGAATGCCTACGAATTTTTGGTTGATCGGCTGTTGGCAGGAGAGCACTTCGGCGAGCGTTGGGCGCGTCACTGGCTCGACTTGGCGCGTTTTGCAGAAAGCAACGGATACGCTTTCGATAAAGATCGCCCGGCGGCGTATCACTATCGCGACTTCGTCATCAAAGCGTTCAATCAAGACATGCCTTATGACGAATTCGTTCGCTTGCAAATCGCAGGTGACCAACTCTCCCCCAATAATTATATGGCTGAAGCCGCGACTGGCTTTTTGGCAGCGGGGACTTTCACGTCGCAGCAAACACAAAAAGAACGAGAGAGGAGCCGGTACGAACAACTCGATGATATCGTTGCCACAATCGGGACGTCGATGCTCGGCTTAACGGTCGGCTGTGCCCGTTGCCACGACCATAAGTTTGATCCATTGCCATCGCACGATTATTACCAGTTCGTTTCCTGCTTTGCCGAAACTGGTTTTCAGGATTTCGATTATGATCCTGAGCCAGCCAAAACGAAGGCGGCAAAGGACAAGTTCGACAGCGTCCATAAGCCTCTTCTCACTGCACGAACAACGTATGAGCAAAAGCATCTCACAGAACAATTGGAAGAGTGGGTCAAGAACCGACCTGCAAGGCCAGAAAAAGCAAAACTGGGCGTCTGGCAATCAATCGGGCCTTTTGCTGCGGCTGATTTCAAAGCTGCTTACGGAGAAGTCTTTGCCCCGGAAAAAGAGATTGACCTTACGAAAACCTACGATGAATTGAAGTGGACACCTCAACCGAGTTGGGTAGATGGCAAAGTTCATAATACGCTGAAAGGAGACAACAGCGCGAATTATCTTTATCGCACTATTGATGTCGGGACTGAACGGCCTCTGAATATCTCGCTGGGACGAGACGACGCGATCAAAGTCTGGCTCAATGGTGAACCGGTGCTTGCTAAAGAAGTTTCAGGTGGGGCAGCGGCGGATCAGGATTTGGTGACACTTCAATTGAAGTCCGGAAGCAATGATTTGCTCGTGAAAATTGTGAACGCTTCCGGGCCATCGGGATTCTATTTCAATGTGAAACCAGCGATCTCTGAAAACATCCAGAAGATTCTGGACCTCGCTGCTGACAAACGCAACGCGAAGCAAAAACAGGAATTGTTGACATGGTACGGCCCGCGCGATCCCGTTTGGGTCAAACTCAATCAGGCCGAACAAGAACTCCTCAAGGTGCAGCCCAATCCTGACATCACCAAAGTGTACGCTGCCCGGAAAAATGGCACGACTTACAATTTTGGAGAAAACACTCGCAAGGTCTACTTCCTGGCCCGTGGGAATTCAAATTCCAAACAAGGGCTGGCCCCACCCGGGTTCTTCAGTGTCCTGACTGACCACGAGACGTCGAATGACCGTTGGCTCGCACCAGAGTCACCAGATGCGAAACCGGGCACACAGCCGCCGCGAGTCGGACTGGCGAATTGGATGACAGACGAAGAACAAGGTGCCGGTCATCTGCTTGCACGTGTGATTGTCAATCGGCTCTGGCAGCATCACATGGGGCGCGGTATTGTCGCAACTCCCAGTGATTTCGGAAGCCAAGGTGTCGCCCCGACCCATCCTCAACTGCTGGATTATCTTGCTGGCGAATTGATTCGCAACGATTGGAAGCTCAAGCCGATTCACAAAATGATCATGATGAGCGCAGTCTACCAGCAATCAGGCGAGGACAATTCACTCGCAGCCAAGGTGGACCCAAATAATAATCTCTGGTGGCGACGCGGCGCAACACGCCTGGAAGCCGAGATCATCCGTGATACATTGCTGGCTGTCAGTGGGACTCTGGATAAGAAAATGTTCGGTGCCGGTTCGCTGGACCAGGCGACTCCTCGTCGCAGCATTTATCTCACAGTCAAACGCAGCAATCTCATCCCTATTTTACAGCTATTTGATGCCCCTGACACGATTCAGAGCATCGGTCATCGTGATGTGACAACCGTTCCGCCGCAAGCGCTGGCGATGATGAATTCGCCGCTGGCTCGGCAGCTGGCTGGAAAGTTCGCCAAACGCGTGAACGATGTCCCCGAGGAATCTCCGGATCAGCTTGTCAGCAAAGCCTACGGATTGGCATTGTCTCGACCGCCGACTGATGCGGAGAGAGAGCAAATGGTCGGGTTCATCAATACACAGACTGTCTCCTACGGGAGCACAGACAAAGCAAAGGAATTGGCAGTCGCCGATTTTTGTCAACTGATCCTTTGCCTGAACGAGTTTATCTTCGTCGACTAAAACGACATGTGAGTCTGTAATCAGGACCAACGACAATGCCGTATCAACCTTCTGAATATCGTTCGCGCCGTGCGTTTCTTAAAAACGCTGGGTTAGGATGTGGAACACTTGCACTGACGAGCTTGCTCAACGATCAGGGACTGCTTTCAACAGCAGACGCTGCCGAGCAACCTCGCTTGATGCAGTCACGCCAGCCTCACTTCGCTCCGAAGGCGAAGGCTGTGATCTGGCTGTTCATGCCGGGAAGTCCCTCGCAAGTGGACACCTTCGATTACAAGCCGGAATTGCAGAAACGTGACGGGATGAAGCTCGAAGGTGCGGACCCGAAAACCGGGTTCTTCACAACGAGCGGAAAAGCTTTGAAGTCGCCATTCAGCTTCAAGCAGTATGGTCAATCCGGCGCGTGGGTTTCTGAAATCTTTCCAAACATGGCTCAGCATGTCGATGACATGGCATTCCTCTATTCGTGCTATTCGCAGTCGAATAATCATACCCCGGCAATGTTGGAGATGAATTCCGGCGTCTTTCTGCAAGGACGCCCTTGTCTTGGTTCCTGGCTGACCTACGGGCTGGGAACCGACAATCAAAATTTGCCAGGGTTCGTTGTGATGCATGGTGCGATGCCGCGTGGCGGGAAGCCGATTTGGTCACCTGGTTTTCTTCCCAAGGTGTACCAACCAACCTCTATCGATGGACGGAACGCGACTCCCATCGACAATCTGAAACGTCCCAACGGAATGACCGATCAGCAGCAGCGAGCGCAGCTCAATATCCTCAAGGAGATGAACAATAAACATCAGGAGCTTCGACCGCACGAAGCTGACCTCGCAGCCAGACTGGAATCGTTCGAGCTAGCCTACCGAATGCAAACGGCTGCTCCAGAGGCAATGGACCTCAGCCACGAGTCCGAAGAAACTCAAAAGGCATACGGAGTCGATCAGAAAGAAACACAACTCGTCGCCAAACAGTGCATCACCGCGCGTCGTTTAATTGAACGAGGTGTTCGTTTCGTGCAGTTGTATGCCGGAACCAATGGAGGTGCCGGTGGCGTGGCAGACGTTCCCTGGGACGGGCATAGTGATATCGGGATCAATCATCGAATTGCCGCTAAAAGTGTCGATCAACCGATCGGGGCGTTGCTTGCTGATTTGAAGGCTCGCGGGATGCTCGATGATACTCTCGTCGTTTGGGGCGGCGAGTTTGGGCGAACTTCCGATTCGCAAGGCAGCAAGGGCCGGGACCACAATCCTCACGCATTCACGATGTGGATGGCTGGTGGCGGAATCAAAGGGGGTGTGCAATACGGTGCCAGCGATGAATTCGGGTACAAGGCTGTCGAAAACCGCCTCGGCGTGAACGACCTGCACGCAACGATCCTGCACCTCATGGGTATGGACCACAAGAAACTGACTTACCGCTTCAACGGTCGGGACTACCGACTCACCGACGTTGCAGGCAATGTCGTGAAGGAGATTCTTGCTTAATCCCACCATTTCCTTCGGTTGATTGAAAATCGAAGTTCGTCGGGATTTCTTGTAGCAGCATAAGTCTGTCAATCCTTCACTTCTTCTATCCTCCCTCTCTGTTTTTGCTCATCAGGGTACTCTCGAGGGTGGATTGAATGAAAGTTTTAGTGAACGAATGGCACCTGCTTGAGTCGCAATGCCCTTGATTGTTCTGTTGAACACGATCGGTCGTTAAACACATTAGCAATGCAGCTCACTGGGAAAGAGGACAAAAAGGTATTAATGCACGGTTGCGTTGTTTGTGGTTGTATTGGTATACTTCTATGCATGTCCTAAATGGGAGCATGAAGTGAAACTTCTTTCAGATGCATGTGAATACGGATTGCGGGCGGTTGTCTGGCTGTCTCAGTGTCCGGATGAGCCTCAGAAAGTGAAGGACATTGCGGAGCAAATCAAAGCTCCTGCCGGGTATTTGATCAAAGTTCTTCAAGACTTGACCAAGGCCGGAATTCTCTCGGCAAGGCGTGGGAGCAATGGTGGTTTCTTAATGCTCAGCGATCCGGCCAAAATTACTCCACTGGATGTGATCAATGCCATCGACCCGATTGAACGCATCAATACATGCCCACTCGGGATTGCCATTCATGGGAGCGACCTCTGCCAAATCCATCGACGCATTGATGACGCAATGGGGGCTATTGAAGAGAGTTTTCAACGGCTTTCGATTCACGAAGTGATCGCGAAAACGGTTGAGAACAATTCATTTTGCAACGTCCTGATGTCTTGTGGTGAGATGCGGGATTCGTGTGTTCAAAACGAGGCTACGCAGATCCGAGAGCATTAACAAAACAGTTTGCCTGCGAGTCGCAGGGAGGGGAGCAGAAGACGGTGAGCAATGATTCAAAAAACCAAGATGGTAAATCAGAGACCGCAGGGCAACCAGTTCTCGGTACGCAATCAACTCCCGAAGAGTCAGTGATCTGCTATCAGATGCAACCGATCAAACGGATGCTCAGCGGGTCGGAATGTCGTTCCATGTGCCACCATGGTTCGGCGGAAGGTAATAAGATGCCACCTTGCTTGCTGAGTGATCAGTCGCACTCAGTCATTGAACTGGAAAAGGTCTGTCGCGTTGGTTTGATGATTACCCCGCAGGCCAGAGGGGATGTTGTGGACCAAGGTTGGGAAGCAATCTCAACGATTCGAGCTGTTCTGCGGCAACTGTCGATTCCCATGACCGTCACCTCACAAAATGTGTTTGTCAGCAGTGCTGAGGTGATTGAGCCTCTCCAACAACTCTTTCAAGCTAATTATCGTGACCGAATGCCCGCCACGAATTTCATCGTGCAACCTCCCTGTGGAGGGCAGGCACTCGCTATTGAGGCATGGGCAATTGGTGGAGAGGACGCGGACGTTCAATTCCTTTCGCCAAATGTTGTCTCCATTCAATATGATGGACTGCACTGGGTGCATGTTTCCGGGGTGAAACCTGCGGATCCTGATGCGGACGCCTATACGCAAGCTCAGCAAGTGTTCGATCAGATGGAGTATCAACTGGCAGAGGTGGGGGCTTCGTTCAAAGATGTTGTTCGCACATGGATCTACCAAGGTGGGATCACTGACCCTGAAGAGAGCATCGAACGATATCGGGAGATGAATCGGGCACGGACGGATTTCTTCGACGCGCAGCAGGCCCTCTGCCAAATGAGAATAAGCAGCGAAGGGAACATGATTTATCCCGCAAGCACCGGCATCGGGATGATCGGACGCGAACTGAGCCTTTGTGCGATGACCCTGCAGACTGAACGCGATGATGTCAGATTGCTTCCCCTGGAAAATCCACAGCAAACTTCAGCATTTGATTACTCAAAAAGCTTCTCTGCCAAAAGTCCGAAGTTTTCGCGGGCGATGGCGGTTGTTATTGGAGATTATGTGACCACTTGGATTTCCGGGACCGCCAGTATTGTCAACTCTGAGTCAGTTCATATCGGTGACATTGAAAAGCAGACAGAGCAGACGATCGACAATATTCAAAATCTCATCAGCGCCGAAAACTTTGAACGTCATGGAGTCCAGGGAGCGGGGGCTGAATTGAGTGATTTGGCGAAAGTCAGAGTTTATATCAAGCATCCCGAAGATTACGAAAAATGTCGCGCGATCTGCGAGCGACGATTCGGTCCCTTGCCGACGATTTATGCTCAAGCAGATGTCTGTCGATCGGACCTTCTTGTTGAAATTGAAGGCGTTGCGTTTTCACAAATTCATGAAAAGTCAGCCAGTTCTGAAGGAGATGAGTGATGGCTGGTCAATCCGAAAAGTATCCTGAATACCACATTGATGAGGCCACCTCGGGTAGAGCAGGCTCTCGCCGTAGTCGGAAATCTGCGTCTCAATTCACGTTCGGTGTGCTTGCCATCACCGCTCTCTGCGCACTGGGAGTCGGGTGGCTCACATGGACGGATTTCCAAAACAGCTTGCCAGATGATGCGTTCACCAAACAGCAGGCAAATCTGGATGCTGCAAAGCAAACAAAGATTCCAGAGAAGTCAGAGGTCGAGTTAACCGCCATTGCAAATGATTCTGATCCGCTTCCGGAAATTGAAGTCCTGGGCTTAACCACTCCAATCCAACGTAGTCCTTTTACCAGTGAACAACCGGTCGTTGTACAGAATGAAATTGACGGTTTTGTCTTTGGCAACTTGGCTGAACTTAATATCGAGCCTGCCAAGCTTTGCTCAGATGAAGTCTTTCTTCGCCGTGTTTACATCGATACTCTCGGAACACTCCCGACGATGGTAGAAGCGATGCGGTTCCTCGACGATGCCGACCCGCAAAAACGTGCGCAGTTAATTGACGAAGTGCTCGAGCGACCTGAGTTCGCGGATTACTTGGCGATGAAATGGTGCGACATCTTACGAGTGAAGGCAGAGTTCCCGATCAAGATGTGGCCGAATGCAGCGCAGGCTTTTCACCGCTGGATTCGAACATCCATCGACAACAACATGCCGTACGATGAATTCGTTCGTGAAATGTTGACCTCATCAGGTAGCAATTTCCGAAAACCACAGGCAAATTTCTTTCGATCTGCTCAAAGTCAAGACCCCAAAGTCCTCGCGCATGCGGTTGCCTTATCGTTCATGTGCCAACGTGCCGACGCATGGCCTAGCGAAAAATTGGAGGAGATGAGCCTCTTCTTCTCACAGATCGGCTTCAAGCCAACAGTCGAGTGGAAAGAAGAAATCGTTTTCTTTGACCCTCGCAAAGGGAATGAGTCCGAGTCGGATGTTCTGCATGCAACTTTTCCTGATGGATTAAGCATCAACATTCCTGCTGATCAAGACCCGCGTGAGGTCTTCGCGGACTGGTTGTTGCATGAGAACAACCCGCTTCTCTCAAGAGCACTCGCGAATCGTGTTTGGTTCTGGCTTCTGGGTCACGGAATTGTTGAGCCTGTCGACGACTTTCGTCCCGAACATCCGCCCTCAAATCCCAGTTTGTTGAAGCACCTCGCTCAGCAGCTCATCAACACAAACTATGACGTAAAGCATCTGTACCGGGTGATTCTCAATTCGCACACATATCAACTTGCCTGTCTTCCCAACAGCACAGACCCGCGCGCGGCAGAAAACTTTGCCTTTTATCCCGTGAGACGGTTGGACGCGGAAGTCTTGATTGACGCGATCTGTCAAATCTCTGGGGTTCCGGAAAGTTACTCCAGCATTATTCCGGAGCCGTTTACTTTTCTACCAGAGGGGCAGCGAGCAGTCAGTCTGCCAGATGGCAGCATTACCAGCAGCTTTCTAGAGATGTTCGGACGGCCATCGCGCGACACAGGTTTGGAGTCGGACCGCAACAATCGTCTCACCGCAGCTCAATCGTTGCATCTTTTGAATTCCAATCACTTACGCAACAAACTGAGGAAAGGTCCGGGCATCGAAAATATTGTTCGAGAGTCATGGAGTTCGATGGACTCTGATCCTTCTGAAGCGATTTTTCTCGCGATCCTTTCACGACGTCCGACCGATGATGAAGTTTCTGTCGTGGGCGATCTGTGTGTCAATTCGGGTGGTGCCCAGGAAGTTGCCTGGGCGCTTATTAACAGCGATGAATTTTTGTTTCGGCATTAAAGAATTTCAGGAACAACGATATCGAGTGAATCTCATTCCCGCAAAGAGGTGTACCATGACTAAAAACCGTTCCTTTTCTGAGTTGCAGGTGCTCACGCGTCGGCAGGCAGTCCATTGTGGTGCCCTGAGCGGAGCCGGCATGATGTTGGCCTCCCGATTACTTGCCGGAGAAACATCTGGCAAACCAGACTCCTCGTCTGCGGTACCACAAGTGGCGAAAGCGAAAGCGGTGATTCAGGTTTGGCTGGCAGGCGGACCAACTCACATCGATACGTTTGATCCCAAACCTGAGGCAGGCTCCGATTACACCGGGCCTTTGAGCGGGACTTGCTCGACGAACGTACCGGGAATTCATATTGGCGAATTGTTGCCTGAGCTGAGTCAGTTGGCTGACAAGTATTCGTTAATTCGCAGCATGACGCATGGGCAAAATGGACATGAGACGGCGTCCTATCTAACGCAAACTGGACGAATGCCAGGGCGAATGGTCTTCCCGGCGGTGGGTGCGGTGGTGACCGCTCTGAACAAGCCTCCCAAGTCGAATAAAAAGGAACCGGAAGGTCTCATCCCGCCTTACGTTGTTCTGACCAGTCCGCAAGGTCGCTTCTCCGAAGCGGGTTTTATGGGCATTCGCTACAAGCCGTTTGCCACAGGTGGAGACCCCAACGCAGCGAGGTTTGCTGTTGAAGGCATCGTGGCTCCTGGGATTTCCGATTCACAACAGGTGGAACGCCGCCAGATGCTGAAGATCCTGAACTCTCTAGGCAACGAATTGAGTGACAATACTGAATTGGCGATTGCCGCCAAATCGCGGGAAGATGCCTACGATTTAATTCTGGGTGATGCCGGACAGGTCTTTAATCTCGCGGGTGAAGACGAAGAATTGCGTCTTCGTTATGGTCGCAATAAATTTGGACAGTCATGTCTGGCTGCCCGACGATTGATTGAGAATGGGACAAAGTTCGTCACGATCAACGATGGTGGCTGGGATACGCATAAAGCCCATTTTGAAGCGATGCGCCGAAAGCTTCCGATCCTTGATCGTGGTCTGTCAACGTTAATCGCCGACCTCGATGACCGCGGATTGCTCGACAGTACGATTGTATGGTGCATCGGAGAGTTTGGTCGCACGCCGAAAGTGGCAACAGAGTCTCCCTGGAACGGAGGTCGCCATCACTTTGGCAGCGTATTCTCCAGCCTGGTCGCCGGTGGGGGTTTCAAAGGCGGGCAGGTCGTTGGCACCTCCACTGTTCATGGGGAGAATGTCAAGGATCGTCCGGTCTATCCCGGAGACTTGATTGGAACGATGTACGAACTCGTCGGTATCGATCCCGAAGCAAGCCTGCCACATCCGCGCGGCGATTTTGTTCGCGCCACACCCGGCGCCGACGAAGGCATGGAATCGGGCGGTCGCCTCAATGAGATCACTTAGAAATATGCCGTGTGCCACTGCTGGCTTGCCCAGCAGTGGCACCGAGTTGCGATCCATTCAACCCTGAAGTGAAGCCACGACGGAGTACTGGTCCCAAGACGGAAATGGAAGAAATCATGTCTCGTAGCAAAAACGTCTGGCTGTACTCTGTGGCGATAGGAATCATCGGTTTCTCCTTCACGACAGCTCAGCTAGACGCACAAGATCCACATGTCGCTTATGTGTTTCCGGCGGGGTGTCGATTGGATACGACATGCAAAGTTGTTCTCGGCGGACAACACATCAAGGATGCCAGTGAAGTGCATATCTCAGGCGTTGGCGTCAAAGCAGAAATCGTGAGCTGGTATCGCCCGATGTCACGCGGCATGTACAACCAGTTGCGGATGCGACTTGCGGATATCCGAGAAGAACTGGTTGAGAAAGGGAATAAAAAACCGTCGAAAGCTGATGTTGCATTCGCCGCCGGAGTCTCCGATGAAGAATTGAGCGAAATGGAAATCTATTTGGCGAGGGAGCGAGATCCCAAACGCCAACCGAACGATCAATTGGCAGAAGAACTCACGCTACGGCTCACTGTCTCTGCCGATGCGAAATTGGGTAAACGCGAATTGAGGCTAGTGACAGAATCGGCGATGTCGAATCCACTATGGATTCAGATTGGGAAATGGCCGGAGGTGAGCGAAACCGAGCCGAACGACACAATTCCGAACGCGATCATCGACCAGATGCCGATTGTGATCAACGGTCAAATTTTTCCCGGCGACACCGACAGTTTTTCTTTTAACGCCCGACAAGGTCAAAAACTGGTCATTGAAGTCGGGGCACGCGATGTGATTCCTTTTCTGGCCGATGCTGTTCCCGGTTGGTTTCAAGCGACCTTGGCACTGACTGATTCCTCTGGAAAAGAAGTCTCCTACTCCGACTCATTTTATTACCGCCAAGATCCCGTAGTCTACTTTGAAGTCCCGAGTGATGGTCGTTACACGTTTCATATTCGTGATTCGGTTTATCGTGGACGAGAAGATTTTGTCTATCGGATTACTCTCGGAGAACTCCCATTTGTGACGAGTGTTTTCCCTCTCGGTGCCCGCTATGGGACGAAGGTGAATGTGGAACTCCAGGGATGGAATCTCACCGATACAACATTCGAGACACAGTTGATGTCCCGTCGCAAATTCCGGCCGGTCGAATGGTGTTCGCTCGAGCAAGGCGATGGAGAATCTGTTCGCTTTCCATTACATGTTGACCTTTTGACTGACGTGTTTGACGAAGAACCGAACAACACGATCGATACAAGTCAGGAAGTCACCACACGTGTGAACGTTCACGGGAGAATCGACACTCCCGGCGATCAAGATGTCTATTTCATCAAAGGCCAAGGGAAGCTCGTTGCAGAGATTCTGGCACGACGGCAAGGTTCCCCCCTCGACTCTCAGTTGACCCTCACGAATATCGATGGGAAAGAAATCGCCTTCAACGATGACCACGAAGACAAAGGTCAGGGGTTGCAAACGCACCATTCGGATTCGGTTCTAGAAGCCTTTATTCCCTCATCGGGTGCCTACCTCCATGTGAGCGATACACAACACAATGGAGGCAAAGACTTTGTCTACCGACTCAGCCTGCGAGCTTCTGAACCGGACTACGAAATTCGTGTCACTCCAGGCACTATCGTTGCACGTGCAGGCGCAATTACACCTATTACAGTCTTCGCGCTCCGTCGCGACAACTATCAGGAAGATATTGAACTGGCACTGCTCGACGCTCCACCGGGATTTGAATTATCTGGAGGTATCATTCCCGGTAATGCCGACCGCGTCTCGTTGACCCTCAAGGTTCCCTCAACAGCACCAGAAGAACCGGTTCTTCTCGACATGATCACGCGCGGACGACGTGGACGTGGTAACCGTGCCTGGTTGACTCATCCCGCGATTCCAGCAGAGAATATGGTGCAGGCATTCATTACGTATCACCTGGTCCCAGTTGAAGACTGGACTGTGATCGTCAGCGGCAAGCCTCGTACACAAGTTCCGTTCGAGGTCGTCAATAAATCTACTCGTTTGAATCTGCCTCTGAAAAAAGAATTTCTCCTGAACGTGAAACCTTTGGTGAAAAATATCGCGGCTGATGAATTGCGAGTTGACGTCAAAGAACCCAAAGGTGTTACTGCGGAAATCATCACCGGACGAATGGGACAATTTGCGATCAAGTTGACAGTGAATCCGGAAGAAGCCACTCCTGGCTTGAGTGGCAATCTGCTCTTGCGTGCATTCCAGGAAACCACACCAGCCCCCACAGAAGAAAATCCCAACCCCAAACCTCGCCGCACTGATTACGGATTCTTGCCAGCCATTCCGTTTAAAATCGCAGAGCACTCGCGCTAATCGAAGATGAACTCCTCACTTTTTCCGTTTCACGGTCATTGTCGCGTGCAGCCCATCTTCGAGGAAGGTCAGGGCGATGGTTAAACCACCGAAGTTGGAGAGTACCTTCCGGATTGATCCTTGCTCTTTGCCCAAGGCACTTTGCCGTGGAGTGTACGCGTTGCCATGCACCGAGCAGACGACGCCATGCTTACCATCGACATGATACTTGCCACCACAAGGGCAAGAGAAATTGACGCCGTAGAGTTGCTCCGGTCGATCTTCGACATTGTCCGTCGCCAGTTGCTGCAAACTCGAGAGACGACCGACATTGTCCAGACAAGCAAGACGGTGACTTTCCGCCCAGCCGAGTTGGAAGTTTGAGAGCGTCTGGTTCCAGTTCTCCGGTCGAATCCGAATCATCGCGTGTGCTGCGGAAGCAGGATCAGGCGAATCGTTGAGATCTTCACCTTGCATTTTTGCCAAATCTTGCAGAACCTCTGGTTTGCTGGAAATGTAAAGTTGCTTGCCAATCCTGGCCCAGAAAAACCGCCACTTGATCGGTCCAAACCCAATACTTGCGGTTCGCGCGGTCACTTCATCGTTGATTGGAATCGTGTAGAAATCGTTCTCCAGATTGAAGAAGCCTGTGCGGTGAGTTTTGCGAGCTATCGGTGCGAGCTGTTCATCAAGGTGTTCCAGGAACCGGTCCGTCACTTCGACATCATCCAGCGGAACCGAAACATAGACCGGAGAATTTAGGGACGCGATCATCAAAAAGACGAGACCGAAATCACCGTCCAGGCGGTTTCTCGTCGAAAACGATCCGAGACTTTGACCGAGGAAACGCGTCAACTGAAAGTCAAACGTCGGTTCTGAATCGTAAACGTGCATTGCAAGTTGATCTTTGATACCGCGTGTGATGAACTCGTACGCAAGATGTTCATCAATGTCCCCTGCATCCAAGTTCGTCAGCCATCTTCCGAATGAATTCCGATTGCGCCGCTGTGATCGAACCGGTGCCCCAAAGTTCCTTATTGGCTGACCGTCATTTCGAGTGATCGCGTTCTGGAGAGTGGTCGCGTCGATATCCTTCTTGACGCGCCGAACCGCCCCGTCTGCCATCCCGACGAACGAATCATCTCCATAGCGTCCAATCAGATTCTTGCGCAACTGCTGCATGTCAAACTTGATGTCGTTCGGTCTTGTCCAGATGACGGCTTGATCCGTTTTGGATTCGACTACCAGAATCGTATTTGAAGTTCCATCGGTCACATCACGCATCCGCAAGGCTTTATTGGTCCCGTTGAACAATGTATTTTCGCCGACGATGACTTGATACGCGGTCCTTCCTTCCTCCTTCTTTTCACCAGGGATTGAATAGACACTCGGAATACTTCCAATCAGCTTGCGGTTGTGGTCGCTGCTCCATGGCTCGTCGAGATGAAATCGTTTGTACAATTCATTTTGTCCAAGATAAGGAAGCAGGTGGACTCGCCAACTCAGCAATTGCCTTCCTTCTTTGTCGTAAGAAGCAACCGCTGGAAAGGTGCTCTTTGCGTCATGGTAATTGTGCATCGCGATCGTAATTTTCCTGAGCCGCTGAGTACTTGCCTCGAATTGCAATTTAAGAGGAGCATTACCGGCAAGCTGCGGTTTGACAGGCTTCCAACCTGACTCTTCCAAGAGACGATCTTTGTCAATCTGAAACGCCATGCTGAAGATATTGCGATCCGGAATCGGATTCTGATCGAGCGGCGTCGGGGTGCCTCCCAGAGTGGAAGCCATTCCTTGATAGATTGAATTGTTGATCAACGGCAGAATGATCGTCTCCATGCGAAACTCATCCGGCTGGACAGCCAGGCGAATCGCAATTGGATCAAAGAAAGTTTGCCAATACTGTTCGTATGAAGTGACGAAACCCTTATAGAGTTCAGCCTCTTCGGCGGTCACTGTTTCTTCAATGATTTCGCAACAGGGGACTAGCGCGCCAATCCGACCGTGATGCGAGCAGACTCCGGTTTTGCCATCGTCACTCAAGGTGTACGTTCCTCCGCACGGACAGGATAGTTTTTGATCATTGAATCGTGACGGCACGCACTCTTTGACGAACAGATCATCGATAGTTTTCGGCGACTTCCCCTGTTCCGTTTCGTACATCGCACACGCATGACTGATCATGCGAAGATGGTTGTAGCACAGCACCCGGCGGCGTTCTGTCAGTTTCAATTCTGGACCAGTCAAGCGGCGAATCAATGGATCGGAGAGATAGATGAAGCCATCTTCTTCTTTCGCTTCCGGCGGCATCAGTGTTCTGATGTAAGCGAATTCATCAGATTCCGCGAGGCTGCGAATCTTGCCGCCGTCGTCTCCCTCGTCTTGAATGGTATCTATCACTCGCTGCAAGCCGATCAACGTATTGCTGCGCACATGAACATCGTCGCCGAGATAAGCCGTGAAGACATGTACAAGACGGTTTGGTGTGATAAGGCTCGCGTACTCAACACCGTTGTACTTCCCTTTGCCACGAAAGGCGTCCGCGTGAGCCTTCTCTGAATTTTTCAGGAACACTTCCATTTGTGCCTTGAACACGACTGGTTGCTTGAACCGAAACAGAAGAGCGATGTCGCTTCCACGGGTGAGGTATAAGTCGCTGCCTGTTGCGACAACTTCCTGAACAACAAGATCGTAAAACGGCTTCATCAGGTCGCTGGTTTCGACAGCCAGTTGCGTCATGATTCGGTCATTGACCTGCGTTGAGTAAGCTTTGCGGTTGGATTGACTGATCAGGTGTTCTCCCCAATCATCGCTCAGTTGGAGTACATCCATCAACTTCGCGACCGATTGAAAGCGGATGTAATACTGGTCTTCCGGAACGTAACTCGCCATCGCAGACATCTGACGTTTCTTGTCGCCGAGCATTTCTTTCCAAGGATGACTTTTCGTTGTTGGTCCTCTTAAAGAATTGACTGCAACATCAGGTTTGTTCTTCAACTTGGGGAGTTGAACTCCGGTATCCCGAGGTTGCCGTGAGTTGACTGGCGCGCCCGCCATTGCTTCGAGCTGCAAGCTTTCCTGGATCGCTAAGGTTCCAGAGAACAGACTGAAAAGGTTCACCCCGTCCTGCCTCCGCCGCCACTCAGGGCGTCCCGCATTTGTGATCGCTGCGATCTTACGGGAAATCTCCATTTCCAGCCCTTGACGGTTCGCAAGTTGCATCGCCACATACTGCAAATACGCATCGTTCGGATACATTTGCAGATGTTCCATCGCCCCTTCCAACGCCCACGGTTTCGTTCTCGGCGAAGTTGGTTTCACTCCTTGAGCAGAGATTTCGTTGCTCCAACTGACAATAACACCAACGGAGAAACAAAGGGCCAAACTCATCCACCTGAAGCGTTTCACTGACCACTGCATCGCTAAGCTCCTGTTTCTAGAGAACCGTTCTGGAACAAATTCTTCACTGTAGAACTCGACACTGTATCGAATGGCGAAGCAAATGACTAAAACTCACGCAGTATTTTTGACTTCTTCATAATTCACACGCGACGCCTGAGTTCGTCAAGGATTGAGGTCGTCGCTCTTTGAGAAGGTGCTCGGAAAAGTTAGGGGAATCGGCGTTCGAGCATGATACTTTTCGCCTTCTAAGAACCGGTAGACATTTGTTTTATTCGAAACCCTGATTTATGATCGTCCTCGTCGTGTCGCATTGTGTATGACCCCTCTGGCAACATGACTGATCTTCTCATCATGGTCAGGCTCACTCAGATTCACTGAAGACAAAGGGGTTTTGGTGCAAAATCAATTTCTGTTGCTGACGAGAACTTTTGTTCTGGTTGCTGTCTGTCTCACTTCGACTGCGTTTGTTCAAGGTCAGGATTCTTCCCCCCGACAGCCAGAGACTCTTCAGGCAATTAAAGTGGTGACCGACAAAGCCCCCGATTGCTCGTCATTGAAATCAATTGTCGAGTCGGTCACTCGTGGATGCAAGACGAACGATGAAAAAGCAATTGCGATTTACAACTTCCTGAGGTTGGCGAATTATCACCTGAATTATCCCAGCGAAAAGGGTGGCATTAGTAGTTTGAAGCTACTCAATGTTTATGGATGGAGTCTGTGTGGCGGATTGCACACGGTCGAAGCATCCCTGTGGCGCGAGATGGGATGGGAATGGCGCTACGTTGGTTGGAGTCAGCCTGGACATACAACGGTGGAAGCCTACTACGATGATCAATGGCACTACCTTGATACATTCTTGAAGTTTTACGCCTGGAAGCCAGATCCTCGAGCACCCGGTGGACGTACGATTGCTTCACAGGCCGACATCAGAGCCAATTCTGATCTGGTCACATTGGGCTTCGTGAAAGACCCCTCGCGTGGCGTGTACTACGCTCGCGACAATCGCTTCGAAACAATCAACGACAAAGCGAACTTTCACGCGCCAGCCTTTTTCGTTTGTGGTGATACGCCAGAAGGCGTGTTGCTTGGTGTTCGAAACAGTAAAATTGCTGGCAGTCAGACCGGCTGGAACGGAATTAAATTCGATACCGATGACTATTCAACAGACGTCAACCTCTCAACTGGCCAGTCCTTAACGCTGACCTGGGATGCGGTCGAAGATGGACATTGGTGGAGTGGGAAACGCTGGACTCCTCGACACTCTTGCGGTGACAAGGAGTATCGCAATTGTGCTTGCCTGGGGCCAATTCTTGAACCGTACCACGGCACATCGGCCGCTCGTGGCTACGCCAACGGGCAACTTCGAGTTGCGTACGATATCCGCAAGGGGAGTTCCACTCCTCATTTCATGGAGAGCCAGAACACCCGCCACACAGATCACGGATTGGTGCCTGTCGACGAGGGGCGCTCCGCTTCAATCACGCTACGTTTGGCATCGCCTTACATTATGACATTGGCTCAAGGTCATGCTGCCGGAGCCGATCAAGTTGAGGTTTCAACTGACGCTGGCAAGTCGTTCAAGACTGTCTCTCTCAACGATTTTTCAGACGCAGTGCAAGGGCACTATCAGGCTCTTGTAAGGATTTCATTCAACAAGCAGTTGGCAGACGTTTCGCTGAATGCCACAGTGCAGTGCAACCGTTGTTCGTTGCCGTATCTGTCACCTGGTAAAAATAAGGTGACAGTTTCCGTACAAAACCCACGGTCTCTGGGAGACAACACGCTTGTTGTGACTTACGCATACCATCTTGGTTCACGTCAGAAGAGTTACGAGGATCTGGCAGACGGTGGCTTCGAAATAGGGCGAGCTCACCACGCGAGTTGGTCAGACGATTTAACAGTTGTGGAAAAACGATTCACGGCAGATCAGTTACCCGCGACTTTCGAGATTGATGTGCCAACACCGAAAGATCGCTATCCGGTTTATCCTCAAATGGCCTTTTTACGTCGTGAAGTTGTCTCTGCGAAAGAGAACCCGCTGCCACTACCTGCCAATTCGGTTTCTTCGCAAATCAGCCCAGACGAGGAACTCAAAACACTGCCCAATCCTTTTCTGGTCGGGATCGTTGCGCCTCCCAGGCGAATTATCCGCCCCACGACCACGCGGCGCATCGAGCTTCCGACCAAACAAGTTGTTGGCAGGAACGGTGAAGTGTTCGAGAATCATTTCCTGAAATGGACGAAGGATAATCGCGAGACATGGGTGATGCTCGTTCAAGGGGAACTCCATCTTCCCAATAGAAAGCAGATCGCAGCTGCTCGTTTGATTCTCCCTGTGACCGATGCCACACCACAGTCAGCGATGAAGGTGGGTGTCGTACGGCTCAAGGCACCTTTTGAGCTTGGAAAACCCTATGACTACGCAAACTTGAGTGACGTTATTTCTACAAATGTGATCCCCAAGCAACCCGACGGTCAACCGTATAATCCGGCGAGGGAGTTTTCGATAGACGTGACGCGAGTCGTCAAGCAGATGGCTACCGGAGGTACAGTCTACCACGGTTTTGGAATTCGTACGATTCAAGACCGTGGAGTCGATGATGGCTGGACAGTACGACTCGATATGGCGAACCGAAAACCAGTCATTCTGGAATTGGACGTGTTTAGTCAGACAGAGTAGCCCATGATGCGCAATGAGATGTCCAATCTTAATGGACCTCGAGTGCCAGGATTGAGATGTCGTCACCGGGCGAACGTGGTGCGGACCAGTCTAAAACTTCAGCAAGTAATGAGTCGGTGCTCTCGTCCAGTGATCGATGAGCGTTTGCGGCAAGGCTCGCCAACATTCTTTGTTGTCCGAATGTGTTCCCCTGAGTGTCCATCGCTTCCAGTACTCCATCCGAATAGAAAATGACTCTGTCACCGGGGTTGAGCGTCAATACGACTTCCGTGTATTGCTCGTAGCGGGAATTGTTCTTGGGAATAAGACCGATCGGAAACCCGGGACTAATCTTCGCCAGTTCGATTTTTCCGCTTGAGTAGAGGATGACGGGAGGTGGATGGCCAGCCGAAGTAAATCGAAGCTGGTTTAACGATCTATCAAAAACCCCGTAAATGAGAGTGAAATATTTTCCAATCTTAGGGTCAAAAGGGAATATTTCGTTGAGAGATTCCGCCACTTGAGAAGGCGAGTTAATCATCAAACCATCATGGCTTGATGACGCATGTGACTTATTGATTTGGCTCGTCAAGCATGTCTCATTGAGTATTGGTTTCAATGTTTGACTCACAGCAGAAGACATCAGCGCTGCTGGGGCTCCGTGACCAGAAACATCAAACAAATAACACCCAAGATACCTCTCGTTAAAAGCGAAGATGTCGAGAAAATCACCAGCTAGCTTATCGCAGGGTCGGTATTCCCAAGCCACATTGCAACCATGGAATTTCAATGACTTCGATGGAAGTCGCGATTGTTGTACTTCAGCGGCAATTGTGAGGTCACTCTGGATTTGGTCGTTGGAAATCTTCAGTTGCTGATTCGCTTGCTTAAGGGACTGCATCGTCCTTTCCAAAATGACATGTACATTGACTCGCGCCAACAAAACTTTCAGGTCGAGTGGTTTCGTGACATAGTCGTTGGCGCCACACTGAAGGGCCAGGACGACATCCGTTCTTGAATCTTTCGCGGTGGCCATAATGACCGGCAACTGTTCGCGTGAAAATCGTTCTCGGATCCACTTCAACACATCCCAACCGCTGATGTCAGGCATCATGATGTCGAGGAGCACTGCATCGAAGGCGACTTGTTCTAATGACGAAATTGCATCTGCACCGCCCGCAACGACGGTCACTGTGTACCCGTGGCGCTCAAGGCTCCGCGATAGCAGATCGCGATTCATTTCATTGTCATCAACAACCAATAATGAACCGAGAGTTTTTTCCATTATTTATTGGCCCTCATCAGAAGTTTCTCCATCTTCTGGAGTAAGCGGGGCAAGTCCAATGGCTTGCTGTCGTAGTCATCACATCCTGCGCTCAGTGATCTTTCTCGATCACCATTCATAGCATGTGCGGTCAGAGCAATGATGGGAATGTTCCGGGTTTCGATATCAGCTTTCAATTGTCTTGTCGCCTCCCAACCATCCACGTTTGGCAAATTCATATCCATGAGCACCAAATCCGGGTGTTCCATTCGTGTTTTTTCGATCCCTTCACGTCCATCGATCGCTATTACAATTTCATACCCGCGCCGCCCCAATCTCCTGCTGAGCATATCACGGTTCATTTCGTTGTCTTCTATAATGATGATCCTGGTCATTGTCTCTCTCCGGCAGATTCTGTATCGAAAGAGTTAGAATTCAGACGGAATAATTCTGTCTGAGAATTGCAGATCTTGTTTTTTTCAACGTTTGCAGGAACTCTGATTGTAAATAGTGATCCTTTTCCCAATTCGCTTTCAGCAGAGAGATTGCCACCAAGTATTTGACAGTAATTCTTGGTGATGGTCAGACCGAGTCCTGTTCCGCCGTATTTTCGAGTCGTTGTGTCTTCAGCTTGAGTGAAGGCATCAAAAACTTTTTCGAGTTGTTCATCAGACATGCCAATGCCATAATCGCGAACGGAAAACATGATCCAATCTGTTCCATACTGTGTCTCACGGGATGCTTTGAGGTAGATGTGTCCATTTTCACAAAACTTACTGGCATTACTGAGTAAGTTGAAAAGACATTGGCGGATTTTTGTCTGGTCTGATTTCATCGTTCTTAAGTCATCGTCGGCCAGATACTCAAGCACATTCGAATTTTGTTTTAACAATGGTTGAACCATGGTGACGATTTCGTACAACAGGGTTCTCACATCAAATTCCTCAACGAAGAGATCCATCTTTCCGGCCTCAATTTTTGAAAGATCGAGGACATCGTTGATTAATCGGAACAGGTGATTTCCAGCTGTCTGAATTTTTCGCAGATCGGAAGTGAAATCGTCGAGTCCAAGCTTTTCTGCATCTTCTTCAAGCATTTCGCTGTAGCCAATGATGGCATTCATCGGCGTGCGGAGTTCATGACTCATGTTGGCCAGGAAATGACTTTTAGCGCGGTTTGCAGATTCTGCCACCTCTTTTGCCCTCCTTTCGCTGTCGACTTGCTTACGTTCAAATACACGCCCGAGCTGCTCACCGACACTGGGTACCGTTCTGAGGAGCTGTTCATCCGGATCTAGTTCTTGATCGGTGAAAAATTCCAGCACAGCCACCGTTTCGCCTTTGATTTTCGTGGGAAATCCAAACCCACTTTTAACACAAAAGATGTCACATGCATCCGTACGAAGAAAATTGTCATCTTGTAGGACATTGACAATCCAGGCCGGTTCACCCGACTCAAGAATTCGCCCTGGTAGACCGACACCCCACGCAAAAGTCGTTCGTTCTGTCACTTCTCGAAACTTGGCGCAACGATCATTATCGATGTGCCAGATGTTTGTCGGCTCGAGTACCTTATGATTGTCCTCGGCAGGCAGGTAAACATGCCCAATCGGCCAGCCAGTCATTTCACAAACAATATCCACGCAATGCTGTAGCGCGTTCTCGAACACTTCTGTTTCACCAGCCATCGTGGTGACTTGATGAATGAGGCTGACCTCCAATGCTCTCTTTGCAAGTGCCTCCTGCTGTTGCTTGCGGACGCTGATGTCTCGGATAATCCCAGTGAACTGTCGATATCGACCAATCTGAATTTCGCCCACGGAAAGTTCCATCGGAAATGTCTGTCCGTCTTTGCGAACTCCGGTGACCTCACGCGTAAAACCAATAATGTGTTTTTTACTTGTTCGTAAATAATTTGAGAGGTAATTATCGTGGTCTGTCTTGAACGGTTCAGGCATTAATGCACTGACGTTTCGACCTAAAAGTTCGTCAGCCCGATAACCGAACATTTTCATTGCGGCGAAATTCAGTTTTTGAATGAGCCCCTTCTCGTTGATCGTGACAACGGCGTCTGCCACATTTTCCAAAATGGCCTCGTACCGTTCTTTATGTTCAGACAATTCCTTATTTGCGATTGCTCTGGCATCCAGCACGCGGTTGTATTGTCGGGCGATCTCACTTGCCTCAGTAAACTCATCGACAGATGCTCTTGCCGACAAATCGCCTTGAATGTTTTTCTCCATAGTCCCCAAGAGGTTCAGAAGATCATTCGTTGCTCCGTGCTCGGTCATGTTCAGCCCGAGATGTTCTTCATCTAGTGAGACGCGCAAGTTGATCCACTTATTCGCCAGCTTGATAAGAATCCAACACGCTCCAAAACTCCACACAAAGCAGACACTTACTCCCAAAAGTTGGATTCCAAATTGATGCCAACGTGTGATCCCATCTGTGAACGCAGTTGTTGGTGCAAACAATGCAACAGCCAACGTCCCCCACACTCCAGCGAACCCATGCACTGGAATGGCACCAACGACGTCATCAACTTTAAGGTGATTCACCATCACGTGACTCATCACCTGCATGACAAATGAGGCCACCAGGCCAATCAAGGCAGCTGAAGGATGTGACACCACATTACAACTGGCCGTAATTCCCACTAAACCAGCTAAAACTCCGTTCAAAACGCTTTCTACAGAGATACATTTGGTAGACACCAACTGCCAGAAAAGTGTGCCAAGTCCACCGAAAACACCAGCCAGGATTGTGTTGAGAAAGATCGAAGGAACGTGTCCATTCAAGGCGAATGTGCTGCCGCAATTGAAACCAAACCAACCCAACCAAAGGATGAACACGCCCAATGCCGCCATTGGAAGATTGCTACCTCGGAAAGTATGAGGAGGCTTCCCCTTCTCAAAGCGTCCAATTCGAGGACCAAGAATCAATACGGCAGCGAGTGCCGACCAGGCTCCGACTGAATGCACAACGCTCGAACCAGCGAAGTCGATAAATCCCATCCGCGACAGCCAGCCCTCTGGCTCGCCGCTCGTCAGGCCTCCCCACACCCAGTGACCGAATATGGGATAAATCAAACCGCTGATGATAAAGGCAAGTAACAAATATGCCTGAAACCGCATCCGCTCGGCAACGACACCAGATGCAATCGTTGTTGCTGTTGCGCAGAACACCATCTGGAAGAGAAAGACTGAAGTTGACCACTTCGATTCAGATGAATCTGAAAACACAAAACCACTGAAACCAATCCAGCCGTTCAGCGAATCACCAAACATGAGGGCGTAACCGAAAAGCCAGAATAAGGCGCAACCAATGCAGAAATCAACGATATTTTTGATGGCAACATTGATGCTGTTTTTCGAACGTGACAGGCCCGATTCAAGACAGCAGAATCCCGCTTGCATCAGAAACACTAATGCAGTGCATAACAGTAGCCAGATCGTGTTAGTGGTCAGTGACTGTTCCATGTCCCTTTCTCATTTCGTTCTCGATCCTTTTTGATACTCGATGTCCAAAGGAGCCGTGATTCTGAATGACGTTGGCTTTTCCAATATAATTCATAAGAAAAAAGAGATGGTCTTTCACCTCGCCGAGATGTATTTTTACGGGTGGGCTTGTCGGTTTCGATTGCATGGATGTGAACAACGCTGAACACGGCGATTCCGAGTAACGGCAGACATTCCCGTAGGCAGGGCAGCTTTCATTTTTAGAAAACAAACTCTCTATCAAGTGTTCAATACCTGTGGGGAACCTTGGTTGACGGTTGTCGAAGAGAGAGTGGAAGGATCCCCTCTCCTTCGCGAAAATCGGTGCGATACTCAAGGCTGGTATCGACGGATCGTGATCGGTGCTGCGATGGATGAGGTTTAAAACTTCAAGACAACACGTGGCGCAGAATGCGTTCCACTTAAGTAGAGTGAGGATGATTATTTTTACCGGAGTGCAACGGATGCTGTAGTAGAAACTCAGGTGAGGGATCGTTGACGCTGTCGGCTTTCCAAACTGCGCAGGGGGAGACCCAAAATTGAAATTAATGGGGGAGGAAGAAAGACTGCGATCCACCAGAACAGCCAATTGATATGTTCTGTTAAAAGTCGCGTTTAATTTGAAAGAGAAAACCATTGGTCAGCCCACCAATTCGGTCCTCCATGACACATACCCAATCACAAAACTCAGCGGTATGGTGGCACTCTAACACAGGGGGAAGCGTTCGAGCAACTACGAACCAACAAAATTGATATAATCCGCAAACTCCGGATAGTTTCACGCTATTAAGCATAGAAAATGAAACTTGAATCTCCCTGGAGGAACCACGGCTAGTGCCTTGTCAGGCTTCGAGTGATGGATCGCCAATACGAATTCCGCACTCCGTTGTCGTGCTCGTCAAAC
>DAOUPA010000307.1 GCA_030626405.1 Planctomicrobium sp.
CTTCTTTGAACGTTACCTCACGCTTTGGGTTGCCCTGTGTATTGCTGCAGGAATTACCTTGGGAAAACTCGCACCGGGTCTTGCTCAAACGCTCGATGGAATGGCGATTTACGTAGACGATGCACCCGTTGTCTCGATTCCGATTGCATTGTGCCTGTTCTTCATGATGTATCCGATCATGGTGAAGATCGACTTCAGCGAAGTACTGCAAGCAGGTAAAGCAGTCCGACCGGTCGGGCTGACGTTGTTTATCAACTGGGCAATCAAGCCGTTCACAATGTATGCCATCGCCAGCTTTTTCTTGGGGACCGTCTTCATTGGATTCATTGGTCCAGATGCTGTGGATCTCGTGAAAATACCATTGGGCGCGAATCTGGCTGTCGGAGCCGAATACGGTGCCGGTGAGGTTATTTTGGTGGACGGTGTGAAGATGTTGCAGGTTCCGCTGTGGAGAAGTTATCTAGCCGGCTGCATTTTACTAGGAGTGGCTCCTTGCACCGCGATGGTGCTTGTTTGGGGATCTCTCGCCAAAGGGAGCGACAGCCACACTCTGGTGATGGTCGCCATCAACTCGCTCACCATGTTGGTTTTGTACGGAGTTCTCGGTGGTTTTTTGCTCGGCGTGGGAAAGCTTCCAGTTCCGTGGCAAGCCTTGCTGCTTTCCATCGGAGTGTATGTCGCCCTTCCGCTGCTGGCGGGATACTTCTCCCGCAAATGGTTGATCGCTCGCAAAGGTGAAACGTGGTTTCGTGAGAAATTCCTACACGTCTTAACTCCGGTCACAATTGCAGCTTTACTCACCACGCTGGTTCTGCTCTTCTCATTCAAAGGGGAGACGATCATCAGCAACCCTTTGACAATTCTTTGGATCGCCATTCCGCTGTTGATTCAAACAGTGCTGATCTTCGCCGTGGGCTATGGACTCTCAAAGATGCTTGGACTGAGCTACGAAAACGCCGCGCCGACTGCCATGATCGGAGCGTCCAATCACTTTGAAGTTGCCATCGCTACGGCAGCCATGCTTTACGGGTTGTCATCGGGGGCAGCACTTGCCACCGTCGTTGGAGTGTTGATCGAAGTTCCTCTCATGCTCATGCTGGTCAAGTTTTGCGTGAAAACTCAAAATTGGTTTCCGCACACATCAACTTCCGAGCTGAGCGCTTAAACTTCGTAATCACATCAAGGAATAATCAAATGAAACGTGTCTTAATCCTATGTACTGGCAACTCCTGTCGCTCTCAGATGGCGGAGGCGTTGTGGGAGAAACTTGGAAACGGTGAATGGCAGTCAGAGTCGGCTGGATCGAAACCGTCGGGCTATGTGCATCCACTTGCAGTTCAGGCAATGCAGGAGTTGGACATTGATATCTCTGAGTACGCGAGCAAATCGCTCGAACAGTTTCAGGAACAGTCATTCAATCTGGTGGTTACCGTTTGCAACAACGCCAAAGAAGCATGCCCTGTCTTCCCTGGTGCGAAGGAAACATTGCATTGGCCGTTCGATGATCCCGCCGATGCCACTGGGACAGAGGAAGAAAAAATGGCGATGTTTCGCCGTGTGCGTGATGAAATCAAAGAAAGTATTCAAGCTTATCTCAACACCATCAAAAACGGAGAGAACTAATGAGTACCGAATCTGCTATCGAATTTCCCGGCAACTGTCGTCTGCATGTCGCGTTGAATGTCTCTCACCTGGAAGCGTCGAAGCGTTTCTATGAGCTCCTACTCGGCGAATCTCCCAGTAAAGAACGACCAGGTTACGCCAAATTCGAACCTGTCGATCCATCAGTCAATCTCACCTTGAACGAAGTTGATGGTGAATTCATCGTCGAGGGTGGTTCAGCACACTTTGGAGTGCAGGTAAAGTCGGTCGCCGCAGTTCAAGAAGCTATCGAACGCTTCAAGGCTGCAGGTATCAAGACGATCACGGAAGAGGCGACCACATGCTGCTATGCCGTTCAAGACAAGGTGTGGGCCGTCGATCCCGATGGACACAAATGGGAAGTATTCGTTGTCCTCGAAGCAGACGCAAAAGACCAATTGTATGCCGAAGCAGGCTGCTGTAGTCCTGAAGTTGTCACGTTCGAAAGTTGAGTGATGGTTGGGGGCATTTATGTTTCTGCATTCACATTTCTGAAACTCTCTGTCATAGTATCAACAGAGACTTTCGCGATCCGTGCAAAGTCAGATCACCTTCTCGAAGGAATTCGGCATGCGTCTTGTTCTTCTCCTCACCCTGTGCTTCACCACCATTCATTCCAGCCATGCCGGAGAAACCGACGCGAACGGTTGGGAAGCGAAGTCCCCTCGCAATGAAATCCGACCAACTTTCACGTTCGAAGAATCAGGCGGGTGGGATGGAAAAGCAAAACTCGCCATCGCTGCCGATGACCGCGATGGGTTGATGGGACATTGGGAAAAAACGTTCCCTGTCGAAGGTGGAAAGCACTATCAATTCTCAGTCTGGCGGCAAACTGTAAATCTCAACATCCCACGGCGTGCGGCGATGGCTCGCATCATCTGGTTACGAGAAGACGGCAAACGAGTGATCCGAGACGATCCATCGTTTGCTTCATACCGACCTGGTGAGCGACCACGTGCCGAACCGGAATTCCCCGCTAATGGAAAAACCGAGAATGGTTGGACGGAAGTCGCTTCGGCATATTATGTCCCAAAGGAAGCAACCTCGGCACGTGTGGAACTTCACTATCGCTGGGGAGGGCCGAGTTCCAAAATCGTCTGGAGCGAAGCGAGTTTAGTCTCAACTGATCCACCAGAACCACGAGTCGTGAGGTTAGCCACGGTTCACTATCGACCTCAGGCAGGTAAGACACCTCAGGAAAAGCGAGAGCAGTTCGCACCGCTCATCGCAGACGCGGCTCGACAAAAAGCGGACCTTGTCGTTCTCCCGGAAACACTCACCTACTACGGCACCGGAAAAACTTACGCGGAATGTGCCGAATCAGTGCCGGGGCCATCCACGGAATTCTTTGGGAAGTTGGCGAAGAAGCACGACCTCTACATCGTCGCTGGCATTCTCGAAAAGGAAAAACATCTTATTTACAATGTGACTATTCTGGTTGGACCAGATGGTGAACTTGTTGGGAAGTATCGCAAAGTGACTCTCCCGAGAGGTGAAATTGAAGGAGGAGTGATGCCAGGGAACGAGTATCCTGTCTTTGATACTCGTTTTGGTAAAGTCGGGATGATGATTTGCTATGACGGCTTCTTCCCTGAAGTGGCTCGCGAGTTAAGCAACAATGGAGCGGAAGTGATCGCCTGGCCTGTCTGGGGATGCAACCCGATGCTTGGCTCTGCGCGTGCCTGTGAAAATCACACTTACGTGATCAGCAGTACTTATACCGATACATCGTCTGATTGGATGATCTCAGCAGTTTACGGACACGACGGAAAACCGCTCGCACAAGCTTCTCAGTGGGGAACTGTCGCCATCGCAGAAGTTGATTTGAGTCATCCCCTCTACTGGCAAAGTTTGGGGGACTTTAAATCCCAAATCCAACGTCATCGACCATCACTGCCACACGAATTGAACCTAGGCGAGTAAGGCGTTTTGTAGCTCTAGGTTACATCCGCTGGAATGATTTAGGTTATGGAAGAATCGTAGCGAGCACGCTTAGAATAAGAGTGCGAATAAAAAGAATAAGGGGGATAGGAAGCTTACGTTGAAAGTCCCGTTGTAGAGAACACAACGATTTTGTCGAAAAACTGGTATCGGAGAAATCTCTGTTCTTCCGATATATTCCCAGTGGCGCCAGATCTTATTCAAAAAATTGATCGTCGCGCCTCACCTTTGAAGGTTGTCCGACGACGAGTTTCGCCTCATTTCTGCTACAGGCTCTCTACTTATGAATATGGCACCCAAACTTCGCCCACTCTGGCAACGTGCGATCATTGTCCCTGCTCTTGGCATGCTGATGATCTACAAAGCATTGCACTTGCCGACGTCGATTTTGCCACGAGATATTAAAGCCATTGTTAAAAACTGGCATTATTCGCAGTTTTGGATGGTGATCAGGTCCTTTTTAACGCGTGCCTACATTGACGAGCCTTGTACATTTCGTGTTTCGCAGGCAATTCCCTCAAAGGCCGAGGTTGCTCCAGAATTTCAGCTTTCAGAAGAGCAGTTGAAATCGTTTTACGAGGACGGATTCCTGGGTCCATTTGACGCGTTCTCCCCTGAAGAGATGAATGATTTTCGTGGAGAGTTGCTAGCGACTGAGGAAGCAATCTCACCAACCTATGGTTTTGTGACACCGCGCGATCCGCACTTTGACAGTCCTCGAGTCTGGGATTATATGAAGTCACCTCAGATCACCGAGCGTCTCGCACAAATTCTGGGTCCGGATTTGCTCGTTTGGCGATCTCAACATTTCTACAAAGGTCCCCATTCACCATCAATTCAATGGCATCAGGCGAGTACCTTTATGGTCGAGGATTACCTCGACCCTGCGATCTTCCCGAAGAAACTCGATGAGATGTTTCAGTTGACAGTCTGGGTCGCAGTCGATGACGCCACTTACGAAAATGGGTGTCTGGAATTCATCAAAGGCTCGCATGAAAAAATTTGCCCGATCAAATTTGGAGGCGAAGAAGGATTTTACAAGGCGAGCTTCACTCTTGAATACGATTACAGTGATGACCGGATTGTCAAAGTGCCAGTTCGCGCTGGGCAATTCATCATCTTCACGGAACGCTGCATCCACGGCTCTGCACCGAATACAACTGACAACCATCGCCTGGCGTTTAACATGCGAGTCGTCCCCACCAATGTTGCCGTCTACACGGACAAGGAAAAATACCGCTCGGTCTACAACGGCGGGAAATATTCTCTGAAAAACTGGGGAGTTTCTCTGCTGCGAGGAGAAGACACCCATCAACTGAGCCGAGTCCGTCAACCTGAGTCGTTACCTGCTCCCAACGAACACCGTCGTGCCGCGTGATGTTGTTTTCGTCACCGGAAGAACACGTTCGTTCACACGATTCGCAAATCGACCACTGCTGGCTAAACTAAGCGCTGAATTTCTAGTGTTGAGACGGTTCCTTCAGGTTATTGAGGGAACCTTGGTGAATTGCCGTTTAGAAGAACGGTGAATTGCGGTCGCTACACACGGGGAAGTGTTTTCTCTTTTTGCACAGCAGTGGAATGTCTGAAGCGACGGTAGCAGTCGATAAATCTGGTGAACGTGTCCAGCGAATGTTTGGACAGATCGCCGCACGTTACGACCTGATGAACCACCTTCTCTCCGGTGGAATTGACATCTATTGGCGATCTTACACTGTTCGAACGGTTGCTCCGAACGGGGATTCACCAATTCTCGATGTTTGCACAGGGACAGGCGATCTCGCCCTGACATACTGGAAGGCAGGCAAAAAACAGATTCCGGTTTTCGGGACCGACTTCACGCCTGAAATGATCGACCTCGCAAAGACCAAGTTCGACAAGATCAACGCCGCCCCTGAGGGTGGCACCGCAAACGTTGATTTTTGCGAGGCAGACACGCAGCAACTTCCGTTTGAGAGTGATACGTTCCAAATCGTCTCCGTTGCATTCGGCTTAAGAAACATTGCCGACACGCACAAAGGCTTGAAAGAAATGCTACGGGTCTGCGAACCAGGCGGGAGAGTCGCAGTCCTGGAGTTTTCGAATCCAACGATGCCTGGGCTGGCTGGTTTTTATCGTTGGTACTTCAAAAACGTACTGCCTCGGCTCGGCCAGTTGTTCGCCAAGAATTCGGAACAGGCATACAACTACCTTCCGCAATCAGTCACAGAGTTTCCTTGTGGGGAGGCACTCACCAAGATCATGAGCGAATGTGGAATGGTCAACGTTTCGTTCACCCCTCTTACGTTTGGGATCGCGACGCTCTACGTCGGCGAAAAGCCCGAAGCTTCTGGGAAATGAAAATAAAGAAGAATGGAAACACAGAGGACACGGAGAGAAATCAGTCTCCATTTCTCGAATTTCTTTATGGTCTATTCTCACCAGTCAATAATCTTACTCATACTCTTAATTATCACTCTTTTCGTGTTTGAAAGATGACATCACGTCAGACGCCGAACTCTGTGATTTGGATTAAGAAAAAGATTAAGAGGAAGTGTGAAGAAAATGCTTACGCCACAATGAACCAGTCTTCTTTTCCTCCGTGGTCTCTGTGCCTCCGTGTTTCAAAAATTTCACTTCACCCCCAAATAAATTCACCGTTACTTGTTGGTGGCGTTACGACCATATAGCTGGCTGTGGAGTGAGTCTCTGTGAGTGCGAGGCAAGCGATGCCTAATGCAAACGCCCGGTCGTCGTGGTGTCGTCCATCTTGAATATGATCGATCCGCACGCGCCCGCTGCTTGATTGTCTTAACAAGAGCGAGGCGAGTTCGGATTCTAGGTCATCGCGATGAAAGCCTGGGACATCCCCACAGCCGGGATACCATTCGATCATCTTGTGTAGAATGAGTTGCCGAAGTTGCACCGACAGTTTCTGGTTTCCTTTGCCTGATTGAAATGCAAACCGCTCGATAGGATAACGCCCTTCGAGTTGCTGAATCGTACTCAGAAGTTGGTATTCATCGACGACAAAACGGACTTGATGAAACCGACTGGCGATGTCTTCAATCCAGTCCTCGACCCAACTGATCTTGGTCGGTTGCGATGGAGATGGTTTCACGACATCCATCCGGTCGACCACAATCTTGTCTCCCTCGCGATGACAGATGCAGCCAACGGTGAAATCGTGCTTTTCGGCGTAATCAATGGTGGCAACATAGAGTTGCCCAGGTTGACCATCGAGTTGATATGAGCGGCCTTCCACACGACATTTTTCGGCTTCTGCTAAGGTGACGAAGTTTCCATCTGAATGTTGCCAACGGTTGAGCCAAAGCCTTTCGAAAACCGGCTCAGGGAGCAATGCTCTTTGTTCAGCCAGCCAATCATCGGTAATCCAGGGAGCATGTGGACCATCCAGCGAAGAGAAATACCAGGAATTATTCTGTCGAGCATGCTCGCGAATCTCCCATTGCCAGTCGCGTCCTACGCCAGCATTCGTGAGAATCGTCAGAACGCAGGCCGGTTTTTTCGCCGCCGAAGAGAGCAGCGAATACCACATCTCCGGCTTTTCCCAATGACTGATTTCATCACAGACTATAAAGTCTGGAAGCGCGCCATAGGAACTTTTGACGTCGGAAGAAATGACTTCCAGACGACTGCCAGTCTTGCTATTGCGGACTTCGTGTTGAACGAATTTAAGATTTTCGGTGAGTTCGGGATTCACCTTTGCCAAACGGTGCAGGGAGTCATGAATGAAGTTTGCCTGATCGCGATCTGCGGCAGCAGCAAGCCCGATCAACGGTTGTTTGGCAGCAAGAAGAATCCAGGCAATTTGCATCGCCATGTCAGAAGTTTTCGAGTGACCACGAGGGCGTTCGATGTACGCCCGACGAACCGTTTTTTTGCTTCGACGCTGATGACCGGCGAGTTCCTGCCATGCCTGATCGAGCGCATGAAAATCCTGAGTCTGCCACCGCTGAACGCACTCTTGAAATGAAGTTCCTTCGTCGACAGGCAATAAGATGCTTTCCCGAAATTCATCTGGAGGCATCTTTCGATTTTTCGCTCGAAACGATTTGATCGAATTCAGCAAGAAAAGCTTCTGCTTCAGCTCTGAGTTGTGTAACGATTTCTTCATGAGACAGTTCGATTTCAGAGAAGGCATCTGGCCCGTCGGAAGTTGCATCGCAACCAGGTGGAGGATATGCCTTCAAGTAGTTCTGTTGAGCCGAGACACTTCCTTCCATGGCGGAACGATAGAGCGCTGCTGCAACGTTTTGGCTGAGCAGTTCCTGAACACGAATCACCATCGATTGAAAACCGGCTTCGTGCTCCATCGTCCAGATGACATCAGCGAGTAAGATTTCAAGTTGCGAGCACGCAACCGCCGGAGAAGCACCTCTGGAAAGGAGGGTGATGTAGGAGTATTGAAATTCTTCGTTCAGCAGAGTCGGGCTCTCTGTGGCTCGGAGAAACATTGCTGAATTCACACGAGATTGTGAAGCCACCGGTTCATCAATCGAGAGCGGCTCCGTTTTCTGTTTAGGTGTTGTTTTCTTTGGTGATACTTTCTTTTTGGCGGTTGTCGAAGATGTAGTAGACGGGGTTTGAGTAGCGGCTTTTGTTGAACGTTTCCTGGGTGAGGAGACCTTTTTTCTTGGCATAATCCTGACGACTTCCATACAGTTTCGAATGAGAATTCAATGAACGCTGCTGAAGATTTGAGACGCCGACGCGGTGAAACCCGGCGCGTTCAAAGAATGGGTTGATGTGTCCCATCTGGGCGAGAGTTTCAATCCACGGCATCCCGCTGAGTTCACAAGAGCGTCGTACGAATTTGC
>DAOUPA010000423.1 GCA_030626405.1 Planctomicrobium sp.
GATCCGATCATGCGAGCAAAAGAGAATCTTGTTCACGTTCTCTTTTTGCACAATGACTTTGTGACGATAAGATAACAAGTAGGAAAATGAGTTCCCGTAGGGTGGGTGAAGTTCGTTTACAAATTACCTTGGTGAGTTACGCAAGCGATCGTGAACAAACTTGCTACATTTATCAACGGTCACATCGAGAACGTAACCCACCGATTGGTCATTGACTTGCTTCACCCACCCTACGTTTGCTCACAAAGATTTATAAACATCCAACCGATAGAATCAATGGTGATGAGACCATGATGACAAACTCAACTCCAAAAAATGAATCAGGTCGGCATAGCAATCGTCGGGAGTTTCTGTCGGATACAGGGTTAGGCTTTACTGGTTTGGCGCTGGCCGCGATGTTACAGCGAGATGGTCTTGGTGCGGAAGCATCTCATCTTCCGACTGGAGCGGCACACTTCGCGCCCAAAGCGAAAAGTGTGATCTGGTTTTTCATGAATGGTGGGACGAGTCATCTTGAATCGTTCGACCCGAAACCTGCTTTGAACGAACATGCAGGCAAGACCTTTGACGAATCTCCGTACGGCGAGAACATTCTGAACTCTCCATTCTACAGAAAGAATGTCCGGGACTTCGGCGGCAAGCCGCGAGCGTTGATGGCGAAGATTTATCCACTGCAAGTTGGGTTCAAGCCTTACGGTGAAAGTGGCATTGAAATTAGCGATTGGTGGCCACATGTCGGCAATTGTATTGATGACATCGCCGTCGTTCGTTCGATGTGGACGACTGACAACGACCATGCCGCGCAATTACAGTTTCATACCGGTCGGCACATCTTCGACGGGTTCTATCCTTCCATCGGTTCCTGGGTTCATTACGGGTTGGGTTCTCTCAACGAAAACCTGCCGCAATTCGTGGTGATGGGACCTCCACCGGGTGATTGTTGCGGTGGTGTCGGTGCTCACGATGGTAGCTATCTGGGGCCGAAACACGCTGGCGTCCCGATGTCACTGAACCCGAATCAACCGCTGGCGTTCGGGACTCCGGGAGCGAACATCGGCTTGAAAGAACGTCGCGACCAACTCGATTTGCTCCAGGATTTGAATCAACTCACCAGCGTTCAATACCCTGACGATCAAAAACTGGCAGCTCGAATCAAAGCGTATGAACTTGCCTTTCGAATGCAAATGTCGGTGCCAGATGTCGTGGACTTCTCACAAGAAACAGAGGCCACGAACTCACTCTATGGCCTGAATGAAAAAGAGACTGAGGGAATGGGCCGTCAGGCGCTCGCAGCTCGACGGTTGGTCGAACGTGGCGTTCGCTTTGTGCAGATTTATGATGGGGGTGGAGGCGGCGGTGGTTGGGATGCCCATACGAAGCTCAAGTCGAACCACACCAGAAACTGCAAACGTGTCGACAAGCCGATTGCCGGTTTGCTGAGCGATCTCAAGCAACGCGGGCTTCTGGATGAAACTCTCGTTGTCTGGGCGACTGAATTCGGTCGAACGCCTGGCTCTGAAAAATCAGACGGACGCGACCATCACCCTTACGGCTTTTCAGTCTGGATGGCAGGTGGCGGACTCAAAGGAGGCATCGCCCACGGTGCGACCGACGAAATCGGATTCCACGCCGTCGAGAATCGCCACTACGTCACCGACATCCACGCAACGATTCTGCATCAACTCGGACTCGACCCCCACAAGCTCGAAGTTCCCGGTCAAAAACGCCTGGAAATTGACTACGGTCATCCGATTCACGACATCATTGCTTGACCTGATTAGAGCACTTTTCGTATTGGTGTTCGCGTTCTGCCTCGTGGAGACAAGCGTTTACACTGTTGAAAAACGTTTTTCACGGGCACAGGAAAGAGCAATCTGCTCTAGAAGTCAGAAGAGCAGGGGCCTTCGGAGATGCTTCGCTGGCGACCTCGGAGAGTGTGTAGATCTCAGGAGTGCTCAAAGCAGCCTTAGACCGTATGTGCCTCCAGGGACCATGGTGGTTGAGCTGTCTCGATTGTCGAAGTTCCAACCTTTTCCAGAACGGTGTTCCGCACACGCTCCGCGAGGTGTGGCCAGAGAGTCGCTCTTCCAGGGAAAATACTCAGGACATTCTCAACACCGCACGGTTCAGTCGAATGGTCCACAATTGTCGGAAGCGGGGCAATGCCCGGCTCGATTTGATCAATGTGCATTGCCTGCACTGTTGTCCCTGCCCAATCATGCCGCTCGACGTTTTCGGCAAACCCCTTCGGAAAGATCTGCTGCAGTTGACGTTCAATGATTTCAATCTCTTTCTCGTTCACGTGAGTCTCATTAGCATTTAAAACGACTTCCCAACGACCAGCGCCAAACACGGACGTGTCTTCATGTGGCAGGTGATTGAATCCACTTCCGTCGACAATACAAAATGGATCAGCACTCAGTCCGGGACGAATCGAGCTTAAGTGCGTTTTCAAACAGATCAGTTGGTAATCAGGTTGAGTTCCCGCGATCTCCTGAAACAACGGGGCGAATTCCTCTGAACTGTTCGCACCTGTTGCGAGAATAACGAGCTTCGCCAGCATCTCTTCGTCTGCGCCAACTCGGACTCCGTAAACTTGTTGGTCTTCGATTAACAAGCCTGTCACAAACGTTCCAGAACGTATTTCAGCACCTGCGTTATGAGCCATTGTTGCCAATTTACTGAGAAGCACACTGGGGCGAAACGACAGATCAGGCAGTCGCAGCGCCCAAGCGATTTTGTCACGGCTGATTTGCGGTAACTCCCAGTTGAACTCCCCGTCCAATACTTCTTGATAGGGAATGCCGGCCTTGTCCCATGCCTGTGTCCATTCGTGCTCATCCGATTGATCGGAGAGACTGCAATAGATCATCGTTCCTAAATCAGGTTCTATGCATTCAGGACAGAATTTCACAGTTTGTTGGAGCGACCTGTAGCAGTCCCGGGCGAGTTGAGGGTTTGTCTTCGCGAACCAGGCACCACTGTGCAGCCAGCCCTGATTAAGTGTTGATGCAGCATGCCCCAGTTTTGATGATTCAATAACCGTGACCGGCATCCCTGAGTGAGCAAGCAAAGCCGCAGCCGAGAGACCGGCAAACCCACCCCCCACAATAATGATCCGCTCTGAACTGGAAGTTAACTGTGACATGATAGTCCCCATTTAGCAGGCCGAATCAAGACGGGGCAGATTGCGAACAAACTCGACCACCGTGCAGATTCTCTTTCCAAACAGCTCCCTATTCTACCCGTTTCTCTTCGGTGATCCAAATGGAAAACGGTGAATGCCGAAGAACTTCTTCCGAGATGATTGGGAATTCCTGTCTACGACTGGCTTTACGCAATGCTGTTTGAGATGTTGGTCACCGACGAAAGTTACTTTTTGTGTGATCCGCTTCGAGTCCGATTCCGTTGTCTTTGTGTCTAACCGTTATTCCTCTGGCGATTTTATGAAGATTCGAACCTGCTGGCCGCTGTATCTGCTCCTGATCGCCTTTGGTGTGTTGGGCACTCGGCTGGTATGGACGCTGGCTCTTTCTGAAACAGGTTTCCAGCCACAACTCGAAGGCTGGGCCAACGTTGCTAGAGGTCTCGTTGGGCTGGACACCACTCCACTGAGCGACAAAACACCCAAGGAACAGGCCGAGTTCTGGCTCAGAGAAGTGGCAAACATCGATTCGACAAAAACTGATCCTGAAGTCGCTCTCGGAGCGGCCTGGGTACTCAATTCTCCGCAGTCTGGATTCCTAAAGCGACATTTTCGGTTGAGAGATGATTTCAACTTTCCTGGTCTGCCACTCAGTTTGAGTCGGGAACTTGATTTTGAGACAGTTGCGTCTCTCGCCGAAGAGTTTGAAGCACTCTGCCATGTCGAGTGTATTGCCAGAATCGAAACGGCGGTTCAGTTGGACAGTAACAATGTCGAAATGTGGCAATCTCTCGCTCTACTCCAGTTCAACTACGAACTCTTGGGCTTCGACATGGAACCACGTTCAGAGGACTGGCTTGAAACGCTCGATGAATGCGCGGAGCACGATCCCGATAATGCACTTTACGATTATCTTGCCGCACTCCAACTGTGGGAGTTGTCTGCCGAATATGACTATCAAGACGATGGGTACACGCTGAAAATTATAGATGAATTGAAATTCCAGCAGGCGAATGAACGCTACAAAGCTGGACTCGCCAAGCCCCATTTAAGATTTGGGACACTGGGCAATACATCAACGATGCTGTTCTTGGACAAGTCGTCTCTCTCACGTCCCAATCGTATTTCGTGTGCTCAGAATTCTCAAACCGATGGTCCTGCATCAAAGCTGTTGTTCAGCATCTTGCGTGGTCAACAAGATGCCCTCCGTTTCGAAAAACAGGAAGGCCGATTCGATGCGGCGGTCAGCGTCGCGCAAAATGTCTATGGAATGACTGAACAATTCACCAGAGAGGGGAATTCAGACAACCTTCTTTTGACGAATTTGGTGATACGTCTGTGGAGTTTGGCGAATATCGAGAATCTGTATGAAGAACATCCAGGACTGATCGGCGAAGAAGAAGCACGGAAGGTTTCTTTAGAGTTGGCTCAAGGTCGAGTTGATTTGAAAGTGTTCGAAGAAGTCACCAAACGACTCAAGGTAAAGGAAGGGGTTTTCGGGAAATCGGGTTCTGAACACGTCTCGGTAGAATTGTTTCTGGTCGCGATTCTAATCACAACAGCTCAGATGCTCGTGATTGTGACGGTCACTTTTGCGATGATTTCGTGGTTGATGGCACGACTTTTTGGTACGGATGATGAAGGCAAGCAGGTTGCGATGGGATGGTTCAGGCACATCACAGCATGGTCGATTGCCGGCGGCATTTCATTTGTGATTTTTGGAATTTTCCCGGCAGAAATCATCTCGCCAAAAATTCAGAGGTGGCTGGTCCGTGGGATCAGCTGGACTGGGTATTTCACATTGCTTCTGGGGACGCTGCACCTATTCAGAAAGCGATTTCAAATTCCATGGGCACAGCTTCTGGTACTCGTGACAATGACCTCTCTGTTCTTCGGCATCTTTTTTTACTTAACTGTCGCGATCGATTTGGTCATGTTGGGGATTGCTACGTTGCATCCTGTTGTCACGAGCATTCTTCTGATCGTGCTTCTTCTCCTCGGTTGGGCAATTTGGGAATCAATTTCAGCTTTTATTAGAAATCCTGAGTTTCCCCGGCAGCGCAAATTTCTCTCTGTCGGAATCATTTTTCTGATTACGATGCTCGCAGTTCCAGCTGGCGTGGCTCTGGTAGTGATGACTGAAGAATTTGAACCGCAGGCATGGATCTCTGCGACGGTTTGGGAGGAAGCCAAAGTCACAAACATTGAGCCGAGAGAATTGCAGAAGGTGATGCACCTCGAAGATTCAAAATGGACATGGGCCTTCATTCAGTGGCAAGCGCACCGTGGTGGCATGATGACACCATTGATTGCGATCTCCGTCCTCATGTTTTGGCAATTGCTCCGAAGTGCGCGAAGAGTTGAAGGGGGACTTCGACAGCTTTTGCGAACTCAGAAGCGTATTCAAATTTGTCGGATTGGAAATAGCATCGCATGTTCCTGCATGGTGGCGTCTATTGCCTTTTCGCTGCACTATCTGGCAGTCGCCCCCGGCGTCGTCGAGTTGATGGACAGGTACTATCTGGTTCATTACGAACGCATCGTCAATCCCTCACACTTCCATGAAGAAATCGCGGAGGCGATGGCTGTGATCAGATCAGACGAGAAGCTGATGGATCGATTTCAAGCGGAGATAGACGAAAGAAACCGTGAAATTGCTGAGCGTGAAGCATGGCTCGAAGAGTCACGGCAATTACAACCTGATCAGAAGGACTGAAAGAATCTAATAACGGTCCTTCTTCACCCTAATCGAAGCTCGGCAGCCGTGTGATTTTTGGTGGGGTGGTTGGCTTTGCCGTGTCATTTTTTTCTGCTTCTTTTACTTCCGGAGCTTTTTCGTCTGGGATGAAGCGGTAGACGCCGCCGTTTTCGTTGGCGAGTTGCCTCAGAAACTTTTCACCGTCATCGTTGCCGAAGCAGAGGGTGTTGATGACGACGTGTGCTCGGTTTGCTTTCTTCACATTTTCCACAACGCTGTATTTGAACC
>DAOUPA010000341.1 GCA_030626405.1 Planctomicrobium sp.
CACCATTCGAAGAGGACCATTTCGGTCGTCACGAGATGAATCCCGGAGTCGGACATTCTCTTGAGTCCAAACTCGTAATCGGTTCGATTTCGGCTCGTCACTGCATCGGCAACGACGAAAACTTCGAACCCGCACGCGAGAAGATCGAAAGCCGTTTGCAGAACGCAAACGTGAGCTTCAATCCCGGCCAGAACAATCTGGTGCGGATGATCGGGTGATGTCCCCTGCCCTGCCCACTCAACAACCTCACTGCAACTGAACCTCATTTTCTCAGGGCGCTGCGGAATGAGACGGGCAATCGTTTCGTTTGTCCCCCCAAGTCCTTGCGGATACTGCTCCGTTGCACCAACGGGAACCCCAAGAATTTCCGCACCGCGAACGAGCTTCACACAATTTCCAGTGACGTGATCACTTTCCTTCATTGCAGCCAACAATTTGTCCTGCATGTCTACGATGAGGAGCCGGCTGGTTGAAGCGGAGAGGAGTTCTGAACTACGCATATTTTTAATTTTGTTATCAAAAAATAGAAGCCCGACTTTTCACAAAAGCCGGGCTTCTGTGGTCAACTATGCATCGAACGCATCGGAGGGTGGAGCGCCCATGATGTGGTAGCCGGAATCGACGTGAAGGACTTCACCGCTGATTCCACTGGCATCGCTGCTAAGCAGAAACGCCGAGGCTTTGCCGACTTCTTCAGCTGTGATGTTTCGTCGAAGTGGAGAGAACGTTTCGTAAAGCTTGAACATCTTTTTGATGTCCCCGACTCCACTGGCACTGACTGTTCGCACGGGACCGGCACTTACGGCATTCACTCGAACACCACTTGGTCCCAACTCGTGAGCGAGATATGTGACTGCGCTTTCCAAAGCAGATTTGCACAATCCCATGAGGTTATAGCCAGGAACGACAGTCTCCCCGCCGAGGTAACTCAGAGTGAGGATGCTGCCACCTTCGTTGAGAAGTGGCTTCGCTCGACCGGTCATGGCAATCAGGCTGTAGGCACTGATTTCCATTGACAGTTTGAAGCCATCGCGGCTGACATCGTAAACCGGTCCGGTCAGGTCTGCTGGTGGAGCAAAGGCGACGCTGTGCAGTACGAAGTCGATCTTGCCGAATTCTTCTTCGGTCTTTTTGAAAACGGCATCCAAATTCTCATCGCTTGTCACATCGCAAGGCATGACGAATTTTGCACCGAGTGGGTCGACGAGCTTGCGAACTTTGTTTTCGTTCTTAGGGCGAGCAGGATCTCGATCCGGAAGATGGGTAAAGCCAATCTCCGCACCTCCGGCAAAGAGTTCCTTCGTAATCGCCCACGCGATGGAATGGTCGTTTGCAATTCCAACAACCAGACCTTTCTTTCCTTCAAACAAACCCATTGCAGCACTTTCGATGTTTTTGAGGTCGATCTACGGAACCGCAAATAAACTCGGCTCCAATCATCAGGCGTCATAAATTTTGAATGATGACGCACAATCTGGGAAAATATCGGAGATTGCCTGCCGCTTCAATCAGGTCAGCGACTCAAGAAGCGTCATTCAATGAAAAAACCCGAAGAAGCACAGCCTCTCCGGGTTTCGAAACAGAATACTTAAGACTTATTTTGCTGGTTTTAATCCAAATTGTACGGAAAACGCTCCTTTATCGTCGGGGAGGAGGTAACCAAACGACGGTGCAAAATATTTTTCAATTTTCTCAAACGGTGGTAACACAGAGAAATCAAATTTCCCGTCCGTTGCTGCGTCGAATTCTCCTTTGCGTAGTTTTTCGTAAGGATCACGAAGTTGTGCTGCAGGAGACTGGTAACTGAGCATAGAGACTTGCTCCGGAATGTTTGCCTGAGCACGTTTGAAGTCTGGGGAATTTACGAGAGAATCTCCACCTGCTTTGCCAGCGACAACTTCCTTGAGACGATCCAAACTCGATGCAACGTAAACTTGGTTGTTGGTAACCGTTACAGCAACTTCTACATCATCGGTGGTGACGATGGTATACGCCTTTGCGCCTTGAATGTCGTGTTCCTGAACTTCGTTTGCAGACTCCATGGCTGTTTCGACCAGCGTCCAGGCTTTCTTCTCATCCGTCACTCCGATGCTTGCTGCGAATTTCACATCTGGACGATCACCAGCCATTCCCTGCACGACATACCCTTCAAACTTTCCACTTAAGACATCCACAATGTCTCGTTTCATATGGAGATTATTTTGATTTGCTTGACGAGTTAAATCTGAGATCTGCCTATCGAACGCTCCTGGCCCAATGAATCCATCGTAAACCGACTCAACAGCTTCATAGGCACCGGAAACATTCCAGTCAGCGGCGAAATATTGTGTCGCAGAGGCGGGAACCCAACTTGCAGGTTGATCGATTGTGGCGCGCATCTCGAACATCTTCAAAATTCCAGATGCAGGTCGTTCGACATAGATAAGCGTTCTGGAAATGATGTTGAAATCTTCGGAATCGACTTCGAGGGTTGAACCTGATGCCTTGAGGCGATTCAATCCCAGTGTCGGAAGATAGAGCGGAAGCAGACCGACGAATGGCTTCGCCTGCGGAACCAGTTCCAGAGCTGCCGTGGTCAGTCCAATCGGATTGATGTACCAAATCATGTCTGGAGTCGAGCCGTCATTCGTGGCGCATTTTTCTCTGATCGTTGCATAGAGTTCATCGTCAGCAAATGTCGCTGCGTGCTTTCCATCCCAGCGTTCCAGGACTAACTCAAGCACTGACCGCGAAGTAGCAATCACGAGCTGCCCATCTTTAATAAAATATGAAATGTCAATTGTCGAGTAGTCTGGATGCGGTGTTTCAATGGTGTAGAAATTGACTTCCGTTCCGGAGATTTCCTCTGTTTCCTTTATTTGGTGAGAGTTCTCTGTAACTTGTTTTTCGACAAGAGCGAGAAGATTGTCGACGATGTCGCGGTGGTCACCGATTTCCAAGAATGCAACGGCAGCCAGAGGTTGACCGATCGGGCGCAAGATTGCGAAGGACGCATCTCCAGCAACGATGGCTGCCAGATCACTCAGCGGCATCCCCAACTCGTCTTCAACCTTCGTGATATGTTCTTGTGACTCTGTTTCAAATTTCTCCAGAAGTTGAAGGCGAAATTCTTCCAACTCCGGGCTATTGATTAATTGACCATACGATGTGTTTTTGAATGCCTCATACGAAGCTGGAATGTCGGGGCTTGATGTGTACACCAGCACGCCAGGAGGCAATCGGTGATCGGAAAGGATTTTATCCTGTGCGCAGATATCCGTGGGCAGCATTCCTGCAACGCCTACCGCGCAAAGAAGAGCCCACGATGTAAAATGAGTCGAAAGCCGCATTTCTAAAATCCTTTGGTGAATTGATAATTTGAGAAAGAATCCGTCTCATAAACCTGCGAATGCTGCGGATTCTCGCTGGACTGTTATGTTTGCAAAGCAGTCTCACAGACCGATTCGCTAATAACAAAGGCCTACCCCAAGCCGATGTTCAAAGGTTGCAAGTTTTCAGGTAGAAATCGACCATCTTGGCGAATCAGCTCTCCGTCGAACCGAATTTCCCCACCACCGTATTCAGGAGTTTGAATGAGTACGAGATCCCAGTGAACACGGCTGCGGTTCCCATTATCGGCGCTATCATACGCATTTCCGGGAGTGAGGTGCATCGAGCCGCCGATTTTTTCATCAAAAAGTGTATCCAGCATCGGCTGAGTAACGCGATTATTGCAACCAAGTGCCCACTCTCCGATGTAGCGTGCTCCTTCATCTGTGTCGAGAATTTCATTGAGCCGCTGCGTCTGCCCTGAGCAAGTTGCGTCGATGATCTTCCCCTCTTTGAACTCGAAACGGATGTCATCGAAGATTGTACCTTGATAGCGAGAGCCTGCGTTGTATTGAATTACCCCGTGAATGCTCTCTTTGACCGGAGCCGTAAAGACTTCGCCGTCGGGGATATTTCGGCTTCCGGAACAAGGAATCACCGGGATGTCTTTGATGGAAAACCTGAGATCTGTTCCCGGTCCTTGTATGTGAACTTGGTCAGTCGCCAGCATGAGTTCTTTGAGCGGCTCCTGAGCAACACCCATCGCGGCGTAGTCCGCGGTGCAAACATCAAAAAAGAAATCTTCGAAGGCTGATGTGCTCATACGTGCCGATTGAGCCATTGAGTGTGTGGGGTATCGCAACACGACCCATTTTGTTTTCGGAACTCGAGTGTCAATATGCACTGGTTGCCAGATGCACTCCGTCATGAGATCCATCTGGTCGCCCGGCACATCCGCGAACTGGTCGCTGTTTGCCGCACCTCGGATGCCGATATACGCATCCATTTGGGCCATCGTGTGAGTCTCAAGCTCTCCCATGAGTTGCAGCGATGCTTTGTCTCCAGAACTGTAAAGCGAACGCAGGATTTCGTTACTTTTCCAGGAAACGACTGGCAGCCCACCCACACTTCTTGCACGCTCCACCAAAGCGCACACAAGATCAGGTTCTGGTAAATCAAAAGCTTCGATAAGAATCTTCTCGCCGGCTTTTAGTCGACAACTATGATCGATCAGAACGCCGGCCAGAGTTTCAAAACGTGGATCTTTCACGATTACCTCCCCTTAAAAAAAGAATCCGCAATAAAGATTGGCACACAAGCGATGCGATATCACGTCGCAGGACAGAATGTAACAATAGTATCCGCGCGGATTTTTGAGTCAAAAGACTCGCTGCCAGATCACCGATGAAGTAACGAACGGTCTACAACAATGAGTCGATCAGCATGCGTAATTTGCGTAACTCAAGAGTACGCTGTTGGCTGTCCAGTTGATCCGGAAACAACTCCACGGTCAAGGATCGATCGTAGCGGTCCTTCTCGAATTGTGAAATCAACCGTCCGTAATCGACTTCACCAAGACCAACCTGAACTTGGACTTGATTCTCCGAGGAGTCGCGAAGAAACACGTGTCTCGTATAGCCAGAGACTAACTCCAGCGTTGTCTCGAAGAGAGGTTCACCCAGAAAATAACTCGGATCGAAAGCGATACCAAGACCGTCAACAGACTGACACAACTCAACGGCAGTGTGAGCATCCGCTGACAAACGCCCTGCCTCAGTTCGAATTGCCACACAAACCCCTTCTGCTGAAGCCGTATTGACAATTGTCTTGAGCCGGTCAATTTCAGAATTGAAAGGAGTTCCTATTGCGGCGGAAGGGATGTTGATCTGCGTCACCCGCATCGCCTTCGCCAGCTTGGACAAGCTGGCATATGTTTCGGTATCAACTTCGTGCGCAAGCGTAAATGCAACCGGAGAGAGTCGCGTGTTATCACGGAGCTGGGAGTGAAACTCTTCTGGAGACTGGGCCAGATAAGAGGGTTTGAGAGTCCCATTTTCGTCGAGGTAAAATTCAACCTTGTCGAATTCGAGATCGTTGATCAAAGTTAGAGCTTGCCAGAAATCGACTTCTGGAAAACATCTTGTTGATGCAGCCACAAACACGCGTTCACTCCTTTGAATTTCCGCTTTCGGCAGCGTGGGACGCTATTTGCATCGCGCGATGATACCGTACGCTGTGAAACTATGAGAAAAATGATGCTGCGAGAAAAGTGCATTATCACCTCTAATACTCACCATTCTCGTTTCGCCAACCCTCCCACTCTGGGACTTTTTCAGAGCAACAATGTTGAAACAGTCAATCTGCGTGGCTGGCGACTTTGACGTACTCTATTCCGGTTAGCGATTTACTGCAAGATCGCCAATTCTTTCCTCTCCTGTCAGTTGTCCGATTCTCACAGATTCTCCGTATTTTGAGGGCAGCAATGCCGATAAACGTTGTAAGGCGATCTGTTGATCCAGCTTTACGGCGGATTTTGCCATTAAAAACATACTAAGTCATGGTTTCGAACTGAAGATTGGCAACCTTTGCCACTCAGGTACGAGATTTGGACCAGGGGCGGGAGCCTCGACGATCTGAGGACGGCGATATGAAACGAATTCATCTACTGGCGATGGCTGTGTGTTTGATTCCGGCAGTCACTGCAAACGCTCAAAACCACGGAAAAGTAGCTAATCACTCTGGGCCAGTTAAAACTCGAGTGACTCAAGTACAAGACGCGGTTGCAGATGCCTATGAGCAAAGGCATCTCTCCCAGTACTCCTATGCCGGTCATGTGTACAGAGGCGGAGCAGGCGGCGCTCAGTACGGCGGTCCCCAATACGGTGGAGTCGCCAGCTACTACGGTGGAGATTACTGCCGAAGTTGTGATAGTGGCGACCTGAATTGCTATCCACGTCACAACTACACATACGGGTATCAACGTCCGCGAAATCTGGTATACCCACAGCGCCAGGCAACCGGTGGTGCAGTCGTCTATCCATACTATACACACAAAGGACCGAGCGATTTCTTCCGTAAATAGAAAACGTGACGTCTGATCAAGTCAAAAACGGCTCACTGGTCCCAAAAGATCAGTGAGCCTTTTTTATTGGACAAGTGACCAGGGATTGAGGGGCAAGGGAAAATGTGAATGGCCGGTGCCGTTCGGGCAATATCTCCTCCTCAAGGCGCACCGACAGAAATTCCCACCCTCCCTTGCCTCTTGATCCCTATTCCCTGGCCCATAAAAAACACCCACCGTTCGTTTCCGACCGGCGGGCGCTCAAGATGAGAAACACAATAGAACTTCAAGGTTTAAGATTTAATGACGACAAACGCGGAACCGTCTTGACGCTTAATATGCAGCAGGATTCCCTTCGCCAGAGATGTCTTATCAATTGCGTCCCCAAAATCTTTGATTGAGTGAATCGTCGTGGAGCCGACTCTTTGAATCACGTCTCCAACTTGTAAACCAGCCTCCTCAGCGGGAGTCCCAGCTTTCACTTTACGAATGATGATTCCAGAAACATTTTCCTTGATTCCGAGTTGCTGTGCAACTTCTGACTCCAGTTCAATGACCTCGATGCCAATTGCATCAATCGCGATATCCTTGGGACGCTCCTCGCTCTTCGGTTGATGAGAAGCACGCTTAAGCGCTGGAGTGTAACCACTGGGCATGACTTCGAGTTTGACGGAAATCGTTTTCAATTCCCCATCCCTTTGAACGACAGTTTTGTATGTCTTTCCCGAAGCAGATCGCTCTACGAAATTGACAAGGTCGTCGCGGTTTCCAATCGGCTTGTCATTGAATTCCATGACAATGTCACCTGGTTCAAGACCTGCCTTTGCGGCGGGTGTTCCGCTCCTCACTTCGGCAACGAGTGCTCCACGCCCCACTGGCACGTTGAGTTGATCGCGAAGATCGTTTGAAATTTGTTGCAGGTGCACACCCAGATATGATCTCTGGACGGTTCCCCCCTCAATCAACTGGTCTGCGACCCAGCGCACCATGCTCGACGGAATCGCAAACCCGATTCCGTCGTAGCCGCCGCTTCTGGTTGAGATCGCTGTGTTGATGCCGATGACTTCACCGTGCAAGTTCACCAATGCACCTCCACTATTGCCGGGGTTAATCGCGGCATCGGTCTGGATGTAACCTTCCCGCTCATTGATGCCTGGCGCACGTTCAGTTGCGCTGATAATTCCTGCAGTGACC
>DAOUPA010000244.1 GCA_030626405.1 Planctomicrobium sp.
AATCCTCCGGTCGAGCTTGAGTTCGCTTAAACCTATGAGTTCCGCTGGCGCATACGGAGTCCGCTTATACGGTCGTTTGTTTTGCTGTCCCGCATTCGACGAGTTTCGCGGACAGAACTGGGGCCGAATCCGCGTGAGGCCATGGCAAGATGTGCCTCGCGACTGATCCGACCTGGCCCACGGGTGTGCCATCGCAATCGGTGGCGTTCCAGGGCATGTCGTCGACCTATGACGGCCAGCAGCCGTCCTACTCTGCCTGGATGCAATACAGATACTCATCCGAACGTAATATGAATTGGCCATCGCTGACGGCCGGACTTGCACTGAAGTCACTGTCGTCGGAGAGCGTGTTGTGCGCGACCTGTGTCAATTCGGGTGTCGCCTCAAGAACGTAGGTCCCACTGAAGCGGCTCACCTGGTAAAGTCTGTCCTTGATAAGCACTGGCGAGGCGTAGAACTGGCCACCGATTCGTTTCTTGGCTACTTCCTTGCCGGTCTTGGCATCGACACAATAGGCAACGCCGCGATCGTTGATCCAGTAGAGATGGCCATTGTGAAGCACTGGGGACGGCACGTAAGAGCCTCCGCTTGTTGACCAGAGGACGTTGGATTTCGTCACGTCCCCCTTGCCGCCGGTACGGATTGCAGCACGGCCACCGCTGCGGCCACCGATCACGTAGACGATGCCGTCCCGGCTGACCACGGTGGGGCAGGAGTTGGTGTCCACTCGTGTCTCGGCGTACCACTTGAGATTGCCGCTGTCGAGACTCAAGCTCCAGACCTCGTACGGAACTGAGATCACAAGCTCGTCCTCACCCTTTGCGTTCTTGACGACCACCGGCGTGCAGTAGCATCGTGACAGACTTGTGGCTTCCGTCTTCCAGATTTCCTTGCCGGTTTTCGTGTCTAACGCGCGAATTGACTCGCTCTCGGCGCCGGCAGTCACAATAAGGCGGTCCTTGTACAGAATCGGACTGGCACCGGAGCCGAACATCGCTGCATTCTCTCGACCGACATCTTTCTGCCATAGCTGCTTTCCCATCATGTCAAAGGCCAGCACGCCCGTGTTACCGAACAGGACGTAGACTCGCTTACCATCGCTGACCGGTGTCTGCGATGCATAACCGTGACGAGTTCCGAATCCTGGGCCACGCCTCTCGGCTGCCGCAGATGGGACGATCTTGGACCAAACGATGTTGCCTCTGTGACGCTGAACGCAGAGGAGCCGGCGCTCAAGATCGTCCTGGGAACTGGAATGACATGTCACAAAAACGTAATCTCCGACCACGATGGGACTCGAAAACCCCTTTCCGGGAATCTTGAGTTTCCATTTGACGTTCTTCATGTCATTCCACTCGGTGGGGACGTTTGCGTCCTGACTGATCCCTTCCCCCGTGGGCCCACGAAAGCGTGGCCAATCGGCGGCCTTGAGATGTGAGCCAAAGCAGACACAAAGGATGACAATGTGCAGGACGCCGTGAAAACGCAGGCCGCGAGACGATTCGGTCGTCATCTGGCTCTCCTCGTCGATTCATGAGACACTGTGGAAGAATCACCGCTGATACTACACTCGGTTAGCGACGATCGCAACGAAATTACTTTGACAAGTTCTGGCGGACACACACCAAAACGAGACAGGCCGGGAATGCCAGCGAGCAGAGTTGACGAGTTTGGCCAACAGAAAAGGGACTCAAGAGAGTTGTGAGTCTCGCCGGATGAAATTCGACGGCCCTGTCCAGCCGAAATTGCGCGCAAGCGAAAACGGTGGGTTTCTCGCTGTGCTATCAAACGGTTGAGTAGATGGGAATGTTGTGTCCTTGCAGCAATTCTGCCTTACAGTTCCAGCATTTTTGAGGGTGAGTTATATTGTGATGCCGCAAGTAGGTCGTCGCGTAACTGCCCGTGATCAGCGTCGCTCGAGCCGGCGAACACTGCGAACCCGTGGACCAGGCTTTTGTGAACTGAATTCCCCGCTTCGCCAGGGCATCGATTTGTGGTGTCTTGACGGAACGGTTCCCATAACATCCCATTGTCTAGGAACTCGTATCTTCTATAGTCAGCCACACGACATTCGGCCGGTCCTCGGCGTTGGCTTTGCTCACTATCAGCAGAAACTCTGTGAAGAGAGTGGATAGAATTTTCTAAGGTCTCTTACTTTTGTTAGATGTGTGCTGTGAATTTATACCTGCGGTACTTTTATACGATCAACGACCATTCGGTACTGAAACCATCTCGTTGACTTGCTTATAAAGCTCGGTTTTTAGGGGCCGGACCTGGCGCGCAGCCTGATGAACGAGAAAAACGGTCACCAACTCCCGCCTCCGGTCAACTCGCAAATCCGCCCCCAACGTGCCGCCGTGAAAAACGAGTTCGGCCAAGCCGGACTCTGAAAGGTCGCCCCGGAACCATCCCAATCCGTAGAACAAGAAAGAGTCTTCAGGTGTCTGTAGTCGCCGCATCTCGGTTACAGACGCCTCGGAAAAGATTCGCTGTCCGTTGTATACACCGTCGTTCAGATGCATCTGACCGAACACAGCCATCTCGTCTGACGTCGAGAACAGCGATCCCCCCGGCAGGATGAAGCGGAATTCGTCGGCCTCCGCCATGGAACGTTGTTTCAGTAGCTTCCCGCTTTGCCTCAGATACATTGAAGGCACCGTCTTTCGTAATTCTTTCGAGGGCAAAAAGGTCGTGCGACCCAGACCCAGGGGGCGAAACAAGGCGTCCTGCGCAATCTCCTCGAGCGACTGCCCAAGAACGACTTCCGCGACACGACACGCAATATCCGGTGCCGGAGTAAATGTATTTCGTTCCCGGCTCGTACAAAAGATCGTACTCCGCAATGCGTTTAACCGCTTCGTCCAGGGGGCGTTTGAAATTGCGGATCAGTTCCATCTTCTCGGGAGTGGTTTTCTTGTTCCCCAAAAACCCTGCGGTGTGCGAGAGCAGGTGGCGAACTGTCATCGGCCGCGCTCGCGATTGGCTGCCCTCAACCCTTATCCCTGTGAACTCCGGCAGGTATTTCTCCACCGGATCATCCAACTTCACCTTTCCCTGATCAATCAGGACCATTAACGCGGATGCCATAAAGGGTTTGGAGCTCGATGCGATCGAAAGCAATTCGTTCGTCGTGAACGGTCGCTTCGATTCGATATCGGCATATCCGAACGCCTTTCGAAAGACTATTTTTCCTTTGTACGCGACAAGAAAGGAGCACCTCGCAATCTGCTCTTCCTGTACGGCTTGATGCAGAACGGCAAGATTGGTAGTTACTTCAAAACGCGCGACCCGGTGGGTCTGCGGTTAGACGATAAACTTTCACGCGAGCACTTCGCGAATTAAATGGCCGTGCACGTCAGTCAGTCTTCGCTCGATTCCGTTGTGATAGAATGTGAGTCGCTTGTGGTCGAGCCCCATCAGATGAAGAATCGTTGCATGAAAATCGTGAACGGTGGTCACGTTTTCCTCAGCTTGAAAACCGAATTCGTCGGTTGCACCGTAGCTGAACCCCGCTTTTACGCCACCTCCTGCCAACCAGCACGTGAAGCCAAGAGGGTTGTGGTCGCGGCCGTAAGTCCCCGCTTGGAACATTGGCATTCGCCCAAATTCGGTTGCGAAGACAACGAGCGTTGACTTCAGCATCCCTCGTTGTTTGAGGTCCTTTAAGAGACCCGCCACCGGCTGATCCAGTATCTCTCCGTGTACTTCGTATTGTTTTTTTAACTGGCTGTGACCGTCCCAATTGATTTTTCCACCTGAGGCATAGGCGCCGTTGAAAAGTTGCACGAAGCGAACGCCACGTTCGACCAACCTTCGCGCCAGGATACAGTTCTTGGCAAAGTCCGCTTTCGTTTTGTTGGGGCTGTCGGAGCCGTAAAGTTTTCGGATGTGCTCTGGTTCGCTGGACAGGTCCGCAACCTCGGGCACATGCAACTGCATCCGCGCCGCCAATTCATAGCTGGCCAACCTCGCCGCTAGATTCGAGTCGCCCGGAAACTTTCTTTGGTTCTGTTGTTCCAGAAGCTGGATCGCCTGGCGTGCTGCTCGGTCGGTTTCCGGAGAAACGCTCTTCGGCCTGTTTAAGTGCCGAATCGGTTTGGTCGTGCTCAAGGGAGTCCCTTGAAACGCGGCCGGCAGAAATCCGTTAGCCCAATTGTTTGGCCCGGACTGTGGCATTCCACGTGGGTCTTCAATCGCGACAAACGAAGGCAAGTTTTGATTTTCACTGCCAAGAGCGAAGTTGATCCAGGAACCCATGCTGGGGAAACCATCAAATGTGAATCCAGTGTTCATCACATTTTCGGCAGGTCCATGTGTGTTGGATTTGTTGGTGAGCGAATGAAAGAAACAAAGCTCGTCCGACATTTCGCCGATATGCGGAACGAGGTCGGAAACCATTTTTCCGCACTCGCCTCTGGGACGAAAATCCCACAGCGGTTTAGTGAGGTTTCCGTTGGGGCCCTGAAATGAAACAAGTTTTTCGTTGCCGGGCATTGGCTGCCCATGCCGACGGACCAATTCCGGTTTGTAGTCAAAAGTATCGACATGACTCAACGCACCGGAACAGAAAACGACGATCACGCTTTTGGCCTTCGCGGCATGATGTGGTTGACGCGCCGCGTGCGGATTCGATGCATCGCCCTCGTTCGAAGATGAACGAGCTTCCTCCGTCAACATGGCGTTTATTGCAAGAGCGCTTAGCCCACCTCCGGTGTTCGCCAGAAAGCGTCGCCGGCTAAGCCTGTTATTCAAGTTGGTTTTGCGTGATGCTGTCATGGTATTTAAGGAAGTCAATTGTGCTGCGGTTGCTGATCGTGAAGCACGAAAATATTTGGTCATTGAATATACAAAAATTCACTCGCATTCATCAGCACTCGGCAAAGCTGCGCAAGGCCTTGTTCGCGTGTGAAAGTCTCCATCGGTTGTTTTTCCACTTCGGAAGGTGCGCGTGAAAACGCGAGTCGAAAAGCCAATTCAACTTGAAGGTCAATTTTGTCCCCAGCTTCACCTGCGACTCGTTCGGCGAAAAACTTCGCTTGTCGCAGCACGAAGGGGCTGTTGAGGAGGCTTAGCGATTGAAGTGGCGTAATTGATCTCGTGCGTCGAGGTTTCATCTGACCGGAGTCAGGGCAATCGAAGGCACCGAATATATCAACCGACTGCATTCGAACTTTGTGAGCGTAAACCATGCGACGCCATCCAGACGTGTCAAACGTTTCTTTGGGGTGGTAATCGGAGAGCCCGCCTCGACGGTCGAACAAATCAAATCCGCGACCTCCCATTTGCAAGTTCAATTTCCCGCTAACGCCAAGAATCGAATCCCGAATCGCTTCCGCCTCCAAACGCCTAGGCGGAAACCGCCAGAGAAGTCGCGACTCGGCGTCGGCCGACAGAGCATCGTCGTCGGGCTGACTTGCCTGTCGAAAAGTTTGCGACAGGACGATTTGGCGATGCAATCGTTTTAGCGACCAACCCCCTTTGACAAAATCAGCTGCGAGCCAATCGAGCAATTCAGGGTGCGAAGGTGGCGAGCCCATCTTGCCCAAATCAGATGGTGTGTCGATCAGTCCAATTCCAAAGTGTTGTTGCCAGACTCGATTGACGATCACTCGCGCGGTCAGTGGGTGATCACTTTGAGTCAGGTGAGCGGCCAATGCAAGCCGTCGCTCCTTTTCAGGGTGATCCGTGCTGAGTTTCAAGTTACCCAGCACTAACGGAATTGCAGGCGGTATTTCTTCGACTCGTTGCATTGCATCACCGCGACGCAACAACCATGTCGAAGGTGGCGAATCCGTAAAGTTGGCCGCGTAGACTTTTGGCCCGGCTGCCAGCCGAGTGAGATTCGCTTGTTTTTTTCTAATTTCGGAAATCTTGTTGACGAGCTCCTCAACTTGCTTTGAGGAAAGATGGGCTAGTTTGATCTTGTCGGCCTTGCGAGTATCGTCTTCTCGGGGTAGTCGATTGCTGGTTGACGCGACAACCTGCCACTGCTCCTCGCCAACGGGCAAGACTTTGATCACGTAGTCCGAGGGGACGTTGTTGCCGCGATCCCAAACGACTCGGTCAATCATCGCCGGGTGTTGCAAATCGATTTGAAGCCATGCTGGTCCCTGTGTCGCCGCCACCCAAGGGAAGGCTTGCCGTCGGTCGGACGAGCCATCGACGAGGTTATCGAAATGCCGCGTCTGGTTGGCCAGTTCGAAGCTGGATGCCGATGGAACTGCCCCTGCGGACGCAAGAGCAATGTTTTTTGTTACCGCGTTTTCGGCGTCCACCGTCCACACTTGAAATTCATAAAGGGAGGCCGCTGCGGCGTTTGTTGTTGCGGCAATTTCCATCCGAACCGACCGAGCTTTGATGGGCTCAAACATGTCGGTCTGAATATCACTTGATGCAACTTGCAGTTGATGATTTTTCCTGAGCGACTCCAACTCGGCACGCTGCGACCGCAACGATTCTCGAACCGAGGGGACTTGCTCAGTCCACTTGTCATTCATGTCGCCTCGTAAACGGCGATTACCATACGAGAGTCCCGCAAACATGGCTTGCATCGCATAGTAGTCGCGTTGCAATATCGGATCGAATTTGTGGTTGTGGCAACGCGCACAGCCAATGGTCAAACCGAACAGCCCTTGGCTGACGGTTCGAATGACTTCATCCAGTTCATCTTGCCGCGCCTGACGCATCGCTTCTTCGTCTCGACCGATTTGCCCTGGCAAGTTGGCCGGACCAGCAACAAGAAATCCAAGTGCCGCGTCTTCGCCAACTGTATCACCGGCGAGCTGCTCAAACACGAACCGATCGTAAGGTTTGTCATCATTCAACGAGCCGATCACCCAGTCACGATAGTGCCAAGCATCTGGCCGTTCTTTATTTGTTTCAAACCCAACTGTTTCCGCCCATCGAATAACGTCTAACCAGTGTTGGGCCCACCGCTCGCCGTAGCGGGGCGAAGCAAGTAGCCGGTCGACTGCTTGTCCGTAAGCGACTTCGATCCCGTTGGGATGGTTAACGAACTGCTCAACTTCATTTGGTGTCGGCGGCAACCCCGTCAGGACCAACGTCACGCGTCGGATAAGCGTCGTGGGATCGGCCGGTTCAGATAGTACGAGCGATTTTTCATGAAGAGCTTTTACGATAAACGCGTCGATCGGATGAGTCTGTGACGTCTCTTTTTGAGGCGGCTGGATAGCCGAGAGCGGTTGGAGCGACCAATGATCGCTTTCAATGTCATCGGCCGTCGCATTCATTTGGCCAGGCCATTGAGCTCCTTGTTTAATCCAACGCGTTAGCAGAGAGATTTGTTGTTTAGTAAGTGGATCGCCTTCAGGGGGCATTTGCAGATCTGGTTCGTCGCCATGCACGACCTTCACTAGGAAACTCGCGTTGGGATTTCCTGGAACAATGGCCGCTTCGCCATAATCACCACCTCGCAACAACGACGCACGTCGATCGAGTCTCAAACCCGATTTCTGCTCTTCGGAACCGTGGCAAGAAATACAGTGCTTCGCGAAGATCGGTTCGATCTGTGATGCGAAATCGATTTCTTCTGCGCTAGTTCTAGAATAAGAGAAAAGCAGAAGTGACGTCAGTAGAACAACTCGAAGCATGGATTTCCCAATGGACAAGTTCAAAACAAAATATGCGATCCTTTTCAAAAAGTATGCACTCTTCAACAGATACGCGAGAAGGGGGATCCAGATGCGCCATCGTCGTCGACTGCCTCGTCTGGCTGGCACGTTCATCTGATTCCTCGCGCCGTTGTTAAGGTCAAAACTTTCGTCTGCTCTATATTATTCATGTGATGCAGTTCCACGAATGCCGCGACTAATTTGATTTTGTGGCGGGTTTTGTGTTGTAAAACTTTTCGATTGCGGAGGCTGTGATCTTGCCAAGTTTGATTTGGCCCTCGGCGTTAAGGTGGATTCCGTCTTCCCCGACGGGCAACTTGCCATGGTGGACATTGACAACATTGGGGATCTCTCGACCCGCTCGGTTTTGTGCCATGATGACCGTTGCAATGTATGGTCTGCCTGACAACTTCTTTGCTTTGGGTAAGTCGCTCATGTACGACACGAGAACTTTAAGCAGTTCCGCGTCATTCAAGGGAGGTTTGCTTGCAGACTTTTTCGCTTTGAGTACATCCTCGTCATTCATGGTGGCCAGAGCGCGTTTGAGCAAGTCTTGGTCGTTCATGGTGGACAGAATAAAGACCGGCAGGTCCGAGGCGACCAGGTCGGTGCGCAGGTCCGAAACAAGTAGTTTGAACGTATCGAAATACTCATTAGCGAGATCTTTTTTGGTTCCATCCGCGGCTCCCTGCTTCCAGACGAAGCCGCCAAACTCAGGCTGCGAAATTTTCTTTGCGGCCGCGACAGCGTTCATGAGATCCTTATACATCGACCCCTTGTTTCCATCGAAGGTGCGTGCCGCCCGTTCCTTGGTCCAGTTTTTTTCGAATGCGCGTACGCCGGTTCCGCCGTCTGAAACTTTGAGGATGCCGATGGTGTCGTTGGGCCAAAGGTCCGCAAGCTCGTGCGCCATGGATACGCCCGGCCCAAACCGATTGCGCGGCACAAAGTACTCCCACCGCCCATTGGCCCAGATTCTGATGCGATCGTGTTTTTCAGTGTAAGGCGATTTGAGTTCGGCTGCCCGCGCGGTGCCTGTCATATTGGATTGTCCCATTAAGACAAAAACGCGAAACTTCCCGTCTTTCGGGATCGCCGCTTCGCCGCCGCCCATGGTGTTCCCCTGCCTGAAGCCTACCGTCTTCCATTTATCGGCATCCGCATTCGCCTTACCATTTGAAGCCGGAGTTAATTGGGCATTATTTCGCCTGGCTTCGAAGAAATCTCGCAAGGCGCGTAATTCTGCGTCATCGAGCTTGCCGTCCTTGTTTTCGTCGGATTTGGGGAATCGTTTAATGAGCTGGCTCTTTCGCTTCTCGCTGAGCTCAGACTCCTGAGCGACTGCCGAAGGGACACCAGCGACGAACACCACTAATACCAAAATCAAAAACATACGCATTGTTTATTCCTTATCCTGAAAATCTGATCAACCGACAGTTCCCATATGACCATCGCTCAACCGGACGGTTACGAAGTTCTTAATTCGAAGTACCAACTGCTGGTTTTGATTGGGCATGAGTTGAAGTTGTGGTTCGACTTCGTTTTTTCTTTGGATTTCGAACTGGCGGCTCGTTAGAGTCACTGAACACGGTCCAGATGATGGGTAGTTTTCCGGGGTTCATTACGTTTGCTCTTTCAATTCGTCCAGTTGCAGCTTGCCGTCGCCATTTGAATCAATCTTCTTGAACCGCTTGGTCAGGGCGGGGACATTGCGATCCTTTGGGTTGCCGATGTATTCCTCCAGCGTGATCGCTCCGTCCCCATTCCGGTCTCGATTCTTGAAGAACTGATCTGGCGACCGGCGTTTCGGAGCGGGGATAGTAGCAGTCTTTGGGGACTTGGGCTTCTCACGATTCAGAACCTCGGGACTCCCACCGCCGGAGTACTCCGCGTTGATGTTGGAAAGATGATCGATCAGCTCCGTCTTGAGCGAGGCGTAAACCTCAGGGAACTCGGTTCGCAGATCCTTTTTTTCGGCGACGTCTTTGCTGAGGTCGAAGAGGGCGAGATCGGTGTGCTCTAGTTCGGCGACAAGGGCGTCCCAATCCGGGGAGTACTCCCTCGCAATTTGGCTCCATAATTTGTAGTCCCCCTTACGCAGACCGATGTTGCCCCACAGCTCAAAGATCATCGTTCGCTCCGGGATGGTTTCCTTCCCGGCCGAAAGCATGTGCGGCATCAGCGACATCCCGCGAACCGGGTTCTTGCCGTTCATTTCTGGAACCGGGATGTGGACAGCGTCCAACAAGGTGGCAAAGAGGTCGCAATGCATCACCTGATCATCCGAGATCATGCCTTGGGGCAGTCGGCCTTTCCAGTTCATCAGCAGCGGCACGTTCAGCCCGCCCTGATACGTTGTCGCCTTGCCTCCCTGGAACGGTCCGTTGTTGCCGGGAAATCTGCCGCCAGCTGCGCCTTCTTCCATGGTGCAGCCTCCGTTGTCACTGACGAAGACGATGAGAGTATTTTCGGCGATGTCCAGCTCATCCAACAG
>DAOUPA010000646.1 GCA_030626405.1 Planctomicrobium sp.
AATCAGTTTCCTGGCACTTAATCGGACAACTGCAACGAAACAAAGTGCGAGCTGTTCTACCGTTTGTGGAGTTGATTCACTCCATTGATTCTCTCAAGTTGCTCGCTCACGTTGACCGTGTTGCCGGAGAGTTGCAACTCAGGCCACACCTTCTTCTTCAAATCAACGTTTCCGGAGAAGAATCAAAAAGCGGTTTCACGCCTGAAGAAGTCAGTGACACCTGGGAGGAAATCGCTGAGTTTGCAAACATCGAAATCACAGGGTTGATGACGATGGCGCCAGCGAGTGATTCTGAATCTCCGATCCGCGATACCTTCTGCGGTTTACGCGAGTTGCGAAACCGGCTCAACGAACAGGCTGATGCCGTTCAACTGTCCGAACTCTCTATGGGCATGAGCAGCGACTTCGAAATCGCCATCGAAGAGGGAGCAACCATCATTCGGCTTGGAAGTGTTCTCTTCGCCGGTTGCGAGTCACTGAAATGACAATTCAGCTTCGCCAGACAGAGAATGGTGTACTACTCCCGATCCACGCGCAACCTGGCTCGCGCCGCAACGAGATCGTTGGTGAACACGATGGTCGTCTGAAAATTGCAGTCACGCAAGTCGCCGAAAAAGGGAAAGCGAACAAAGCAATCATCAAGCTTCTGGCGAAAGAACTCGGCGTGAGCAAGTCTCAACTCGAAATCACAGCTGGTGAAACAGCGTCGAAGAAAACCGTTCAAATCAGCGACGTGAACTTCGAAAACATGAGTGATCAAATTCAATCACTTGTAAAGAATCGTTAGCTCCAGACTGATTCGCTGGTAGTTTTTAACTCGCGAGAAGGGAAAGAGAAAGAGTCGGCGATGGGGAGAGGGGGCTAATTGACCCCGCGTTGGGTGCCACTTCTCTGTGAGCAGTGCAGATTGAATTTATATGTGTCGATGGTCCATCGGAACGGCTCGCAGAGCCGTGGCACACAGCAAATCCTCGATGACTCAACGATCCGCAAAGCCGGTCGAAATCACACGGTGGCTTGGAAGGTGTTTGTTTTCAAGGATCGTTCTTCGATCAATCTTGTCCGTCCCGTCAGCATACGCTTGATGAGGCCAAGGGCCTTCGGCGAGATGAATGCCGAGAAATTCCAATAGAGTTCCTTTTTCGCGGTGCATGGAGCGAATGGAATCGTTATAGACAACGAGAGTGTCATAGTAATGAGACTCTGACTCTGCGAGCCGACGCTGGGCATCCAGGAAGATATTGAGTTGTGCCTGATCTTGCTCGAAGGCAACCTGCAATGCCTGTACACGTTCGCGAGCGGCCTCTCGACGATTGTAAACCGTTTGCAGGACATGATAGCCACGATCCACTTCGGCGTAGGCATTGCTTAAATCGTGAACAATCCTCTGCTCCTGTTCACCGAGAAGTGCTCGCTCCCGGGCGAGAAGGAATTCCGCATTCCGAACAGCGGCGTGTGCCTGTCGATTCCCGATTGGAAATGAAAGTTCCACTCCGAGCTGCGTTTCCTGAAAGTCACCGGCGGCAAAGTTTCCAAGAGCATTTCCGAATTGATCGGGATCATTGTAGCGTGCAAAGTCTTCACCAAAACCGCGCCAACGTGAAAGGGCGACGACATCGAGATCTGGAAGAAGAAAGTTCCGGCTGGCGACGAGTTCCAATTCCCGCCGCTTGATCATCCACTTCTGCCGACGCAGTTCCGCCCGCTTAGAGAGAGACTCTTCGAGACTCAAATCCCAATCGAAGATAATTTTCGCTCGTGTCGGTTCGTCATTCGGCCGAAGGATCACTCCCTCGGATGCGGGCAACCCGACGAGATAACGTAAACGCCGTTCAGTCAGATACAATCCTCGCTCTGATTGTGAGCGGCCACCCAGAACTCTGCCGGTCAGTGTATTCTCGACTGCTTCCTTGAAACGGTAATATTGTTCGCGAGCTTCCGCTTCCTTGTCTTTTTCTCCGCCAATTCTTCCTTGTGAAGCAAGTGCCTGTACACGTCGCCATGTGGCAAGAGATGTATCACGAGCAGCGATTTTTGAATCGAGGTCTCGATAAGAAAAGTACAAGTCCCAGTAGACGTTTTCCACATCGTCCACAAAATCGCGGACCGCAAGTTCAAATTCAGCAATTGAAACGTCGGTATTCGCCCTTGCGATCAAGACTCCGTTATAGACACCAGGGATTCGACTCGTTCCGGCAATTCGACCAAAATCAATTCCAGCGCCCCGCAAGAGAGACTGCCTGTACTCCGCTTCGACATTAAAATTCCATGCACCAGCGTAAAGGTTTCCAGGGGCATTGTTGTCGTCATAGTCGATGTTGTTTCGGAAAGTGAATTCACTCCCAAACGGCGTCCGCTTGGAAATTTGCGCCTGATAGACCATCGCCTCCTGAGCAAGTATTCGCGTTCCCCCTCCGAAGAATTCGTTGTTGAGCGCTCTGTCATTCTTTTCATAGAAGACACTCGCAGCAAAAGTTGCATCAAACGCGGAGAGGGCTGCCTGTGGACCAAATCGTGGGTCGGACTCCAGAATCGCAGTATCTAATGTCGTGCGAGTTGAACTCGGAGACCGCAAAACCACACCGCCCAGGTCACGAAACACTTCTGAATTTGCGAGGGCAATCTGAACGATTTCTTGCAGACTGACGTCTCGAAATTCCGTCGGGATCTCAGACGTCAACGACACAGGTCGAAGTGCCGAATGAACTTCTGTATCAGTAGGAATCTGCAAATCCGGCGTCTCAATCGCCGTGGCAGCTTGAAGATAAGGTGCTGAATCGGTCACCACAGCGTCGTGATGACGGCAACCGGCTAACAGAGAGACGGTGGCCAGCGACGCAACAATAAACGAACGACCGCGATGCCCCAACTGAAGAGCCATCGTCTGGGTGAATCCAGAAAAGAAGCGGTCAACGTCCATGAGACCTGATCAGAAATCCGAAAGATCCAGCAGTATTCGCCGAAAAGCCCCCTGCTTTCCGATCTCTGCACATCCTGCGAGAACAACATCGGCATTAGAACAGACCTCGCGTGATGAGAATTTCAATCAGTCACCCTGACAATGCAACCTCTTCCCTACAGGCAAAATTACGGAATTGGACTTTCTTTCCTAACCGATACAAGCAGACGATTCATTCAGCCATCGAGCAAAAAGAAGTCCAATTCATTCAAGTTTAAATCCTGAAGCGAGTCCAAGTTCAGAACACAAAAAAGCCCGGTCACCAGCGAACTGGAACCGGGCAATATGTTGTTCATCGCTGATGCGAGATTCCTTACAGGACTGCACGAATCTTCTGGAGGAATTCCTTGTTTGTCTCAAACTTCCCTAACGTGCGGCTGAGTTGTTCCATGGCTTCCACCGGATTCATGGAGATCAGACTTCGGCGAAGCAT